>JAEXWS010000128.1 GCA_023406225.1 Bacillota bacterium | reverse complement strand
GTGGAAGAGGGCGTGTTCCTGCGCGGCCAGGCGGTCATCGCCCGCCTCGGCGGCCGGGAGCGCCAGGTCATGGAGGTCTCCGATATCAAGCTCCCCGGCGTTCACAATATTGAAAACTATCTTGCCGCCATCGCTGCGGTGGACGGCTTGGTGGAGGACGATACCATTCGGGAGTTTGCCCGTTCCTTTGGCGGTGTGGAGCACCGCATCGAGCTGGTGCGGACCCTGGACGGCGTCCGGTATTACAACGATTCCATCGCCTCCAGTCCCAGCCGGACCATTGCGGGACTGAACGCCTTTCAGGATAAGGTCATCCTCATCGCAGGCGGTAAGGATAAAGGCATCAGCTACGCGCCCCTTGGCCCGGAGGTGAACAGGCATGTCAAGCTGCTGCTGCTCTGCGGCGCCACGGCCCAAGTCATTCGTGAAGCTGTCGAGCAGGCTGAAAATTACGAGGGCCTGGAGATCATCGACGTGGCGGATTACCAGGAGGCGGTCTCCCTGTCCCGCAGCCGGGCCGCTGCGGGCGACGTAGTGCTGCTGTCTCCCGCCAGCACTTCCTTTGACCGTTTCCAAAACTTCATGGAGCGGGGGAACATGTTCAAGACGCTGGTAAACGCTCTGGAGTGAGGCATACGGCGGAGAGGAGAGGACGATGGATTACTCCCTAAAGACGGGCAGGCCCCTGGTCATCCGTAAACGCGCCATCCGGCTGGACTGCTGGTTCTCCTGGTTTGTGACGGTGGACGGCCTGGCCCTTTTCTTCCTGCCCGCACGACCGTTCAAACTATGGCTGCTCCTGGCGTCCGTCCCTCTGCTCGCAGCGGGCTGTTTTCTGACCCGGGGAACCTGCTGCCCACACTGCCGCTATGGCCGCTTCGGCCTCTTTTGCTGGCGGGGCGCCGATCTGCGGGGGGAGACGCTGGTCTGCCCCGGCTGCGGCACCCGCCTGCTCCTGCGATAGCCGCGCCTGCCCTTTTGCCGGGGGAGCGGGCAAAGCTTAGCCCCTTTCAACGACGGGCATACTATGGCCAACCCTCCACCGCATAGGATAGCGGGAGGGGGTGGCGAAATGGGCCGGGGATTTTTTTTCTACCGTCAGCACATGGACCGGAGGATCGCTTTGCGGGCGCTGGCTTGTCTGATTTTGGTAGGCGCACTGACGCTGGCGTTCATTGCCACAGCGCAGATGCGCCCTCTTCTGGCGAGCCTTGCCACCACGAAGGTCTCCAACACCGTCACCCGCATCGTGTCCGAGGCGGTCTATGAGGCGATTGAAAGCGGAGAGATCCAGTATGACGGACTGGTGTCCTTTGAGAAGGACAACGACGGCAAAATAACCGCCGTGCAGAGCAATATGGCGGCGTTCAACCACCTGCAAGCGCAAATACTTGACACCATATTGACACGCATCGACCAGGTCTCCGCCCGTGAGCTGTCTATCCCCATCGGCACGCTGACGGGAGCTTCTCTGCTGGCGGGCCGCGGGCCGCGGATCAGCGTGCGGATGGAGTCGGTGGGTTCCTCGGAGGCAAACTTTCAAAATGAATTTGTCTCCGCCGGCATCAACCAGACCAAACACCAAATCATTTTGACGGTGGATGTGTACGTCAGCATCCTGCTGCCCGGCTTCAGCGCCGCCACCAAGGTCTCCAATTCCTTCATCGTGGCGGAGACGGTGATCGTAGGCTCGGTGCCGGACAGCTATACCTATTTCAGCACCACGCCGACCGATTATAACATGGATGCAAAGGATTACATCCTGAACAAAGATTGATACGAAAGGCAGGACGCCATGGATTACCGCGAGGAAATCAAACAGCTCCGGGATACGCTGAACGAGCACGGATACCGCTATTACGTGCTGGATGCGCCTATCATCGACGATTATGAATACGATCTTCTGAACCGCCGTTTGGAGGAATTGGAAGCGGAGCACCCGGAGGAAGTCACTCCGGACTCTCCCACCCAGCGTGTGGGCGGAAAGATCTTGGACGGCTTTTCTCCCTATGCCCACGAGGTCCCGCTGGAAAGCCTTCAGGATGTGTTTGACGCCGGAGAAGTGGCGGAGTTCTCTCAGCGGATGGAGGCGGCGCTGGGTGGGTCCGTGGATTTTTCTGTGGAGCCGAAAGTGGATGGCCTCTCTGTGGCGCTTGAGTACCGGGACGGGGTCTTTGTCCGTGGCGCCACCCGGGGCGACGGCCGGGTAGGGGAGGACGTGACAGAAAATCTCAGAACCGTCCGCGCTATCCCCATGCAGCTTCCGGACAAGCTTCCAAGACTCATTGTCCGGGGAGAGGTGTATATGTCCCGCGCGGTATTTGAGGAGCTGAACCAACAGCGGGAGCTGCGGGGCGAGGCCCTGATGGCAAATCCCCGAAATGCCGCCGCCGGTTCCCTGCGCCAGCTGGACCCCAAGATCTGCGCCGCCCGGAAGTTGGATATTCAGGTATTCAACCTGCAGCTGGCTGAGGGAAAGACCTTCACAACACATATGGAGACCCTGGACTATATGGCCGCTCAGCGGTTCAAGGTGATCCCGCACTGCACGCTGACAGGCGTTGATGCATTGCAGGAGGAGATCGTCCGCATCAACGAGGAGCGGATGCGGTATCCCTTTGATATTGATGGCGCGGTTGTAAAGGTAAACTCCTTGAATGACCGCGAAAAGCTGGGCAGCACCGCCAAGTTTCCCAAGTGGGCAGTGGCCTTCAAGTATCCGCCTGAGAAAAAGCCCGCCAAGGTGCTGGATATCGTGGTCCAGGTGGGGCGCACCGGCGTTTTGACGCCGAAGGCGATCCTGACGCCGGTGCGTCTGGCAGGCACCACCGTCACCAACGCGACCCTGCACAATCAGGATTATATCGCGGAGAAGGATATCCGGATCGGTGATACCGTGGTGGTGCAAAAAGCGGGGGAGATCATTCCGGAGATCGTGGAGGTAGACCTGGACCGGCGTCCGGAAGGGACAGCGCCGTATATTTTGCCGGAGGCTTGCCCGGTCTGCGGCGCGCCTGTGCGCCGGGATGAGGACGGCGCGGCCCTCCGCTGCACCGGAGCGGAATGCCCGGCGCAGCTCCTGCGGAACATCACCCATTTCGCCAGCCGGAACGCCATGGATATCGAGGGCCTTGGTCCGGCAGTCGTCCAGCAGCTGGTTGCAAATGAGCTGATCGCCAATGTGGCGGACCTATATACGCTGCAAGCTGATGAAATCGCGAAACTGGACCGCATGGGCGCAAAGTCCGCCGAAAATCTGATCCAGGCTCTGGAAAAATCCAAGTCCAATGATCTCAGCAGGCTGATTTTCGGCCTGGGGATCCGGCAGGTGGGAGAAAAAGCCGCCAAAGTTCTGTCCGCACATTTTAAAACGATTGACGCCCTAGCCGCCGCAACCGCGGAGGAGCTGACAGAAATCAACGATGTGGGCGCGGTCACCGCGCAGTGTATCGTGGACTATTTGTCAGCGCCTCAGTCCCAGGACCTGATCCAGCGGCTGAAGGACGCCGGAGTGAACATGGAGAGCACGGCGGAGCAGACGGACATGCGCTTTGCCGGGATCACCTTCGTCCTTACCGGGGAATTGTCCGTTTACTCCAGAAAAGAGGCCGGGGAGAAGCTGGAGGCCCTGGGGGCCAAGGTTTCCGGTTCCGTCTCCAAAAAGACGGGCTGCGTTGTGGCCGGCGAAGCCGCCGGTTCCAAGCTTCGCAAGGCACAGGAGCTGGGCGTCCCGGTGATCGATGAAAATCAGTTTTTGATCCTGATCGGAGAGCGCGATGGCGATCCCCGCCTGGTGGAGGCGCTCTTTGCTCCAAAGGACGGCGTTCAAGAGGAATAAGGAGTTAATCGTTTTCCTATTGTGTATTTAAACAAAAAAATTAACAATAATAG
>JAEXWS010000060.1 GCA_023406225.1 Bacillota bacterium | reverse complement strand
GGATATCATTTTTCAATTTCAACCCTCGCTCCCCGTGAGGGGGGCGACAGTCAGTCAGGTTGTCCATGACGGTGGCGGCTACATTTCAATCCTCGCCCCGGAGGGCGGCCCCCCGCCGAAATCATTTATGGTAGAGCTTTTTCGTCTCATACCGGGGTTCGCAGCTCACGTTGATGCCGAGGCTTCGAAGCAGGCGCTCGTCCACGTCGGAGAGGACCACCGTAAAATGGGCGTCGCAGTTCCGGAGCTTTGGAAGCTGCTGCTGGGCCACCTCCGCCAGAGGATTCGTCAGCGCCGAGATCGCCAGGGCCATCAGCACCTCGTCCGTGTGGAGCCGGGGATTTTTATGGCCCAGATACTGGGTCTTTAAGCGGCACACCGGCTCCAGCACCTGGGAGGCGATCAGCTCGAACTGGTCCCCGATGCCGCCCACCGCTTTCATGGCGTTCAGCAGCAGCGCCGAGGCCGCCCCCAGGGTGTCCGAGGTCTTGCCGGTGACGATGCGCCCGTCCGGCAGGATCATCGCCCCCGCGGGGCCGCCCGTGGTCTCCGCCTTCAAAAGCGCCGCCGACACCGCCGGGAAGATCTCCGGCGTGACGCCGCCCTGCTTCATCAGCAGCTCCAGCTTCCGCACCGGCTCGTCCCCGCTCTTGCCCTGGAGCCGCTCGGCGCAGGCGGTGTAATACCGCCGCAGGATCTCCATCCGGCTGGCGGCGCAGCACGCCTCGTCGTCCACGATGCAGCTCCCCGCCATGTTCACCCCCATGTCCGTGGGGGAGCGGTAGGGCGAGCTGCCCTGGATCTTTTCAAAAATGGCGCTCAGCACCGGGAAGATCTCCACGTCCCGGTTGTAGTTGACGGCGGTGACCCCGTAGGCCTCCAGGTGGAAGGGGTCGATCATGTTCACGTCGTTCAAATCCGCCGTGGCGGCCTCATAGGCCAGGTTCACCGGATGCCGCAGCGGCAGGTTCCACACCGGGAAGGTCTCGAACTTGGCGTATCCGGCGGTGATGCCCCGCTTGTGGTCGTGGTAGAGCTGGCTCAGGCAGGTGGCCATTTTGCCGCTGCCGGGGCCGGGGGCCGTCACCACCACCAGGGAGCGGCTGGTCTCGATATAATCGTTTTTCCCCAGGCCCTCGTCGCCCACGATATGGGGGACGTCGGAGGGGTAGCCCGCGATGGTGTAGTGCCGGTAGCAGCGGATGCCCAAGGCGGTGAGGCGCTTTAAAAACGCGTCCGCCGCCGCCTGCCCGTCGTACCGGGTCATCACCACGCTGCCAACGTACAGGTCCAGCGCCCGGAAACAGTCGATGAGCCGCAGCACGTCGTCGTCGTAGGTGATGCCCAGATCCCCCCGGACCTTGTTTTTCTCGATGTCCGCCGCGTTGATGGCGATGACGACCTCCACCTCGTCCTTGAGCTGCTGGAGCATCCGGATCTTGCTGTCCGGCTCAAAGCCCGGAAGCACCCGGGCGGCGTGGTAGTCGTCAAAGAGCTTGCCGCCGAACTCCAGGTACAGCTTCCCGCCGAACTGGGCGATCCGCGCCTTGATCTGGGCGGATTGCGTGGTCAGGTATTTTTGGTTGTCAAAACCGATGGATGTCATGCATGGTCGACCCCTCTCCCTCATTTTCGAGTCAAATCATACCATAATCCCGCCAAAAAGGGAAGAGCATCCCAAGCAGGACCTTTCAATTAGCAAAATTAATATCCGGCATTATCATTTTCTGCTTTACGAATGGAAAAGCTGTCTATATAATGACAAAGGTTTGCCGGACCCGCCGGAACGCGGGTCCGGCGGACCGCTCCGCAAATCAAAACCGGGAGGCTTTTTTATGTCAAATTGCGCCATCGTAGGCATCAACTGGGGCGACGAGGGCAAGGGCCGCATGGTGGACCTGCTCACGGCGGACTACGACGTGGTCGTCCGCTATCAGGGCGGCGGCAACGCCGGACACACCGTGGTCAACGAGTTCGGAAAGTTCGCCCTGCACCTGCTGCCCTCCGGCGTTTTCCGGCCGGGCGTGGTGAACATCCTGGGCAACGGCGTGGCCCTGGACTGCGAAAGCCTCTGGACGGAGCTGTCCGACATCACCGCCCACGGCGTGCCCATCACGCCGGAAAACCTGAAGATCAGCGACCGGGCGTCGCTGCTGCTGCCCTGGCACCGGGAGCTGGACGCCCTGGAGGAACAGCGCCTGGCGGACAAGAAGTACGGCTCCACCAAGCAGGGCATCGCCCCCTTCTACTCGGACAAGTACCAGAAAAAGACCGTCATGGCGGGGGAGCTGCTCTATCCCGCGCATCTGAAGGCCCATCTTCAGGACCTTCTGGAGTGGAAGAACCTGACGCTGACCCGGGTCTACGGCGCGGCGCCCTGGACGATGGAGCGGCTTTTGGACTGGGCGGCGGATTACGGCGAGAAGATCAAGCCCTTCGTCTGCGACACGGGCGCGTTCCTGCGCGGCGCCCAGGCGGCGGGGAAGGACATTTTGTTTGAGGCCCAGCTCGGCGCGCTCCGGGACCTGGACTACGGCATCTATCCCTACACCACCTCCTCCAACGCCGTGGCGGCGTACGCCCCCGTAGGCTCCGGCCTGCCCTCCGCCAGGATCGACCGGGTGGTGGGCGTGGTGAAGGCCTACTCCTCCTGCGTGGGCGAGGGCCCCTTCACCTGCGAGTGGTTCGGGGAGGAGGCGGCGCGGCTCCGGGAGGCCGGAGGCGAGTACGGCGCCAAGACCGGACGGCCCCGCCGGGTGGGCCCCATCGACCTGGTGGCCACCCGGTACGGCGTGCAGACCCAGGCCGCCACCACCATCGCCCTGACCAAGCTGGACGTGCTGAGCTACCTGGACCGCATCCCCGTCTGCGCCCGCTATGAGCTGGACGGCAGGGAGACCGACGCGTTCCCCTTCCCCGCCCTGCTGCCCAAGGCCAAGCCGGTGACGACCTCCCTCCCGGGCTGGAAGTGCGACATCTCCGGCGTCCGCGCCTGGGAGGACCTGCCCGAGGCCGCCCGGGCTTATGTGGAGTATGTGGAGCGGGAGATCGGCTGCCCCATCGGATATGTGTCCGTGGGGCCGGAGCGGGATTCCATCATCCTCCGGTGATAATTTCGAGGGGGAGCTAAGCTCCCCCTCGACCTCCCCCACCACCAGTGACATCGGTCACTGGTGAACGCCGCCCCCGGCGGCTGGGTCAAGGAATTTTCGGCAGGCGCATGTCCTGCCGAAAATGATTGGATTTTCTTCTTCCGCCTTTGGGCGGAAGAACTGGGGGAACCGCGGGTTCCCCCTAGCCCCCTTCCCCAGCGCCTGCGGGCGCGGGACGAGGGACGGGGGAAGCGCGGGTTCCCCCCCTCCTCGGCGCCTGCGGGCGCGGGACGAAGGACGGGGACGGTGGAACGGCCCCCCGCTCGTTGGGGCGATCCGTGGATCGTCCGCCCCTTCTTCAACACTGTTCTTGGAAAGGCAGATGGCTCTTATGTCCAACGACCGCTACGAATCCCCCCTGGCGTCCCGGTACGCCTCCCCCTTCATGCTGCGCCTGTTCTCCCCCGGCATGCGCGTCCAAACCTGGCGCAGGCTGTGGACGGCCCTGGCCCGGGCGGAGCACGACCTGGGCCTGCCCGTGACGGCGGAGCAGGTGGCGGAGCTGGAGGCCCACCTCACCGACATCGACTTCGAGGCGGCGGCGGCCCGGGAAAAAGAGGTCCGCCACGACGTGATGGCCCATGTCTACGTCTACGGCAAGGCCGCCCCCTCCGCCGCGGGCATCATCCATCTGGGCGCCACCAGCTGCTATGTCACCGACAACGCCGACCTCATCCTCTACCGGGAGGGCCTGCGGTATCTGCGGGGGGAGCTGCTGGCGGTGCTGGCCAACCTGTCCCGGTTCGCGGAGCGGTACAAAGCCCTCCCCACCCTGGGCTACACCCACTACCAGCCCGCCCAGCTTGTGACGGTGGGCAAGCGGGCGGCCCTGTGGATGCAGGACCTGCTGGCGGACCTGGAGGAGCTGGACTTCGTGCTGGGGAGCCTGAAATTCCTGGGCTGCCGGGGCACCACCGGCACCGAGGCCAGCTTTCTGGACCTCTTTGACGGGGACGGGGAGAAGATCGACGCCATGAACCGGCGGATCGCCGGGGAGTTCGGCTTCGACGCCTGCTTCCCCGTCTGCGGCCAGACCTATCCCCGGAAGGTGGACAGCCGCATTCTGAACTGTCTCAGCGCCATCGCCCAGAGCTGCTACCGCATGGCAGGCGACATCCGATTGCTCCAGCACGACCGGCAGGTGGAGGAGCCCTTTGAGAAAAACCAGATCGGCTCCTCCGCCATGGCCTACAAGCGCAACCCCATGCGCTCGGAGCGCATCTGCTCTTTGAGCCGCTATCTGATGGCGGACGCCGTGAACGCCCCCATGACCGCCGCCGCGCAGTGGCTGGAACGGACCCTGGACGACTCCGCAAACCGCCGCATTTCGATGCCCGAGGGCTTCCTCTGCGCCGACGCGGTCCTGCGCCTCAGCCAAAACGTCACCGACGGGCTCCGCGTGAACGAAAAGGTGGTGGAGGCCGCGGTGCGGGAATACCTGCCCTTCATCGCCACGGAGAACCTGCTGATGGAGGCGGTGAAGCGGGGCGGGGACCGCCAGGCGCTCCACGAGATCATCCGCACCTGCTCCATGGCCGCCACGGCCCGGATGAAGGAGGGCGAGCCCTGCGACCTTCTGGGCCGTCTGGCGGCGGAGCCCGCTTTTTGTATGACGGAGGCGGAGATAGCCGCCGTGCTGGACCCCGCCGCCTACATCGGCCGCTGCCCGGAGCAGGTGGACGCCCTGCTGGACCGGGTGCGGCCCCTGCTGGACCAGGCCTCCGGGGAAACGCCGGAGATCTTTCTGTAACACGGACCAGGACGGCTGTTTTTCTTTGGAGAAACAGCCGTCCTGGTTGGTTTTTGTGGAGTCCGCCTGTCCCGGGCGGAAAAAATGCACGAAAAAGGCATTTGAATTTGTGCATTTCAACATTGACAGATGCGAGTTCTCAGTGATAAACTCCAAACATCAATTCAATCACCGGCAACGGCGTTGATGGAGAAAAGTACCGCAGACGTTCCGTCACAGTGAGCGGGAGACAGTGGGAACCCCGCACCAAGAATCTGCGCGAAGAACACTCCGTAGCTGCAATCTGAAGGCGGGTCTTCCGTTGGTAAGTGCGACGAGTTGTGATCGTTACATCACACGGGCTTGTTGGAGCCTTGAAAGCGGCCCTCCCACGGGAGCGGCAAATTAGGTGGCACCGCGGATAGCAGCTATTCGTCCTAAAATTTTAGGATATAGCTGCGTTTTTTATTATCCGGAGGTGCTTTTACTATGTGCGCAATCATGGGTTTTTCCAAGAAGAACATCACCGGGGAGGAGCTTTCCCGGTACTTTGACCGGACACGCTCCCGGGGACCGGACATGTCCCGGATCATCGAGACGCCCTCGGGCTGGCTGTGCTTTCACCGGCTGGCCATCATGGGCCTCAGCGAGGCGGGCATGCAGCCCTTTGAGCTGGACGGGGACTATGTGGTGTGCAACGGCGAGATCTACGGCTTCCGCTCCCTGAAGCGGAAGCTCTCCGAGCGGTACGACTTCCAAAGCGGCAGCGACTGCGAGATCCTCCTCCCCCTGTTCCGGGAATACGGCCTTTCCATGTTTTCCCGGCTGGACGCGGAGTTCGCCCTCATCATCTACGACTCCATGACGGACTCCCTCATCGCCGCCCGGGACCCCCTCGGCATCCGGCCGCTGTATTACGGCTGCGACAAAGACGGCGCCATCGTCTTCGCCAGCGAGCCGAAGAACCTGGTGGGCCTGTGCGACGAGATATGCCCCTTCCCTCCCGGCCATTACTACGCCTACGGCAGGTTCGTCCGCTACACGGACCTCACCTCCGTCCAAACCTACCGCCGGGACGATTTGGAGACCGTCTGCCGCCAGATCCGCGGCAAGCTCATCGCGGCGGTGGATAAGCGCCTGGACGCGGACGCCCCCCTGGGCTTCCTGCTCTCCGGGGGACTGGACTCCTCCCTGGTGTGCGCCATCAGCGCCGTCGTGCTGGGCAGGCACATCCGCACCTTCGCCATCGGCATGGAAAAGGACGCCATCGACCTCAAATACGCCAGGGAGGCGGCGGACTTCATCGGCGCGGACCACACGGAGATCCACATGACCCGGACCCAGGTGCTGGAGGCCCTGGAGGAGGTCATCGCCCTCCTGGGCACCTGGGACATCACCACCATCCGGGCCAGCCTGGGCATGTACCTTTGCTGCAAGGCCATCCACCAGCGGACGGACGTGCGGGTGCTGCTGACCGGGGAGGTCAGCGACGAGCTGTTCGGCTATAAGTACACGGACTTCGCCCCCAGCGCCGCCGCCTTCCAGCAGGAGTCCAAAAAGCGGGTGGACGAACTGCACATGTACGACGTGCTGCGGGCGGACCGCTGCATCTCCGCCAACTCCATCGAGGCCCGGGTGCCCTTCGGGGACCTGGATCTGGTCCGGTATGTCATGAGCGTGGACCCCAAGCTGAAGCTGAACACCTACCGCATGGGAAAGTATCTGCTGCGCCACGCCTTTGAGGGGGACCATCTGCTGCCGGACAGCATCCTCTGGCGGCAGAAGGCCGCGTTCTCCGACGCGGTGGGCCACTCCATGGTGGACGATCTGAAGGCCTACGCCGAGGAAACCTATACGGACGAGGACTTCCGGAGCCTCCGCCGGAAATACGACTACCGCATGCCCTTCACCAAGGAGAGCCTGCTGTACCGGGAGCTCTTTGAGAAGCACTATCCCGGCCAGGCCCGGATGATCCGGGACTTCTGGATGCCCAACCAGGCGTGGGCGGGCTGCGACGTGGCGGACCCCTCCGCCCGCGTTTTGGCAAACTACGGTGCCAGCGGCTTCTGAGGCGTTCAAATTATGGATGTATTACCTATTGTCTTCCGTTGATTTTATGATACTATAATTTAGAATAAGGAATATCTGATCTTGATAACAGGAGGAAGGTCCGTATGACTACACCCAAAAAGCTTCCCGAGCTGTTCGGAAGCATGGTCTTCAATGAGGACACCATGAAGGAGCGCTGCTCCTCCGCTTCCTACAACGCCTGGAAAAAATGCATCACAGACGGCACGTCCCTGGACATCTCCACCGCCAATGAGATCGCGGACTCCATGAAGCAGTGGGCCGTGGAAAAGGGCGCCACCCATTTCACCCACTGGTTCCAGCCCATGACCGGCATCACCGCCGAAAAGCACGACAGCTTCATCGTCCCCGCCGGCGGCGGCAAGGTCTTACTGGAATTTTCCGGCAAGGAGCTGGTCCGGGGCGAGCCGGACGCCTCCTCCTTCCCCTCCGGCGGCCTGCGCGCCACCTTTGAGGCCCGGGGCTACACCGCCTGGGACCCCACCTCCTTCGCCTTCATCAAGGAGGGGAGCCTGTGCATCCCCACCGTGTTCTGCTCCTATTCCGGCCACGCGCTGGACAAAAAGACCCCCCTGCTGCGCTCCATGGACGAGGTGAGCCGCCAGGCCATCCGCATCCTGCGCCTGTTCGGGGACACGGAGACCAAGCGGGTCACCCCCCAGGTGGGCGCGGAGCAGGAATATTTCCTGGTGGACAAGGCCCTGTACGCCAAGCGGGAGGATCTGCGCTTTTGCAACCGGACGCTCTTCGGCGCCAAGCCCCCCAAGGGCCAGGAGCTGGAGGACCACTACTTCGGCGCCATCCGGCCCCGGGTGGCCGCTTACATGAAGGACCTGGACGAGACGCTGTGGGCCCTGGGCGTGCTGAGCAAGACGAAGCACAACGAGGTGGCCCCCTCCCAGCACGAGATGGCCCCCATCTTCACCGACGCCAACTCCGCCTGCGACCAGAACCAGCTGGTGATGGAGATCATGAAAAAGGTGGCCGACCGGCACGATCTGGTGTGCCTTCTCCATGAAAAGCCCTTCGCGGGCGTCAACGGCTCCGGCAAGCACGACAACTGGTCCCTGGGCACCGACACGGGCAAGAACCTCTTCAAGCCCGGCTCCACCCCCAGCCAGAACGCCCAGTTCCTGCTGTTTCTGGCGGCCTTCGTCAAGGGCGTGGACGACTACCAGGACTTTCTGCGGGCCACGGTGGCCTTCCCCGGCAACGACCACCGGCTGGGCGCCCAGGAGGCCCCGCCCGCGGTGCTGTCCATCTTCCTGGGCGACGAGCTGAACGCCGTGGTGGAGGCCATCATCCAGGGCACGGAGTTCAAGGACGCGGGGAAGCGGACCCTGGAGATCGGCGTGGACGTGCTGCCCGCCATCCGGCTGGACAACACCGACCGGAACCGCACGTCCCCCATGGCCTTCACCGGCAACAAGTTCGAGTTCCGGATGCTGGGCGCCTCCCAGTCCATCTCCGGCCCCAACATCGCCCTGAACACCATCATGGCCGAGGAGCTGAACCAGTTCGCCGACGAGCTGGAGAAGTCCGGCGACTTCCAGGCGGACCTTCAAAAGCTCATCAAGCGGGTCTTCACCGACCATCAGCGCATTATCTTCAACGGCAACGGCTATGATGAGGCCTGGCTCGTGGAGGCGGAGAAGCGGGGCCTTTGCAACCTCAGCTCCACCGCCGCCGCCCTGCCCGTTTACACCGCCCCCAAGAACGTGGAGCTGTTCGTCAAGCACGGCATCTACACAAAGACGGAGATCGAGGCCCGGGCGGAGATCCACATCGAAAACTATTCCACCGTGATCTCCATCGAGGCAAACACCATGGCCGACATGATCCGCCGGGACATTCTGCCCGCCGTGTCCGCCTTCGCCACCGACCTGTGCCATCGGGCGGAGCGCAAGAAGGCCTTGGGCGTGTCCTGCCGCTACGAGACGGATACCGCCGCCGAAACGGGCCGGCTGACCGACGCCCTGCTGGACGCCTGCGGCAGGCTGGAGGCCGACATGGCCAAACTCCCCGGCGGGTCCCTGGAGGCCATGACGTACTGCCACGAGGTGATCATCCCCGACATGGCCGCCGCCCGGGAGACCGCCGACAAGCTGGAGGTCATCACCGCCAGCGGGTATTGGCCCTTCCCCGTTTACGCGGACCTTCTCTTCTCGGTTTAAAAGGGGCTCTTTTCTCCCCCTCGGCCTCCGGCTCCGGCGGCATGGGTCGCTGGAGAACGCCGCGGTGCCGGCGGCCGGGGAATGTTCGGCAGGCGCAGGTCCTGCCGAACATGAGCGCACTTTCTTCTTTCGCCTCCGGCGAAGGAACTGGGAGACCGCGGGTTTCCCCCAGCCCCTTCCGGTGAGGGAGGGCGCGAAGATGTGGAAGAGGCCGGTGAAAACACCGGCCTCTTCCACGTCTTTTTTATATGAGGTATTCTCTTTGCCCGCAGGGGCTTTAAAGAAGCAGGTCGAAAAACAGCGCCGCCACCGTGGTCACGATGCCGCACAGGCCGATGGCGAGGCCGCTGACCGCGCCCTCCGTCTCGCCCAGCTCCAGCGCCTTGGCCGTGCCCATGGCGTGGCTGCACGCGCCGATGCCAAGCCCCGCCGCCACCGGGTCCTTCACCCGGAAAAGCCGGATGAGCGCCGGGGCGCAGAGGTTGCCCAGCATGCCGGTGATGATGACCGCCGCCACGGTGATGGAGACGATGCCGCCGTGGGCCTCCGCGATGGCGGTGGCGATGGGGGTGGTGACGGATTTGGGCAGCAGGGCCGCCGTCAGCGGCGCGTCCAGCCCCAGCAGGCGGCACATGGCGAAGACCGTGGCCACGGAGGTCAGCGCGCCCACGGTGCAGCCCACCAGGATGGGCAGCAGATCCTTCTTCAAAAGCTCCCGCTTGGCGTAGATGGACATGCCCAGGCACACCGTGGCGGGGCCCAGGAAGAGGTTCACCAGGCTCCCGCCCTGGTTATAGCTCTCGTAGGGGATGCCGGCGGCCTTGAGCACCACAATGACGAACGCCACGGCGACCACCATGCTGTTGCAGATCACAAGGCCGGTCTTTTTCTGGAGGCTGACCCCCAGCCAATAGGCCAGCACCGTCAGCGCCACGCCGAAAAAGGGGGACTGGGCCGCTTCCCGGAGCATGGTCACCGCTTCCTCCCCCCCTCCATCAAACGCTTGACAAGCCGCACGGACCACACCGTGGCGGCGAAGGTGGTCAGAAGGGACACCCCGCACACCGCCGCCAGCGCCAGCAGATTCCTCTGGATCACGTCCACATAGTTCATGATGCCGACGGTGACGGGGATGAAGAAAAACGGGATGTTGGCCAGGAGGAAGTCGGACTTCTCCCGGATGTGCTCCATTTTAACGACCCTCAGCGCCAGCAGCCCCAACAGCAGCAGCATGCCGATGACGCTGGCGGGGAAGGAGAAGGGCAGCGCCCGCTCGATCCAAACGCTCACCCAGCATATACCGAACACGATCCCGATCTGACCTAAAATTTTCACGTAACAGCCGCCTCTCTCGCTCCAAGCATTGCAATATCTTCCCTATTTTACTAAGCGGAGGCCGGGAAGTCAAACCCCGGAGCGCCCGCGAAAAACTTTCGGCAAAAAGGCACAAGACCCCTCTCCGGCGGGAAAGGGGTCTTGTGGAAAATCATTCCGCTCAAAGGGGCGTCTCCCGGCGCAATTCCTCCCGGAAGTCCGGATGGGCGATGGCGATGAGGGCCTCGGCCCGCTGCCGGACGCTCTTGTACTTGAGGTCCGCCACACCGTACTCCGTGACCACGTACTGCACCCAGGTCCGGGGCGTGGTGACCACGCTGCCGGGGGTGAGCACGGGGCGGATCTTGGAGTGCAGCGCCCCGTCCCTGTCCCGGAAGCTGGAGCGCAGGGCGATGATGCTCTTGCCGCCCCTGGACCACTGGGAGCCAATGACCCACTCCAGCTGGCCGCCGGTGCCGGAATACTGCCGCCGTCCCACGGTCTCCGCGTTCACCTGGCCGGTGAGGTCGATCTCCATGGCGTTGTTGATGGACACCACCTGGTCGTTGCGGCAGATGCTGCGGGGGTCGTTCACCCAGTCGATCTCCTTTTGACAAAAGAGGGGGTTCTCCCGGGCAAAGTCCCAGAGCCGCCGGTCCCCCACGAAATAGGCCCCCACGGTGCGGCCCCGGTATATCTGTTTGCGGCTGTTGTTCACCACGCCCTTTTCCATCAATTCCACCAGGCAGCCGCTCATGACCTCTGTCTGGACCCCCAGGTCCCGCTTGCCCGCGTAGGCCAGGCACTCGCCCACGGCGTTGGCCAGGCCCCCCAGGCCGAACTGGACGCAGCTCCCGTCCGCCACCAGGTCCGCGATGTGCCCGGCGATGAGCCGGTCCGTCTCCCCGGCGGGGGCGGAGGGGCTCTCCATGGGCGGGCGGCTGTTTTCCACGATGGCGTCCACCTCGGACACGTGGAGGCGCATGTGCCCCTCGCCTTCGCTGACAAACGACGGCATCTGGTCGTTGACCTCCACGATCAGCGTCTCGCACTGCTCCAAAACCTTCCGGTGGAGCTGCGCGCCCCACAGGGACCGGCTCATCCAGCCCTCCTCGTCGGGGGCGGAGCAGGTCGCCACCACCACCCGGGGGCGGCGGGACGCCATCCACGCCCCCGTCTCGCTGAGGTTGGTGGGGACGAAATGGACGTTCCCCTGGGCGGCGATATTCCGCTCTCCGGCGAAAAAGTTGGAGCAATAGTCCACGTGGGCGGCGTTTTCCGCCGCCAGCAGCCGGGCCGACGGCTGGGCGAACAGGGAGTCCAGCTCGATCCGCAGGCCCTCCTCCCGCAGACGCTTCGCCAGGGCGGCGTCCATGGCCCAGGGCCAGTTGGCCGAGGCGGTCATAGCCGCCGTATCTCCGTCCCGGATCAGCTTCGCCGCGTCCTCCGCGGTCATGCGCAGCTCCCGGTATTGGGCGCGCCAGTCTCCCCGGCCCGCCAGCCTGCCCCGGCGCGTGGGCGTCAAATCCGTCATGAAACGTCTCCTCCTGCGTATTTTTGTGAAATCTTATTTATTTTATCGTACTTGTTCCGCCAATGCAATGTTTTCCAACAGCGGTTTTCACAAAAATTTCGTATTTTTATGCTTGCGCCGTTCCCCTTCCCGTGCTATACTTGCGGTGTTCGTTCATTCTGTGATCTCGGAGGTGTGCCTTGCAAAAAAGAAGCCACAAGCTGCTGGCGTCCATCCTGCTGGAAAGCGAGCACGGATTTTGCGCCAAACGGTATGAACTCGCCTTTCTGTTCGGCTCTTTTCAGCCGGACTGCAACCCCTTCTCCTACTTAAAGGGCTCCATCCGGGCCTATAAATTCCGGGGGCATAACTATACGAATTCCCAGCGCTATATCCGCGCCCACATCCACCGCCTGCAGCGGCGGGACCGCTGGAGCGTCTGGCAGTATTACACCCTGGGGAAGCTGACCCACTACCTGGCGGACGCCTTCACCTATCCCCACAACGAGGACTACGCCGACAGCATGCTCTGCCACCACCAGTACGAAACGGACCTGCGGGCCTATCTGGAGGAGTATCTGTCCGGCGCCACCCTGCGCCGCCAGCAGGCCCGGGCCGACCTGTCCGCCGCCATCGAGGACCTGCACAGCCAGTATATGGACGCCGTGGCGGACATGCGCCGGGACGTGCAGTACATCCTGGAGGCCACCGCGCTGCTGATGGCCGGGTGCCTGCCGGAGTCCGCGCCCGTCCGGGTCTGACAAAAGCCACAACTTCCCCCGCATCTTCCCCGGGAGTTTGTTGGAATTGTCCATATCCTTTTTCCGGGTAAAGTGCTATTCTTGAAACAATCAAAGTTCCGAAAGGACGCCCGTTATGATCAACATCGCCCGTGCAGCCGAATACCGCTACTTTAGCTTTACCTATTTTTATGGTAAGGCTTATTTCGGTTGGGCTGAACGTGTGTGCGCGTGATGGGACGGGAGAGATAGGACCCGTGCATGACGACCCGCAGCCAAACCGGCTGCGGGTCTTTTTTCGATTATTTTGAGGAGGAATCACACATGATCGTCGTATTGAAGCACAACCCCAACCGGGACCAATTGGAAAGCCTCATCGCATGGCTCCAGAGCAAGGGCATCATCATCCACACCAGCCTGGGCGAGTCCCACACCATTTTGGGCCTGGTGGGCGACACCTCCTCTCTGGACATCGACCTTATCTCCGCGCTGGACATCGTGGAGGACGTGAAGCGGGTGACGGAGCCCTACAAGAACGCCAACCGCAAATTCCACCCCGAGGACACCGTGGTCCAGGTCCGCGGCACCCAGATCGGCGGCGGAAACCTGACCATCATGGCGGGTCCCTGCTCCGTGGAGAGCGAGGAGCAGGTGGTGGCCATCGCCAAGGCCGTGAAGCAAAGCGGCGCCACCATGCTCCGGGGCGGCGCGTTCAAGCCCCGCACCTCCCCCTACTCCTTCCAGGGCCTGGGGGCCCAGGGGCTGGAGTTTTTGAAAGTCGCCCGGCAGGAGACCGGCCTCCCCATCGTCACGGAGCTGATGGACCTGAGCCAGCTCCCTTTGTTCGACGATGTGGACGTGATCCAGATCGGCGCCCGGAACATGCAGAACTTCGATCTTTTGAAGGCCGTGGGGCATCAGGACAAGCCCGTGATGATCAAACGGGGCATGTCCGCCACCTATGAGGAGTGGCTCATGAGCGCCGAGTACGTCATGGCCGGCGGCAACGAGAACGTCATCCTCTGCGAGCGGGGCATCCGCACCTTTGAGAGCTACACCCGCAACACCCTGGACCTGGCGGCCATCCCGGTCCTGCGCAGGCTCACCCACCTGCCCGTCATCGTGGACCCCAGCCACGCCACCGGCAAGAGCTGGCTGGTGGACCCCCTGGCCTGCGGCGCGGTGGCCGCCGGGTGCGACGGCCTCCAGATCGAGGTCCACAACGACCCGGCCCACGCCCTGTGCGACGGCCCCCAGTCCCTGCGGCCCGAGGTGTTCGACAAGCTGGCCCGGAAGCTCCTGGCCCTGCACGGCGCCATGCGGACCCTGGAGGCGTGAGCGTATGAACATCGGAATCGTGGGCCTGGGGCTCATCGGCGGCTCCATGGCGAAAAGCGTCAAGGCCCGCACCGGCCACACGGTCTTCGGCACGGACCTGAACGGCGAGACCATGACCCTGGCCCGGATGTGCGGCGCCATCGACGCGCCGCTGACGGATGAAACGCTGCCCCAGTGCGATCTGGTCCTGGTGGCCATCCGTCCCCGGGCGGCCATCGACTGGGTGGCCCAAAACGGGGAAAGAATTGCCAAAACCGCCATTTTGGTGGACCTGTGCGGCGTGAAGCGGACGGTGGTGGCGGGCATCGCCCCCATCGCGGAGCGCTGCGGCTTCGCCTACATCGGCGGCCACCCCATGGCCGGCAAGGAGCGGGGCGGCTTCACCGCCGCCACCGACGATCTGTACGTGGGCGCGTCCATGATCCTGACCCCGGACAAGCGGACGGACATGCGCCTTCTGGAGACGCTGAAGGCATTTTTCCTGGACGTGGGCTTCGCGGGCCTCACCTTCTCCGACCCGGAGGAGCACGACCGGATCATCGCCTTCACCTCCCAGCTTGCCCACATCGCCTCCAGCGCCTATGTGAAGTCGCCGGAGGCCCAGCTCCGCCGGGGCTTTTCCGCCGGGAGCTTCCAGGACATGACCCGGGTGGCCCGGCTGGACGAGGACATGTGGGCGGAGCTGTTTTTGGACGACGCGGACTACCTGACGGCGGAGCTGGACGTGCTGGTCCGGCACCTGAGCGAATATCTGGACGCGTTGAAGGCCCGGGACGGAGAGCTGCTGCGCAGGCTGCTGCGGGACGGGCGGGAGAAGAAGGACACCGCCGGAGGGAATTAAAGGGGGAGCCGGCTCCCCCTTTAGATCCCCCGCCACCAGTCTGCGGACTGGTGAACGCCGCCGCGCCGGCGGCTGGGCCGGGGAATTTTCGGCAGGCGCATGTCCTGCCGAAAATGATTTCAATTGCTTCTTTCGCTCCGGCGAAAGAACCGGGGGAACCGTGGGTTCCCCCTGGCCCCCCTCCCCTGCGCCTGCGGGCGCGGGACGGAGGCTGGGGGACCGCGGGTTTTTCCCCCCACTTCCCTGCGCCTGCGGGCGCGGGACGGAAGCTGAGGGACCGTGGGTCCCCCTTCCCCTCTCCTGCGCCTGCGGGCGCGGGACGGAAACTGGGGAAACCGGAGATTCCCCCTGGCCCCCCTCCCCTGCGCCTGCGGGCGCGGGACGGAGGCTGGGGGACCGTGGGTCCCCCTTCCCCTCTCCTGCGCCTGCGGGCGCGGGACGGGGCTTTCCGGGCCGTTCGGGCCCCGCCGTTCTCACGTTATGCCTTTTATATAATAAGGAGAAGCTTATGTCCAACTCCATCCAAACCATCCCCGTCCGCACCGCGCCGCCCTATGAAGTCGTCATCGGCCCCGGGCTGCTGACGGACTGCGGCTCCCGGCTGCGGAAGATCTTAGGCCCTTGCCGGATCGCCGTGGTCACGGACAGCGCCGTGGCCCCGCTGTACCTGAATACCGTGACGGAGAGCCTTCAAAACGCGGGCTTTTCCGTCTGCTCCCACATCTTCCCCGCGGGCGAGGCCCACAAGAACTTCCAGACCCTCTCCGGTATTTTGGAGGCCCTGGCCCAGGCCCATCTGACCCGCGGGGACTGCGTGGCGGCCCTGGGCGGCGGGGTGGCCGGGGATATGGCGGGGTTCGCCGCCGCCGTGTTCCTCCGGGGCGTGCGGTGCGTGCAGCTCCCCACCACCCTGCTCTCCGCCGTGGATTCCTCCGTGGGCGGCAAGACCGCCATCGACCTGAACGCCGGGAAAAACCTGGCGGGGGCCTTCTTGCAGCCCGCCGCCGTGCTGTGCGACACGAACTGCCTCCGCTCCCTTCCCGCCGCCGAGCGGGTGAACGGAACCGCCGAGGCCGTCAAGACCGGGGTCCTCTGCGACGAGAGCCTGTTTTCCCTGTTTGAGGGCGGGCAGGCCGATCCGGCGGAGGTCATCGCCCGGTGCGTGGCCTATAAGGCGGGCGTGGTGGAGCGGGACGAGCGGGAGACGGGCGAGCGGAAGCTTTTGAACCTGGGCCACACCGTGGGCCACGCCATTGAAAAGTGCAGCGGCTACGCCGTTCCCCACGGCCGCGCCGTGGCGGCGGGACTCGCCGTCATGGCCCGGGCCGCCGAACGGTTGGAGTGGACGGACGCGCCCCTGGCGGACCGCATCGCCGCTTGTCTTGCCGCCAACGGCCTGCCCACCGGCACGGCTTACGCCCCCGAGGCCCTGGCGGAGGCCGCCCTCTCCGACAAGAAGCGCTCCGGCGGGGACATCACCCTGGTCGTCCCCCGGCGTATCGGCCGCTGCGAGCTGAAAACCGTTCCGGTGACGGAGCTGCCGTCCATCATCCGGGCGGGCTGGGAGGCATAGATGGACGTTCAGATCGAGCCGGGCCGCCTTTCCGGGTCCGTCACCCCGCCCCCCAGCAAATCCATGGCCCACCGGCTGCTCATCGCCGCCGTCCTGGCGGAGGGGCGCAGCGTCATCCGAAACGTGGCCCTCTCCCAGGACATGGAGGCCACCCTCCGGTGCCTCTCCGCCCTGGGCGGAGAGTGGGAGTGGCTGGAAAAGGACGTTCTCCAAGTCACCGGGACCGGCGGGCGGCCCGCCTGCGGCGCGCTTCCCCGGTTCGACTGCGGGGAATCCGGGTCCACCCTCCGTTTTTTCCTCCCCATCGCCCTGGCGGCGGCGGGGGGCGGCGTGTTCACCGGCCGGGGACGGCTGATGGAGCGCCCCCAGCGGCCCTATTTCGACCTCTTTGATGAAAAGGGCGTTTTTTACGAGCAGTCCGGCGGCGCGCTCACCGTCCGGGGGACGCTGACGCCGGGGGAATACCGTCTCCCCGGCGACGTGTCCAGCCAGTTTTTTTCCGGCCTTCTTTTCGCCCTCCCCCTTTTGAACGCCTCCTCCCGCATCCTCCCCACAACGGCGGTGGAGAGCCGGGACTACATCCTGATGACGATGGACGCCCTGATGGGAGCCGGCGTTGTGGTGACGGAGCCCCATGGGGATGCGGCGGCCTTCCAGGTCTCCCCCTTCCCATACCGCCCCTTTGAGCGGACCGTTGAGCCGGACTGGTCCCAGGCGGCCTTTTGGTACGCCGCGGCGTTTTTGGATAACCCCGTCACTCCCACGGGGCTGAACCCCTCCTCCGTACAGGGGGATAAGGCGGTCAGCGGCCTGTACTGGACCCTGGCCCGCCCAGGGGACGCGGAGATCGACATGTCCGGCTGTCCCGACCTGCTGCCGCCGCTGGCGGTGATGGCGGCGGCCCGCCGGGGGACCACCCACTTCACAGGGGCCGCCCGGCTCCGGCTGAAGGAGAGCGACCGGCTCTCCACCGTCCGCCGAATGCTCGTTTCTCTGGGCGGCGGCGCGGAGGAGGGGCCGGACAGCCTGACGGTCCACGGAGGCGGGCCCCTTGCCGGCGGCACGGTGGACGGGTCCAACGACCACCGCATCGTCATGGCGGCGGCCGTCGCCGCCACCGCCTGCGCCGGTCCCGTCACCATTCTGGGGGCGGAGGCGGTCAACAAGTCCTATCCCGGATTTTTCGACGATTTCAAAAGCTTGGGAGGTGCGGTCCATGTCCTCTGAATTTGGAAAGCTGCTGCGGGTGTCCGTCTTCGGCCAGTCCCACGGGCGGGCCATCGGCGTGACCATCGACGGCCTGCCCGCCGGGGAGGCCGTGGACCTGGACGCGCTGAACGCCTTTCTCGCCCGGCGCAGACCCGGGCAAAGCCCCCTCTCCACGGCCCGGGCGGAGGCGGACGCGCCCGTGTTCCTCTCGGGTCTGGAGGGCGGCGTCACCTGCGGCGCGCCCCTGTGCGCCGTTATCGAAAACAGCGACCAGCACTCCTCCGACTATGAGGCGCTGCGGGACACGCCCCGGCCCGCCCACGCGGATTACACCGCCTGGGTGAAGTGGGGCGGCTGGGCGGACATGCGGGGCGGAGGGCACTTCTCCGGCCGGTTGACCGCCCCCCTGTGCATCGCCGGGGGCATCGCCAAGCAGATCCTGGCCCGGCGGGGCGTTTTTGTGGGCGCCCATCTCAGCGAGGCGGCGGGGATCCCGGACAGCCCCTTTCCCCTGCATCCCACGCCGGAGCTCTTTGCGCAGGTCGCCGTCAAGCCCTTCCCCGTCCTGGACGACGGCGCGGGGGAGCGGATGCAGTCCGCCATTCGGGCGGCCCGGGGGGAGGGGGACTCCGTGGGCGGCGTGAGCGAATGCGCCGCCGTGGGCCTGCCCGCCGGATTGGGGGCCCCCATGTTCGACGGGGTGGAAAACCGTCTGGCGGCGGCCCTCTTCGGCATTCCGGCGGTGAAGGGCGTGGAGTTCGGCGCGGGCTTCGCCGCCGCGCGGCTCCGGGGGTCTGAGAACAACGACCCCTTCACCGTGGAAAACGGCCGCGTCTTTGCCGTGCGGAACAACGCCGGCGGCATCCTGGGCGGCATCACCTCCGGAATGCCGCTGGTGGTGCGGGCGGCCGTCAAGCCCACGCCGTCCATCGCAAGGCCCCAGCGCACCGTCAGCCTCTCCCGGCTGGAGGAGGCCGAGCTGTCCGTCCGGGGCCGGCACGACCCCTGCATCGCCCACCGGGCCGTCCCGGTAACGGAGGCCGTCACGGCCGCCGTCCTGTTAGATTTATTATTGGAGGGAAACCATGGAACTTTCTGAGATCCGCACCAAGATCGACGCCGTGGACGACCAGCTTTTGAAGCTGTTCCTGGAGCGCATGGACCTGGCGGAGGCCGTCGCCGCCTATAAAAACGAGCACCATCTGCCCATCCTGAACAAGCAGCGGGAGCGGGAGGTCCTGGCTAAGGTCACCGCCGGCGCGGGGGAGAAGGAGCGCTACGCCTATCACCTCTTCAGCACCCTCTTCGAGCTGGCCCGGTCCCGCCAGGCGGAGCTGCTGGACGCTCCCACCCGAGTCGGCGCTCAGGTGAAGGCGTCTCTGGCCGCCGGAAACGAGGTATTCCCCCAGACGGGCCTGGTGGCCTGCCAGGGCATGGAGGGTGCCAACTCCCAGGCCGCCTGCGACCGCCTGCTGCCCCGGGGCAACATCGTGTACGTCAAGACCTTCCAGGCCGTGGCCGCCGCCGTGGAATCCGGCCTTTGCAAATTCGGTGTGCTGCCCATCGAAAACAGCTCCAACGGCTCCGTCCGGGCCGTGTACGAGCTGCTTCAGGACCACCGGCTGTCCATCGTCCGCTCCACCCGCCTGTGCATCCGCCACGAGCTGCTGGCCCTGCCCGGCGCGAAGCTGGAGGACGTCACCGAGATCTACTCCCACGAACAGGCCCTGGGCCAGTGCGGCCGGTTTTTGAACGGGCTGAACGGCGTGCGGGTGATTCCCTGCGACAACACCGCCACCGCCGCCAAGCTGGTGGCCGAGCGGGGGGACCGCCACGCGGCGGCCATCTCCTCCCATCCCTGCGCGGCGCTGTACGGCCTGGAGGCCCTCCGGGACGACATCCAGGACAGCGACAACAACTACACCCGCTTCATCTGCATCGCCAAGGACCCCGCCATCTACGCCGGGGCCAGCCGCATCAGCCTCATCATCGCCTGCGACAACAAGCCCGGCGCGCTGTATGAGATCCTCTCCAAACTGGCGGCCTTGGGCATCAATATGACGAAGCTGGAGAGCTGCCCCGTCACGGGCCGCAACTTTGAGTTCATCTTCTTCCTGGAACTGGAGGCGGACGTGCGGGAGCCCGGCGTGCTGTCCATGCTGGAGGAGCTGGAGCGGAGCTGCCAGAACTTCCAGTTCCTCGGCAGCTACGCCGAGGTCTGAGTCATGGCGGTCTACGGCCTGCTGGGCCGGAAACTGGGCCACAGCTGGTCCGTGCCCATCCACGAAGCCCTGGGCTGCTCCGGCTACCGCCTCATCGAGCTGGAGCCGGAGGAGCTGCCCGCCTTTCTGGCCCGGGAGGACATCGGCGGGCTGAACGTCACCATTCCCTACAAGCAAGCGGTGATGCCCTGGTGCGGCGAGATCGACCCTCTGGCGCAGAGCATCGGCAGCGTGAACACCCTGGTCCGCCGGGGCGGAAAGCTGTGCGCCTTCAACACCGACGCCGCGGGCTTTTGCTTCATGGCGGAGCGGGCGGGCATCTCCTTCGCTGGAAAAAAGACCGTCATCCTGGGAAGCGGCGGGGCCTCCCTCACCGCCGCCGCCTGTGCCCGGCGGCTGGGCGCGGGGGACGTGGCCGTGATCTCCCGCTCCGGCCCGGACAACTATGGGAACCTCAGCCGCCACGCCGACGCCCAGATCGTGGTGAACGCAACGCCGGTGGGCATGTATCCCAATGTGGGCGCCTCCCCGGTGGACCTGTCCGCCTTTCCCGCCTGCCAGGGCGTGCTGGACCTGATCTACAACCCCCGGCGGACGGCCCTGCTCCTCCAGGCGGAGGCCCTGGGCATCCCCTGCTCCGACGGGCTGCCCATGCTGACGGCCCAGGCCGCCGCGGCGGAGGAGCACTTTTTCGGCCGCCCCATCCCCGCGGAGGCGGCGGAGCGCGTTTTGGCGGACCTGCGGCGAAGGACCGGCAACATCGTTCTCATCGGCATGCCCGGCTGTGGGAAAAGCGCCGTGGGCGCGGCGCTGGCGGCCCTGACGGGCCGGGAGGCGGTGGATATCGACGCCGCCGTGGAAGCCCGGGCGGGACGCTCCATTCCCGACATCTTCGCCTCCGGGGGAGAAGCCGCCTTCCGGGCGCTGGAGCGGGAGGAGACGGCCCGGGCGGGCAGCGGCTCCGGCCGCATCCTGCTCACCGGCGGCGGCGTGGTGAAGGACCCCCGGAACTACGCGCCCCTGCGTCAAAACGGCCGCATCTACCATCTGGTGCGGGACCTTGCGACCCTGCCCCGGGCGGGACGGCCCCTGTCCCAGGGGGCGGACCTGGCCGCCATGTGGGCGGAGCGGGAGCCCCTGTACCGCCGCTTCCGGGATGTGGTGATCGACAACAACGGCGGTCTGGCGGACGCCGCCGCCGCCATTTGGAGGGATTTTTGTGCACATTCTGGTGATCAACGGGCCTAACATGAACCTGCTGGGTCTCCGGCAGCCGGAAATATACGGCCGGGAGACCTACGAGGACCTCTGCGCCATGCTCCGCGCCGAGGCGGAGACGCTGGGGGTCCAGGTGTCCTTTTTCCAGTCCAACCACGAGGGCGCGCTGGTGGACGCCATCCAGCAGGCCTGCTTCGACCATGTGGACGGCATCATTATCAATCCCGCCGCCTACACCCATACCAGCGTGGCCCTGCTGGACGCGGTGAAAGCCGTATCCATCCCCACGGTGGAGGTCCACGTCTCCGACCCGGACAGCCGGGAGGAGTTCCGGCGCGTCTCCTACATCCGCGCCGCCTGCGCCGCCACCGTCAAGGGCCGCGGCCTGGCGGGCTACGCCGAGGCCATGCGGCTCCTCTGCGAAAAGGCCTGACGAAAGCGCCCGGACCTGAGGTCCGGGCGCTCAGGCTGTCGAAAAAGTGCCTTCGGGCATTCCCGACAGCCTAAAAATGCCGTTACTTTCCCAGGGCAAAGCCCCGGGAAAGTCCCCGCTTCGCTGGCCGAACGCCTGTCGGCTCTTCGGGGCATTTCATCCCATGCGGGGCGGACTGCCGCCCCCTGGCGCTCTCCCGCCTCAGACTGCAAGGAATTTCTGAAATACAGGTTTTTCAACAAGCTGGCGCCCCGTACCGGAAGGTGCGGGGCGCTTTTCCGCGCGAAAAAAGGACTGCCGCTGAGCGGCAGTCCTTTTCGGTGCGGCGGAAGCTGGCAAAACTCCGCCGCGGGATATGGTTCTTACTTCGCAGCCGCAGACTTCTTCTGGAACTGCTTCCAAATGGTCACGATGCCCTCGATGGCGAGGATGATGGCCAGGACCACCAGCAGCGTGCCCAGGATGGCCTGCATGTAGGGGCCCCAGTCGGCGCCGCCCTTGCTGATCAGGCCGATCTGCTGATAGGTGTTGATGCACAGGGAGGCGATGGTAACCACCAGCATAAACGCCATGGGGATCAGGAACATCTTGTTGTTCTTGCCGATGCGGCCCAGCCAGGTGGCCACGGCCAGCAGGCCCAGGGCGGCCAGCAGCTGGTTGGCGGAACCGAACAGCGCCCAGATCTTCTCATAGCCGTTCATGCCCAGGCCGATGCCCAGCACCACGGTAATGGCGGTGGAAACGTACTTGTTGGACAGGACCTTCTTGTAGCCGGTGACGTTCTCGGGCGTCTCGCCCTTGCTGCCGTCCAGCCAGAACTCCTGGAACATGAACCGGGCCAGACGGGTGGCGGTGTCCAGAGAGGTCAGGCAGAAGGCGGAATAGGTCAGCACCAGCAGGGTGTAGAGGATGTCGTACAGGCCGCCGCGGCTGGGATCGATCATGCCGGCGATACCGCCGCCGAAGATGGCGGTGGCGCCCGTCAGAGCGCTGTCGGGGTTGGCCGCGTTCCAGCTGTAGGCATAGGCCACGGCGCACAGGGTCAGGATGGCCAGGACGCACTCCAGCAGCATGCCGCCGTAAGCGATGGGCTTCGCGTCCTTTTCCTTATCCAGCTGCTTGGAGGTGGTGCCGGAGGAAACCAGGGAGTGGAAGCCGGAGATGGCGCCGCAGGCGATGGTGGTGAACAGCACGGGGAAAACCGGGCTGCTGGACTCCGCGCTCTGCATCAGGGGCATCACGTCCATAGAGGGACGGCCCATGATGACGGCCACGGCCGCCAGGGCCAGCATGGCGTACAGCAGGAAGGAGCTCAGGTAGTCACGGGGCTGGAGCAGGATCCAGACCGGGGTGACGGAGGCCACCAGGATGTAAATGCCCACGATCCACATCCACGCGCTCTTGGACAGATAGATGGGATGGAAGTTCATGCCGATGGCGATGATGGCGACGATGGCCAGGACGCCGACGATGGAGGCCACGCTCAAAGGCGCGTTCCGGCGATAGACCAGGAAGCCGAATACGATGGCGATGACGATGAAGAGGATGGAGACCATGGCCACGCGGGCGTTGCTGGTGGAGGCGGCCACGTTCACGGCGCCGCTCTCGTCGAAGGAGGCGCCGAAGGTGCCGGCCACGATGGAGGCGAACGCCGCCACGACCAGGACCAGGGTCAGGTAAGCGAAGATGATGAACAAACGCTTGGCGCGCTTGGACATATTGGCGGAAATGATCTCGCCGATAGACTTGCCGCCGTGCCGCACAGAGGCGAACAGGGCGCCGAAGTCATGGACGCCGCCGAAGAAAATGCCGCCGATGACGATCCACAGCACACACGCCAGCCAGCCGAAGCCCAGGCTGGCGGCGGTGATGGGGCCGGTGATGGGGCCGGCGCCCGCGATGGAGGAGAAGTGGTGGCCCATCAGGACCGGAGCCTTGGCGGGGACGTAGTCCACGCCGTCCTCCATGGTATGTGCGGGAGTGGGTTTGTCGTTCTCGCCCACGCCCCATTGCTTGCACAGCCAGCGGCCATAGAAAATATAGCCGCAGACCAGAACAGCAATGCCGATGATCGTAAGTACTAAACCGTTCATGCGATACTCTCCCTTCTTATTTTGACTTGGAGCCGAAGTTCAGCTCCAAAGTCTTGCGGGCTTCCTTCCCGGCTGGATTGGAGAGGAAGCTTTGCGTAGAACATTCCATTGCCGCTATGTGATACTCCATCCAGCCATGGAGTGCCAGCCGAAAGTATTTGCGGAAGCGGGTCTTTTTCAAAAGCTCCTTCGCCTCCGGGTCGATCACGTCCGCCAAAACCACCAGCGTCACAAAGGAGGACATGTGCTCCGAGCTGGGCTCGATCCGGCGCAGGCCGTCCTTGGTGGTGGCGTCGATGTGGCGGCGCAGGGTCTCCGCGTCCAGCCGCTCCGTCAGGAGGAAGTAGATGTACTCGTGGTTCTCCACCGCGCTGAGCACATGCTTTTTGCTGAGGAGGTAGTTCTCATCCCGCAGGAAATAGATCGCCGCCGCCGGATAAGTGAACCCGTCCACCTCCACGTCCCGGTGGATGTCATAGTGGTGGGAATAGGCGTTCAGCAGCCGTTCCAGCTTTTCCTGCAGTGAAAGTTCCATGGTGCTCCCCTCCCGCCTTCCATAAAGAGTTAAACGCTTACCTATGACCCGTTGATATTATACATGGTTGTTTCGATTTTGTTAAGGGGGTAACGCAAAATTTGTGTACAATTTGTGAATGGTTTTACAAAAATTGTTAGTTCCGTCAAAACGCGTCCGGTTTCTTTTGCAATTCTGACTATTTTTTGCACAAATTTATAGCGGAAAATATATGCAAAACAAATAATCTCCTGTCCATTTTGACGAATCCGGCGGAGCTTTGAACGGCTGCGGAAAAAGAGCGCCGGTCCCGGGACCGGCGCTCTTTTTTTCAGCCTTGGAGCGTATGTATCAAATGGCGCATGTGGATGCTCATGGCGTGGCGCGCGCCCGCCTCGTCCCGCTGAAGCAAAAACTCCAGGATCACCTTGTTGTCCGCCACCGCGATCTCCTGCATGTGCTGGCGGTTCTGGGATATCTGGAGGATCTCGTTGACGGCGCT
>JAEXWS010000053.1 GCA_023406225.1 Bacillota bacterium | reverse complement strand
GGACGTGGCGCTGCTGCGGGCGGCCGCGGCCAAGGCCGGGGTGTCCGACATCTCCCAGAAGGGGGCGCTTTTGAAGTTCCAGCTGGCCGTGTTCCGGCCGGAGGCCCTGGTGGCCGTCTGCGGCCTTGGAAAGTACCGCCAGCGGCTGACCCTGGCGGCGGGGGAGCCCCCGTCCCTGACGCTGAAGCTGCGGCCCGGCGACGACGTGCTGGAAACCGCCCTGGACCTGGTGGAGGACCTGAAGCTGGCCTCCGGCGGAGGGGAGGCATGAACGCGGGCCGGGCCGCATAGGATGTCCCATCGATGAAACACGGGGGAGAACGCCTATGAAACGGTTGACCGCTTTGCTCCTGGCCCTGACGCTGCTTTTGTCCGCCTGCGGCGGCGGGCCCGCCGGAGAGGACCTTCTGTGCCGGGCCGCCGGCATCCCGTCCGACGCCCGGCTTTTAACGGTGGACGGGCGGAGGGTGCCCGCGGACCGGTATCTCTACTGGCTGGCCTACACCTGCGACTACATCGCCGCCTCCTACCAGCGTCTGGACGCGGCGGTGGACTGGGGCGAGGACCTGGACGGCCAGACCCTGGGCGACTATGCCAAGGCCCAGGCCCTGGGGAACGCCGTGCTCTACGCCACGGTGGAGAACTGGGCGGAGCGGTACGGCTGCGTCCTCACCGAAGAGGACCAGGCCGCCATCGCCGCCGACTGGGAGGAAAAGGCCGCGTCCTACGGCGGCGAGGAGGCCTATCTGGCGGCCCTGGCCCGGATGGGCCTGGACCGGGCCGGCGCGGAGGCGCTCTCCGCCGACTTCTACCTGTACCGCCGCCTCTTCAGCCTCTCCGCCGGCGGGGACAGCCCCCTCCACCCGGAGGAGGCGGACTTGGAACGCTTTGCCGCGGACCGGGGCTATCTGACGGCCTCCTGGCTGGCGGTGCCTCTGGGGGAGGACCCGGCGGCGGCCCGGGCCCGGGCCGCGGAGGCCTTCGCCGCCCTGAACGAGAGCCCGGACCCGGCGGCGGCCTTCGACGCCCTGGCGCAGACCTACGGCACGGGCGGACGCGCCACCTTCGCCGCCGGCTCCGGCGTGCTGCCGGAGAGCTGCGGCGCGGCGGTCCAGGCCCTGGACGCGGGCCAGTGGAGCGGCATCGTGGAGGCGGAGGACGGGTTTTACATCCTGCTGCGCCGGGAGCTGGACCGGGAGGCCGTGTCCGCCGACTACTTCGACTTCCAGCTCCAATCGGCGGCGGACGGCGCGGCGGTGGAGCTGTCCGAGACTTACCAAAACCTGTCCGCCGGGGCGTTTTACGACGCTTTGACCCGGGCCAGGACCGCGCTGGAGACGGCCCCCGCAGACGAAAAAACATGACATGGACTGGAAATCCCTTCCGCATTCGTCACCTTGACGAAAACGGAAGGGATTTTGTCAATAATTTAACAAAATTTCCGTTCTGCCATAAATTTGCATTGACGCGGTCCTGGAAACCCACTATAATGAAAGCTGTGGACGGGGTGGCATCCACCGGAATGTCAAAAATTTAGCAATCCTGTTTATATTTTGACAATACCGGCGCCCACCCCTGCCGTATCCGGTAACGCGCGGCGGCGGTCGGTTCAGCGGTCCGCCGCCCATCAAAATTTTTATCAAAACGGAGGAACATCATGAAAGATCTTTATGTCGTGAACTGCTGCCGTACTGCCATCGGCTCCTTTGGCGGCACCCTGAAGTCCACCCCCGCCGTCGACCTGGGCGCCATCGTCGTCAAGGAAGTTCTGAACCGTTCCGGCCTGAAGCCCGAGAACGTGGACGAGCTGATGTTCGGCTGCATCCTCACCGCCGCCCAGGGCCAGAACGTGGCCCGCCAGGTGGGCGTGAAGGCGGGCCTGCCCTATTCCGTGCCCGCTTACACCGTGGGCATGGTCTGCGGCTCCGGCATGAAGTCCATGATCGAGGCCGCCCGCGCCATCGTGGCCGGCGACGCGGACGTGGTGGTCTGCGGCGGCACCGAGAACATGTCCATGGCTCCCTACGCGGTCCCCACCGGCCGCTACGGCGCCCGCATGGGCCACACCCAGATGATCGACACCATGATTAAGGACGGCCTGTGGGACGCTTACAACGATTATCACATGGGCACCACCGCCGAGAACATCTGCGACAAGTGGGGCATCACCCGCGAGGAGCTGGACGCCTTCGCCGCCGCCTCCCAGCAAAAGACCGAGGCCGCCCAGAAGGCCGGCCGGTTCGACGATGAGATCGTCCCCGTGCCCGTGAAGGTCAAGAAGGAGATGGTGGAATTCAAGGTGGACGAATTCCCCAAGGCCGGCGTCACCGCCGAGGGCATCGCCAAGCTGCGCGGCGCGTTCCCCGTGGGACCCGAGGGCGTGGAGGATACCGTGGTGGACACCTTCGTTCCCACCGAGGTCCATGAGGCCGACGCCCACAAGCACGTCCAGCGCGTCACCGCCGCCTCCGCCTCCGGCATCAACGACGGCGCCGCCGCCATGGTGCTGGCCTCCGGCGAGGCCGTGGAGAAATACGGCCTGAAGCCCATGGCCAAGCTGATCGGCTGGGGCCAGGGCGGCGTGGATCCCAAGATCATGGGCGTGGGCCCCGTGCCCGCCTCCCGCGCCGCCATGAAGAAGGCCGGCGTCACCATCGAGGACATCGACCTGGTGGAGGCCAACGAGGCCTTCGCGGCCCAGTCCGTGGCCGTGGCCCGCGAGCTGCACTTCGACATGGATAAGGTCAACGTCAACGGCGGCGCCATCTCCCTGGGCCACCCCGTGGGCGCTTCCGGCGCGCGGATCATCGTCACGCTGCTCCACGAGATGCAGAAGCGTCCCGAGGCCAAGAAGGGCCTGGCCACGCTGTGCATCGGCGGCGGCATGGGCGTCGCCACCGTGTTCGAGAAGTGCTGATCCCATCCGGACTTTGAAAAAAGAGAGGAGCCTTTCGGCTCCTCTCTTTTTCCGTCAGCTCATAGAGGCCCTGATCAGGGACAGCAGCGCCAGGTGCAGGGGATAGAAGGCGTAAAACCCCCACTTGGCCAGCCGCCCGCCCCGGCCCAGCCGTCCGTTGTACCGCCGGAGCAGAAGGATCGGCAGAAAGCCGCCCGCCCGGGCGGCCGCCATCCAGTAAATGGAGAAGTCCGGGACCGTTCCGCAGGAGAGGCTCCAAACCGGATTCAGCAGCATGGGGATCAGGTCCGTCAGCAGCAGCAAAAGATAGGCGAAAAACCGGCTCTCCTCCTCTCCGCGGAAGCGGTCAAAGGCCAGGATCATCAGCACGCCCATGTAGCCCCAGTCCCCAAATGCGGAAAGGGCCAGGATCGCCGCCAGCAGCGCGGTCCTGAGCGGCGGGCGGAAGGTCCCGTTCACGACCCGCAGGGCCAGAACGCCCAGGAAGATCGTGTAGAGCACATTGAGCTTCAAAAAGTTCTCCGCGTTGGGAAGCTGTCCCTCAAAGAAATAGAGGAAGGGCACATAGCTCACCGCCGCGAACAGGGCCAGGCGGGCAAGATACCGGCGGACGCTGCGGGTGCGGCGGTATCCCTCCGCGGCGAAGTAGAAGAGGACGGGGGCGGCCGCCGCGCCGATAAAGTGCAGGGCCGTGTAGAGCGGGCCCCGGTCAGGGGCAATCAGATATGCGAGGTGATCGGTGAACATGGCGGCCAGCGCCAGGCATTTGATCCGGTTGGCGGAAAATCCCCGCTCCTGCATGGATATCATGTTCCTCTCCCTTCCCGTTCTCAAACCAGCGGCGGACGCAGAAGGCCGATGAGGGCCAGCAGGGCGAAATGGGCCGGGTAAAAGGCGTAGGAGAGCCATTGGAAGCCCTTCCCGACCCGGCCCTTTTCCCCGTTGTAAAGAAGCGCCGCCAGCATCCCGAGATAGTTGCCCAGGGTGTTCAGCACGCAGTTCACCACCGCGCCCCGGGAAAGCTCCGTCACCGCCCAAACCACCAGGCCCCACCGGGCCAGGACCACCGCCGGAAGGAACGCCAGCGCCCGCAGGGGGCGGGACAGGCCCCGCGTGAGGTAAAACACGAAGATCATCAGGATATAGCCCCTTCCGCCCTCCATGTGGAGCCATTGCGCCGCCAAGGCGGCCAGCGCCACGGCCAGAAGGCCCCAAACCCGCCGTCCCTGCCGGTCCAGGCGGTGGTACGCCGCCACGGCCAAAAGCCCCAGGGCCAGGGTGAAGAGGATGTTGAGGCCCGTCTCCCGCCACTCGCCCCGGAGGCCGTACATCCGCTGCTCCGCCAGATCGAACAGCACATAGGGCGTCTGGGCCAGAACGGCGAACAGGAGGATGCGGCCGCCGTAGCGGCGGACGTCATGGGTGTGGAAAAAGCCGTTGGCGACGCAAAAGAGAAACACCGGGGCCGCCAGGCGGCCGATGAACGCCAGAAACAGCGGCAGATCCTCCATCAGCCACGCCGCCAGCGCCGGATACCGGCCCTCCACCCCCGCAGCCAGCGGCAAAAACACCTGATGCAGGGGGAAGATGCGGGTCACATGGTCAAAGGCCATACAGGCCATGGCGAAGATCTTCAATTGCTTGTAATTCACGGCAAGCCCTCCTTTTGCGGTCCACTTTACCGGACCGTCCTTACGGAAGGCGAACGGAAATCTTACAAATTTCTGAAAACGGCGGCAAAAAGGTCCCCGGACGGCAAATCTGCCGTCCGGGGACCGCCGTTCTTCCCTCAATACCCCAGGATGAGGCCCTTTTCCATGGCGTAGAAGCTGGTCAGGCCCCGGCAGGGGATGATCTCCACATCCTTCACCGGCAATGCCTCCAGGATCTGCTGCTTCAGCTTCAGCGCCCCCGCCAGGTTCTCGCAGTGGGAGATGACCACCTGCGCCCCGGTGCAGTCCTTGTTGCTCCGCATCAGGGAGATGATCCCCTGATACGTCTTCGTCTCGCCCCGGGCCTTGTCCGCCACGCGGATGGTGCCCTGGGGCGTGGCCTCCGCGATGACGTGGATGCCCAGGGAGTGGAGCAGGGTGCCCACCAGGGGGCGCATCCGGCCGTTTTTAATGAGGTTGTCGAAGCATTCCAGGGTGAAGCAGGTCCGCAGGGCCGCCTGGTAGACCCGGAGCTGGTCGCAGACGTCCTCAAAATCCTCCGGGTCCGCCTCCTCCATCAGCTGCTTCGCCCGGCGGATGAGCAGCACCATGGCGCCGGCCGTCGCCTTGGAGTCGATCACGCAGATCTTTTTTTCCGGGTGCTCCTCCAGAGCGATGTCCCGCCCCATCATGGCGGCGTTATACGTGCCGGAGAGATTGGCGGAGATGGTGAAGCAGACCGTGCAGTCCCCCGCCTCGAAGGCCCGGGCAAAGGCCGCGGGGGAGGGGCAGGCCGTGGAGGAGGCGGCCTTCTCCGTGGCCATGGCGTCCAGCAGGTTGGGGATCACCAGGCTGTCGTTGTCCACAAATTCCTCCGCGCCCACCTGGATGCGCAGGGGCACCGTCTCGAACCCCACGCGGCCGCTTTCAAAGGATGACATCCGCAGGTCACAGCTGCTGTCGCTCACAATGTTCCAAATCATACAACGCTCCTTATAATCTGGTTTTAGAAACCATATTTTCAATCTCTATCATAATCCCCGCGGCAGGATTTGTCAATGTCCAAAACCGCCCGGACCGCCCTTGACAGGGGACCGCCCCCATGTTATACTCAAATAGTTTTGAAGAGAACTGTTCTTTTGTAAACAAAGCAGGAGGCGCCACATGGCCATCACCACTTCCCGGCTGCTGCGGTTTTCCCGGACCTTTCAGCAATTTTATGCAGGACGCTTCGCGCCCATGCTGGCGCGGACGGGACTTTCCATGCGGGAGATCCAAGTCCTGCTCTTCCTCGTCAACAACCCCGGTTTTGACACGGCCCGGGACATGACGGAGTACCGGGGGCTGGGAAAGTCCCAGGTGTCGCAGGCGGTGGAGCTGCTGGCGGCCCAGGGGCTGCTGCGCCGGACGCCCGACGGCGGCGACCGGCGGGTGGTCCACCTCTCCCTCACGGAGACGGGGCTGCCCCTGGCCCGGGAGGCCCAGGCCCTGCAAAGCGCCTGCGGGCGGGAGATGCTCTCCGCCCTGTCGGAGGAGGAGCAGCAGCGCCTGTTCGCCCTGCTGGAACGGGTCTTTGACCGGGTAGAGACCGCTGTGAAAGGAGAATTTCCGTTTTGAATCGTGAACAAGTGGACCTTGGCAGCGGGAAGGTGGGGAAGCTGCTGTTTTCCCTGGCGCTGCCCACCATCACCTCGCAGATCGTCAACATGCTCTACAATCTGGTGGACCGGGTGTACATCGGCCACATGCAGCCCGTGGAGAGCGTGGGCAAGCTGGCGCTTACCGGCGTGGGCGTGTGCCTGCCGGTGATCATGATCATCTCCGCCTTCGCGGCGCTGATGGCCATGGGCGGCGCGCCCCGGGCCTCCATCCAGGAGGGGCGGGGGGACCTGCGGGCCTCGGAGGAGATCATGGGCAACTGCTTCACCCTGCTGGTGGTCACCTCCGTTGTGCTGACGGCGGTGTTTCTGCTTTTCGCGGAGCCGCTGCTCCTGACCTTCGGCGCCAGCGAAAACACCATCGGCTACGCCCTGGCCTATATGCGCATCTACTCCCTGGGCACCATCTTCGTCCAGATCACCCTGGGCATGAACGCCTACATTACCGCCCAGGGCTTCACCACCGTCAGCATGAAAACGGTGTTGCTGGGCGCGGGGCTGAACACCGTGCTGGATCCCATCTTCATCTTCGCCTTCGGCATGGGCGTCCGGGGCGCGGCCCTGGCCACCATCCTCTCCCAGGCGGTCTCCGCCGTGTGGGTGATGTGCTTCCTGCTTGGGAAAAAGACCAAGTGGCGGCTGCGGCGGGAATGCCTGCGCCCCCGGGTGAGGGTGGCCGCACCGTGCCTGGCGCTGGGCCTCTCCCCCTTCATCATGCAGTCCACGGAGAGCCTGATCGCCGTGTGCTTCAACTCCTCCCTGCTGAAATACGGCGGGGACATCGCCGTGGGCGCGATGACGGTGCTCACCAGCATCATGCAGTTCGCCATGATGCCCCTCCAGGGCCTGACCCAGGGCGCGCAGCCCATCATCAGCTATAACTTCGGCGCCCGCAGCCCCCACCGGGTGCGGGACGCCTTCAAGGTGCTCCTCCGGGCCTGCGTGATCTACTCCGTCTCCCTGTGGCTGCTGGTGCAGCTCTTCCCCGACCTCTTCGTGCTCATCTTCAACAACGACGCGGAGCTGGTGCGCTACGCCTCCTGGGCCCTGCGGATCTACATGGCCGCCACGGGCATCTTCGGCGTGCAGATCGCCTGCCAGCAGACCTTCATCGCCCTGGGCAACGCCAAGACCTCCTTGTTCCTGGCGGTGCTGCGGAAGATCATCCTGCTGATCCCCCTCATCTATATCCTGCCCCAATTCTTCGCCGACAAGGCCTTCGCCGTGTTCCTGGCGGAGCCGGTGGCGGACCTGCTGGCGGTGACCACCACCGCCGTCCTCTTCTCCCTCCAGTTCAAAAAGACCATGGCGGAGCTGGAGGCCCAGGCCTGACCGACGAAAACCCCCCGGCCGCCGCCGGGGGGTCTCTTTTATTTTCCCTCCCTGGGAAGGATCAGGTTCAGCAGCACCGCCATCAGCGTGGCGATGACCACCGGGGACTTGCCGAAGATCATGGTGAAGCTGTCCGGGAACTGGCCCAGGGCGTCCGCCGCCTGGGAAACGCCCACGCCCAGAGCCGCGGAGAGGCCGACGATGGTGGTGTTTCGGGCCGTCAGGTCCTGGGAGGCGATGAGCTTCATGCCGGTCATGGCGTTGGTGGAGAACACGGTGATGGTGGCCCCGCCCAGCACGCACTGGGGAATGGTGGTCAGCAGCGCCGCGAACTTGGGGGACACCCCCGCCAGCAGCAAAAATCCCCCCGCCAGGGCGAACACCCGGCGGTTCACCACCTTGTTGGTGGTGACAATGCCCACGTTTTGGGAGTAGGTGGCGGTGGGCAGGCCGCCGAAGAGGGCCGCCAGCAGGTTGCTGGCGCCGTAGGCGATGATGCCGCCCTGGAGCTCTTTGTCGCTGGGGTCCCGGTCCAGCCCGCCAACGGTGGTGGCGGTGAAATCCCCGATGGCCTGGATGGAGTTGATGGCGAACAGCAGCCCGATGGCGATGCAGGAGGGCGCGTCGAAGGTGACGCCGAAGTGCATGAACCGGGGCAGGGAGAACCAGGCGGCGGTCCCCACGTCGGCAAAGCTCACCATGCCGAAGCAAAGCGCCACCCCATAGCCGAAGAGCATCCCCAGAAGGATGGAGGCCAGCTTTGCAAAGCCCCTGGCGTGGTGGTTCAAGATCATGACCGCCGTCAAAGTCAGGACCGCCACCAGCCAGTTCTGCCAGGAGCCGTACACCAGTCCCTCCGTCAGCCCCTTGGTCTCCACCACCAGGCTGTATGTATTGGCCGCGCCGCCGGCCATATAGTTGATGGCCGTGGGATACAGGGAGAGGCCGATGGTGAACACCACCGTACCGGTGATGACCGGCGGGAACAAAATGCGGATCTTTTTCACGAACAGGCCCACCAGGATCGCCACCGCGCCGCCCACCAGCATGGACCCGGCGATGGCGGCCACGCCGCCCCCGGAGGAGGCGATGGCCTGCATGCTGGGCACGTAGGCGAAGCTGACGCCCAGGATCACCGGGAGCCCCGAGCCGAACCGGCCCCCGATGGGATAGAGCTGGAGCAGGGTGGACACGGCGGACATCACTAAGGACGCCTGGATGAGCAGGACCTGGTCGGACTGGGACAGGCCCACGGCCCCGGCAATGATGATGGGCGGCGTGACGCAGCCCACGATCATCGCCACCAAGTGCTGCAGCGCCAGGGAGACGGAGGTGCCGAGAGGCGGAGTGCCGCTCAATTGAAAGAGGGCGTCCCGGCTGTGGGTTCTGGTTTCCATGGACAGGGCTCCTTTCGGGCTTTCTGTGAAAATTCCTGGATTCCCTTCCATCATACCACGATTTTTTGGAAAAGCAAACAAAAATTATGGTTGGCTCAAAAATATTTTTTATAAAGAGGACCCCGCCTGCTCCCCAGGGAGCAGGCGGGGTCCGGCGATGTCACTCCGCCACGGTGGGGACCGCTCCGGCGGGGATGGGGCAGGTGTAGCCCGCCTCGGTCCGCCGGAGGAATTCCTCCCGGGCGGCCTCCAGGGTCTCCGGAGAGGTCAGAAGGTCGACGACCGCGGCGCAGAGGACCTTGCCCGCGTGGAGGGCCGCCTTTCGGCCCACGGAGGTCCGCCCGCAGGAGACGTTCTGCCAGCTGTGGCCGGGGCAGCCGTTGGGCCACGCCGCCACCTGGATCTGGGCGGTGGGGCACTGCCAGCTCACGTCGCCTACGTCGGTGGAGCCGGGGCGGAAGGCGTCTCCCTGGTAAAGGGGCAGGAGGAAGCCGTTCATGGCGTGGCCCGCCTCCCTGCGCAGGGCCTTGGCGCTTTGCGCATAGGCGCCGTCGTATTTGGAGCCGATGCCGGGCACGTTGTCCGCGCCGGGGTAGGTGGCGGCCAGCTTGTCGGTGAAGTCCAGCTCCTCCGCCGTATAGGCGGGAACGCCCAGCTCCGCGAAGTTCCGGTGGAGCAGGGACTCCAGCGTGTGGTTCGTCACGGTGTCCGCCAGACCGTCGATGAACCGGCGCTGGAAGGTGGTCTCCGTCATAAGGGCCGCGCCCTGGGCGATCTTGTCCACCCGGTCCTGGAGCGCCACCGCCTCAGAGACGTGGTTGGACCGGACCATATACAGCACGGAGGCCCGGGGCTGGAC
>JAEXWS010000046.1 GCA_023406225.1 Bacillota bacterium | reverse complement strand
GAGGAGTTTTTCGTGGACGAATTCACCGCCATCGACCCGGAACAGAATTTCTACTTCAATGAAGACGGGGCTCTGGTCCTGGTGTTCGACGAGTACACGGTGGCCCCCGGCTCCTCGGGGATGCCGGAGTTTACCATCCCGTCCAGTGTGACGGACGGACTGCTGAAATGAGCGAAAAACCCCGGCCCTCCCGTATGGGAGGGCCGGGGTTTTTCTCAGGAGAAGGCGTCCCCGCGTCTTTTTCGCCCGCCGTCCCCCAGTCCTCGCTTTTTGCCCTCTTCCCGGAGGAGGGCGGCGAAAAGGCGGGGGACGAAGCCGAAAGAGGCCCGCGCAAGGCGCTTTTCCTCCCGGGCCTTATACCAAAAAGCCCAATTGGCGGTAGAGGAAGATCCAGAACGTGAGGGTGAAGGCGGAGAGCAAAGTGGTGGTCACGATGGCGCTGGAGGTCAGCACCCCGTCGCCGCCCATGCTGGTGGCCATGACATAGCTGCTGGGGGTGGTGGGGGAGCCCAGCATGATGAGGACGGCCAGCAGCGCCTGCCCCCGAAAGCCCAGCGCCGCCGCCAGGGGGAGGAAGAGGGCGGGCAGGGCCAGCAGCTTGACGGCGGCCGCCGCCAGGGTGGGCCGCAATTTGGCGATGGCCTTGCGGCCCTCGAACCCCGCGCCGATGCAGATCAGCGCCTGGGGCGTGGCCAGGGCGCCGACGGAGGAGAGGGTCTTGTCCGCAATGGCGGGGAGGGAAAGTCCCGTCAGGGACCACAGCATCCCCAGGACCAGCCCGATGAGGATGGGATTGGTGGCCACGCCCCTGGCCGCCCGGGCCAGATGCGCCCGGGCGGAGCCGCCGCTGCCGCTTTCAAAGGTGAGGACCACCACGGCGAAGATGTTGAACAGGGGCACGCTGCCCAGGATCATCTGGGGCGCCATGCCCGCGTCCCCGTAGATGTTCGTGATGAAGGCGATGCCCAGCACCGCCACGCTGCTGCGGTAGCCCGCCTGGACGAAGGCCCCCACCAGGCTCTTGTCCCGCAGGAGCCTCCGGGCCAAAAACCAGATGGAGAAAAACATCACCGTGGTCACGGCGGCGCAGAACAGCACCAGCGCCGGGTCGAACTCCTCCCGCAGATGGGAGGCGGACATGTCGCAAAACAGCAGCACCGGCAGGGTGACCTTGAAGTTGAAGGCGTTGGAGACCGCCACAAAATTTTCATTCAAAAGGCCGATGCGCCGCAGGACGTAGCCCAGCACGATGACGAGAAACACCGGAACGGTGGCGTTCAGGCTGTAGATCAAGCTGTCCAAGGGACGGATTCTCCTTTGTCTCGCGCCGCTGGGGCGTTTTTTCGTTCAGGAAGGGGCTTGCGGCGGCCGGGCGTAGTGGCGGCACAGGAACCGGCGGTCCCCTTCCCGGTACAGGCGTTCCGCAAGAGCGTCGGCGGCGCGGATCAAAAGCCGTTCATGGGCGCACAGAGCGCCGCCGGGGCGGCTGGGGCTGCCGCCGGTCAAGCGGTTCAGGCACCCGCAGGCGTGCCGGCACCGGTCCCGGAAGGCGCAGGCGCGGCATTCCGCGGGCGCCGGACCGGCGGAGCGCCGGATGCGGTCCCGGGCCGCCGCGTCGATCCCGGTATGGACGTCCCCGATGCGAAACGCCGGGTCGCCCACGAACTGGATGCAGGGATACAGCCCGCCGTCCGCCGCCACGGAGACCCGCCGGACCCCCATGGCGCAGGTCTGGGCGCAGACGGGCTCCCCGCGGATATATGCGTCGATCTTGGCCTCAAAGGGGACCAGGCGGACCGTCCGTCCCTGCCGGTGCCACGCCGCGTACCGCTCCGCCAGCAGCCGATACTGCTCCGCCAGGGTCTCCAGCGCGGCCTCCGTCCAGAGGATGTCCGGGCCGAAGGCGGGATCGAATATCACGTGGCGGAAGCCGTCCTCCTCCACGAACCGGCGGACGCTCTCCGCCAGCAGTCCCGCGCAGCCGGGCGCGACGGTCATCGTCACCGGGGCGTCGGGCAGATACCGCAGCAGCAGGGGGATCGTTTCCCGCAGCAAGGCCGCCGTGCCGCCGCCTCCGGCGGCCACCCGGTTTTCGTCCTGGGCCAGCCCGTCGTGGGAAAGGGCGATCAAAAGGCCGTTCTTCCGGGCCTCCTGCAAAAACGGCTCGTCCAGCAAGATGCCGTTGGTGGTCGTTTGAAAGGTGAAGCGGCGGCCGGTCTCCCGGCCCAGGCGGCGGCAGAAGTCCAGGGCCTCCAGGATCCGCTCCCGGCACAGCAGCGGTTCGCCGCCGTAGAAGGAGACGGCGGTGGAGGCGCCCTCCGCCGCGCCCAGGCGGAGGGCCGCGCGCAGGGTGCCGCCGTCCATGACCCGGGGCGAGCGCTTGTGATAGCAGTACCTGCACCGCAGGTTGCAGTCCTCCGTGAGAAACAATGTCAGGTCCATCAGAGCTTCCCGTTTTCCCGCAGCCAGTCCGCGAATTCCCGGAACGCGGCCCGGAGGGCCTCCTCGTCCCAGGGACCGGCGTTCAGATCGAGGCCGTCCAGTACGCAGAGGTCCATGTCTCCGCTGCGGTAGACGCTCATCCCGCCGTCCAGCGTCTCATGGCTGTCCGTGGGCAGGGATTCCCCCGCGTCGTAGTCGATGTAGGAAAAGCCGATGCTGCCGTCCGAGGGGTCCACCGTCAAAGGCCCCTCCTCCAGGTCCGCCCCGCCGCCGTCGCCGGACAGGGAGATGCCCTGCCGCTCCGCCTCGTCCCGGATGACGGCCAGCACGTCCGCCTGGGGCATCCAAAGCGGCGACGGCGGCGCGCCCTCGGTTTGATAGTCCGATTGTCCGCACCCGGTCAGCAGGGCCGCCAGCGCGCAGGCGGTGAGGGGGACCGCCAAACGCCTTCCCGCCCCGCCGGGAGAGCGCCGGTCAAAGGCTTTCGCCGTGGGATACCGGGGGACGTACGCCCCCTCCGGATGCAGTTCCATCCAGTTCACCGCCTATCCTTTCAAGATCTCCGTGCTGCGGTATTGGACGGCCTCCGCCAGATGGGCGGGGCCGATGTCCGCCGCTCCGTCCAGGTCCGCGATGGTCCGGGCCACCCGCAGGATGCGGTCGTGGGACCGGGCGGTGAGGCCCATCCGGGCGAAGGCCCCCGCCATCAGCTTTTCCCCGGCGGCATCCAGGGCGCAGAAGGCGCCGACCATGGCCGGGGCCATCCGGGCGTTGCAGGCAACGTCCGTCCCGGAAAACCGCGCCGCCTGGACGGCCCGGGCGGCCTCCACCCGGCGCTTCACCGCCGCCGACGGCTCCGGCGGCGATTTCCGCCGCATGGCCTCGTACTCCACCGGCGGCACGTTCACATGCAGGTCGATCCGGTCCAGCAGGGGGCCGGATATCTTCTCCACGTACTTCTCCACCTCCCGGTCCGAGCAGGTGCACCGCCCGGAGGGGTGCCCCCGCCAGCCGCAGCGGCAGGGATTCATGGCGCACACCAGTTGGAACCGGGCGGGCAGGTGCAGCGTGCCCCCGGCCCGGGCCACGGTCACGGTCCCCTCCTCCAGGGGCTGGCGCATGGCCTCCAGCACGTCCCGGCGGAATTCCGGCAGCTCGTCCAGAAACAGCACGCCGTTGTGGCTCAGGGAGATCTCCCCGGGCCGCAGGGCGGGGCCGCCGCCGGTGAGGGCCGCGGCGGAGGCGGTGTGGTGGGGACTGCGGAAGGGCCGCCGGGTCAGCAGGGGATGGGCCGGGTCCACCAGCCCCGCCACGGACCAGACGCCGGAGACCTCCAGCGCCTCCTCCCGGCTCAGGTCCGGCAGGATGGAGGGAAGCCGCTTCGCCAGCATGGACTTCCCCGCGCCGGGGCTTCCGATGAGCAGCAGGTTGTGCCCGCCCGCGGCGGCGATCTCCAGGGCCCGCTTCACGTTTTCCTGGCCCATCACGTCCTTGAGGTCCGGCAGCTCCGCCGCCTCCTCTTCCTGCTTCCAGACCGGGGCGGGGGAGAGGGGGGCCTCGCCCCGCAGGTGGCTTATCAGAGCTGAGACGTGCGCCACGCCGTAGACCGTCAGCCCCTCCGCCAAAGTGGCCTCGGCGGCGTTTTCCGCCGGGACGAAGAGCTGGCGGATCCCGGCGTCCCGGGCGGCCATGGCCATGGGCAGCACTCCCGCCACGCCCCGCAGCGCCCCGGTGAGGGAGAGCTCTCCCAAAAACGCCGCGTCGGCGGGGAGGGGCGGCAGATCGCCGCCCGCCGCCAAAAGGCCCACAAAAATGGGCAGGTCGTACACGGTCCCCGCCTTTTTCTGCCCGGCGGGGGCCAGATTCACCGTGATGCGGCTGACGGGGAACCTGGCCCCGCAGGTTTTCACCGCCGCCCGGACCCGCTCCCGGGCCTCCCGCACGGCGGCGTCCGGCAGGCCCACGATGTCGAAGGCGGGAAGGCCCCCGGAGAGGAAGCACTCCGCCCGCACCTCATAGCCCGCGACGCCGCCGAGCCCCATGGAACGCACCGTCACCACCATGCCGCTCACTCCGTTCCCTCAAAAATTCGCGGCGGCCGGGGCCGCCGCGCCGGCTGTAAAAATCTGCCGGACCGGATGTTAAGAGTTTATCACGGTTCTCCGGTTTAAGAAACCCTTTATTTTCAAAAGTGCCCAAAAAAAAGGGGATAGTTTGTCCTTTACGCAGAAAAGGAAAAAATTGTGCAAAAAATCACAAAGTCGTGGTTTACAGGGCGGGACACAAGTGATATAATGTTCCCGCATGAAAATTCGGGGGAGAGTGTCCGGATTTCGTGTTCGGCAAGATTGCTGCCGGGGGGCAGCAAATATAGGAGGTAAGTTTATGGCAAGAAAGTTCAAGTCCATGGACGGCAACAACGCCGCTGCATATGTCAGCTACGCGTTTACCGAGGTGGCGGGCATCTACCCGATCACTCCGTCCTCGCCCATGGCAGACTTGGTCGACCAGTGGTCCGCCGCCGGTCAGAAAAACATCTTCGGAACCACCGTGAAGGTGTGCGAGATGCAGTCCGAAGCCGGCGCGTCCGGCACCGTTCACGGCTCTCTGGCCGCCGGTGCGCTGACCACCACTTACACGGCCTCCCAGGGCCTGCTGCTGATGGTCCCCAATATGTATAAGATCGCCGGCGAGCTGCTGCCCTGCGT
>JAEXWS010000029.1 GCA_023406225.1 Bacillota bacterium | reverse complement strand
CACCTCCGGGTCGTGGGAGAGCGACACCAGCCAGCCGACGGAATCGTCCAGCCAAAACTGATTCAAAAGCTCCACCCGGTCCGGGCGCTTTTCCAGGATCCTCGCGCCAGCCGCGGCTTTCCAAAGCGGCCCGCGCCGCACGCTGTATACGGTCGCATACCGCGTGCCCATGTCGATGATGGAAAAATCCAGGGCTTCGTCTATCCGGCATTGCAGCAGGACCGTGCCGCCCCCCTCCCGGGCGCACACCTCCCGGACCGCCGCTTCCGAAGAGAGGCGGTATCCCCCGGAAAGCAGGAAAGCGCCCGCCAAAAGGGCCGCGCCCGCGAGCAGACAGCTCAGTTTCAAAAAAACAGAACGGCGCAGAAAACCACCTCCCAAAGCTGTGCGGCGGGGCCACTTCGGCCCGCGCCCGTCGTCCGGCTCACGGCGCGTTTTGGAATCTGCATTTCAGAAGCTGAACATATTCAAACTCCCGCAGCCTGTCGGGACTTAAAAAATCCTGCGTCCCGAACGCCCGGACCGCCGTTCCGGAAAAAAACGCGCGTGCGTATAAGACGATCTCCTGACCGTCCACGATCGTACACGGCGGTTCCAGCGCCGCGCCGGCGGAGGCCAGATGCTCCGGCTGCTGTTCCACGGTCCCTGTGTAGAAAATTTTTGCGCCGTTCCGCCCCGTGTAAATCAAAGACCACTCCGTGTCCGCGCCCTGCGCCGCAACAAGCGCGAACGTTCCGTCCGCCGCTTTCCCTTCCTCATCATGAAATTCCAGTTGGATGGGCTTCGTCTCGATCTTCTCCCCATCCCGATACGTCTCCACCCAAAAGGCCGCGTCCGTATAGGCCGCCTGGACGCTGAAAATATAGGCGCTCTCTTTTTCGGTCGATACCGCCTCAAGGACTTGCCGCTGTTCATCCGTCAGCTCCATCAGTCCGATCGTGTTCTGCCCGTCAACATCGGAGGGACGGCACCCCGCCATACTCAAAAGACAGCAAGCGGCAAGAATGACGGCACATAATTTCTTTTCCACAACGCAACTCCTTGCCGGGCATCTCCTCCCTGATGATACGACTCAGACAGCGGGGACACTATCGGGGACATTATTGGGGACATTATCGGGGACATTATTATAATAGCAGACATCCGTCGTTTTCGTAAATTTTAAAATCTCTCCGTCCGCCATCACCAAAAAAATATGTTCTCCCAAGAAAATAAACCGGCTTTTTCCCTCCGCCCCCGCGTCCGGGTCCATGCTGTAAATCTCCCCGTTGTCCATGTCGTCCAAACGGTACCGCCCTGTCTCCAGCAGCTCCCCCGGATAATAGCGGGTATAGGTCTGATCCCCTGTCAGCACCAGACACATGGAGGTTGAAGGGCCGGGGAGGATCTGGTAGGTGCCGACGACCGACGGCTCCACCCGGATCCGTTCCGCTTGGGACAGATAGCCCAACAGCACGTTGAAGCACAGGGAGACGATCAGCAAAATCAGCAGCAGGTCAGCATCAAGCTTTGGCAGAGCTAGGCGTTTCATGCGGCGCATCCCCTCTCATCCGCGGGCGTTTTTCTCTGTTTGTAAGACGATCCAGAAGGGCAAAGGGTTTCCGGGACAAAGGGCGGCGGTCTGCTGTTCCAGTCCGCCGCCCCCTTTTATCTTTCCGTTTCTTTTTTTACCGTCCGGGGAATCGGTGGTCGGCTCCTGTTCAGCAGCCTCTGTGATATAGGAGCCGTATTCTTTTTGCCCCATCGGTCCTTTAGACGTTTGGTTTTCCATGTTTTCGTGCGGCAACAAGCAAAAAAAGCATTATGAGCGATAACACTTCTGTTGGAATACAGCGCATCCAAAGATAATAGTGTTCCGCCTCATATTTGATGTAATGAAAGCAAGGATAATAAACCGCCAGCCCTACGGTTGGAATCACCACGTCCGCCACACGGAGAGGCCGCTTCTTCCGATAATAATTTGCAAGGCAAAGTACGAGCGTATATAATAGCATTGTTTGAAAAAACTGAATTATGGCGGATATTTGAGTCTCATATGGTCTGTGATTCCGTGCAAGCATCCACTCCCATTCTTCAGGCGTGGTGACGCGGAAAAACGAAAGGCCAGGGTCAACCATCTCTCCGAAACACAAATATCCAACGACAAATAAAATTTGCGTGCATAGAATGCCTATGGCGGAAAGGACGATCCATCGCTTGCTCAAAACATCACCTCATAAAAACGCCGCAAAACATCCTCCTGCTCAAGACTAATGGGCTTTAAACTTTGTGAGAGATACATTCTCAAAATTGCTGTAAACGGTAACGCTCGTATGATCTCTCCACCCTCCTACAGTTGAAGCTCTTGACCCTTCCACTGGATCCTCGGCATTTATGATCATTGCATATCCGTCAGCCTTTTTAATTTGAGACACGCTCAGCGAATTAGCAATGGAAGCAGCTGCGAGAACATAGGCGAAAGGCGCAAGAGAGGCGGGAAGCTTCGCCACTCCCAAAATAGCGAGCACAAGAGTTTCAGCACTAAATTCCGCGCCATCCATAACATAGGCGCTGGTATCATCTTTATTAAGGTACGTTATCGACATATTGCATCTAGTTACAGGATCATAATATACAAGCACGGCACCATGCGGACAATCATACGTAGTATCTCTCGTCACCTTAGCCTCGCCAAATTCCGCCCGAACAGACGCTTCTATCCCTGGGCGAAGAGCTCTTTTATACGCATCAAAGAACTTCAACGCATCTTGAGCTTTTAGCTGTTCGTAGATATTATTAAACTCCGCTTCTTCTCTCTTCTGAATTTCAGCTCTGATTTGCTCTTCTTGAGAGACACGGCTGCTTTCAATCAAACCAGCTTCATTCGCAAACGCCGGGATGCACAAGGTCATGCACATGACCAAGGCCAAAAGCAAACTCACGAGTTTCTTTTTCCTTACTTTACCTTTTTTCTTTCTGTTTGTAAAGCCGGTCGTTAACTGTCTGCTGTGACGGAGAGCTGGGGCTTGGCGACGCCGTTGATGACCGGGGTGGCGACCAATCGATAGGTGTTGCCCCGCACCACGGAGCATTCCCCGCTGATGACAACGCCGCCTGTGCCGGACTCCGTCCAGGAATCCACTGGGGATTCTCCGCACCACAGCGTCAGCGTGACCTTGACCTTGTCCGTTGTCTTGGCGCTTTGATAGTTTACATAGCAAGTTGCCGTTGTTCCTTTGATGGACAGTTCGGGGGCGTTTTTTCCCATCTTGCCGCTACGTTCATGGACATCGAGAGCATCAGAACCAGAATCGCCGTCAGTGATAACATTTTCTTACGCATATAAAATCACCTCCTTTCGCGTATTCTGCCTACTAAACGCGACAAGGAGGTGACTTTGTTCCATAAATTTCTAAAATATTTTTTTATTTTTTTCAGTTTGTAGATTCCTCCAACACAACGCTTTCCGCTATGTGCAAAAGAGATATCTCGTCCACAAAACCGTCCACAGTAAAAACCATCTTTTTTTCTTCATCAATCCATAAGATGCCGTTGGACGTGCTGCCATCCATAGAGATATAAATCTGCCCCGAGCAGCCGTTGACTGTTACCTCCTTAATGGTCATATCTTCCGTGCCAATGGCAACGGCACCGCCTTGCTCCATTCGCATATAACCGAGATTCATACGCTGTCCCACAGAATTTTCATAATAAACGGTTCTGGACATGGGTCCCTCTATTATCTCCCCAGTGTCCGCATATCCCTCCGGCAGGTCCCCGATCTCATACCGGGGCATTTCGTTCGTTGTCTGCTCTCCGGCGAAGCGGTAGACGGTAAACGTCTCATAGACCTCCCGCATCCATTCCATCACCGCCGCCCGGATGGTCGGGCTGGCGGCCAGGAGGGAGCCGAGGGTCAGCGCGCAGGCCAGGAAGACGGCGGCGGCGGTGCGGGCCGCGGTTTTCCACAGGGGGCGGGCCGCCCTGCGGGCATAGCCCGCCGGGTCCGCCAGCATGGCCCCCAGCCGCCTTTTCTGGCGGGGGGACGGCGCGGCGGGCGGCGCGGCTTCCAAAACCTCTTCCCAGTCCAGGCGGAGGGCGTCCAAAAGCGCGCGGCGCAGCAACAAATCCTCTTCCCGCTCCGTCATGGCACGATCCCCTCCTCCCGCAGTTTTTCCACCAGCAGCGCCCGGCCCCGGCTGACGCGGCTGCGCACCGTGCCCTCGTTCAGATGTAGGGCCCTGGCGATCTCCCGGTACTCCAGCTCCTCCACAAAACGGAGCTCCAGCACAGCCCGGTACGTCTCCGGCATCCGCCGGATGAGGTCCAGCACCCGCCCATAGTCCAGGTCCGCTCCCACCTCCGCCTCCTGCTCCCAATCCGCCCAGTCCTCAAAGGGGACCGTGGGACGGCGCCTGCGCAAAAGGGAAATGGACTCGTTCTTTACAATAGAAACGAGCCAGAAGGGCAATTGGTTCCCCGGGATCTCCTTTATTTTTTCAAAATTTCGGATGACCTTCACGAAGGCGTTGTGCACCGCGTCCTCCGCGGCGGCGGGATCATTTGGAAAATAGCGGGTGGCCACCGCCGCCAGCTTGTCGTAATACCGCTGGTACAAGCCGGTGAAGACCCGTCTTTCCTCATCGTCCTCCATGAGCGTCAGCAGCGCCGCCAGCACAGGCCCCATCTCCCTCCAGCGTTTTTTCCAGTATAGCAAAATCCGCCGCGCTATGCTATCCTGAACTTATCCAAAAGGGGGGCTGTGTTGATGAAAAAACGGCGTATCGGGCGGCTGTACGCGGCGTTCTGCGTCCCAACTGTCTTTCTCGCCATGTGGATCGAATATCAAAACTGCCCCCGGGGCCTTCTTCCGGCGGAGGTCCCGCTGGTGTTCCTCCCGGCGGCCCTGCTGGGGTTTCTCTGCGGAAGGGCGGGGGAGCGGAGGGTGTTTCTGCGGGGCTGGGCGCTGAATATCCTCTCCTCTCTGGCCGGGATGGCGGCGGTCTCCCTGGCGGGGCTTTCCTGCCCCCGGAACGACGCTCCGTTCTGGGACCATTTCTCGCCTGCGGGAACGGCGTTGGGAATGCTCCTGTTCGTCTCCGGTCTGGCCCTCTATCTCTCCTGGCTGTTTTTCCTGATGGGCGGCAGTCAGGAAAGCTCCTGACAGAGGCAGCCAAGCCTTGGGGCGTTTCGCCGTCCCGGGGCGCATGAGGCCGCCGCTCCCGTCCCGCCAAAAAAGCGCCCCCGCCATACGGCGGGGGCGCGCAGCTTGTCGAAAAAGCCTCGCAGAGTTCGCGCCCGGAGGCGCGAAGAAAATCAAATC
>JAEXWS010000235.1 GCA_023406225.1 Bacillota bacterium | reverse complement strand
GACGGGGTGTTTCTTCGCTTTCGGGGCGGACCCGCTGCGCTGGGCTCCGCCCCGAGGAGGACGGGGTTGCGGATATCTTTTTTGCGCTGGTGCGGCAGCTCAGAATTGCCCTGTTTGGCACGGGTCCCCGCCTGACGGCGAGGCCCCTTTGCCGGACGGGGTGTTTCTTCGCTTTCGGGGCGGACCCGCTGTGCTGGGCTCCGCCCCGAGGAGGACGGGGTTGCGGATATTGCTTTTATCCCATGAGGACAGCTCGGAAACGACCCTGTTTGGCACAAATCTCCGCCTGCGAATATCTCTTCTGCCGCCCGCATAAGCTGATCCGGTAATCTGTCATTGCCGGAGGAGGCCTGCCCATGTGTACCGCCATGACCGTCCGAACGCCCGGGGGCGCCGTGTTTTTCGGGCGCACCATGGATTTTTCCTATGAGGTGGACCCGGAGCTGTATCTCGTGCCCCGGGGCTACGCCTGGAACAATCTGCAAAACACCCACCAGATCAAGACCCTGTACAGCTTCCTGGGCGTGGGCCAGGACGTGTCTCCCCTCCTGTTCGCGGACGGGGTGAACGAGCGGGGCTTCGCCGCCGCCGCGCTGTATTTCCCCGGCTTCGCCCAGTACGACGCGCCCTCCCCCCGCGGCGCGGACGCCCCCGCCATCGCCGCGACGGAGGTGGTAAAGCTGCTGCTGGGCGTGTGCGGCTCCGTGGAGGAGGCGGCGGCCGTCCTCCCCACCCTCCGCATCGTGGGCGCGCGGGACGCCGTCACCGGGTCCGCCGCGCCCCTCCACTGGCTCCTGGCGGACGAGAGCGGCGCGTGCATGACGGTGGAAAAGACGGCGGAAGGCCTGGCCCTGCTGGAAAATCCCGTGGGCGTCCTCACCAACAGCCCGGATTTCCGCTGGCATCTGGCCAATCTGCGCAACTACATGGCCGCGTCGCCCGTCCAGCGGGAAGCGGCGGACTGGTCCGGCCTGTCGATGACGCCCTTCGGCCAGGGGGCGGGGCTGTTCGGCCTGCCGGGGGATTACTCCCCGCCCGCCCGGTTCGTGCGGACCGCCTTCCAAAAGAGCCACGCGGTGTTCCCGGAGGACCGGGAGCAGGCGCTCTCCGCCTGCTTCCACGTGCTGGAGGGCGTCAGCATCCCCAAGGGCGTGGTGGTCACGGACCGGGGGACCTGGGACTACACCCAGTACACCTCTTTCATGGACCTTGGCGCCCGGGCGTACTGCTTCCGCACCTACGACGACAGCCGGACCGTCTCCGCCCGCCTGCCGGGCCGAGACCTGCGGGGGCCGGGTCTGCTCTCCCTGGGAAAGCTGCTCCGCCGGGAGGCCCCCTGAGAGACGGGCGGCGCCCCGGCGGGGCGCGCCGCCTCCGTCCCTTTGCCCCGCGCCATGCGAAACGGCCTGCGCCGCCCATTGGGCGGCGTATGTTTTTTGCCTCTTCCGGAAATGATTGTTTTTATAATTTTTGTACAAGATTTCCCAGGTTTTCCTTTACAAAAATAATTATGTCCCTTATAATGTTATAGCTACTGTAATATCGGATAAGGAGTACGCCATGGCTTTGATCGAATACGACGAATACAAGCAAAAGCTCCGGGAGCTGGAACCCGAGCTGGACAAGCTCTCCGCCGCGCTGGACATCGAGGGCGCCAAAGCCGAGGCGGCCCGGCTGGACGAGGAGATGGCCCAGGAGGGGTTCTGGAACGACCTGGAGCGTTCCCAGAAGGTACAGCAGCGGCTCAAGCAGCTGCAAAACAAGGTGGGCCGCCAGGGAAAGCTGATCGCCGAGTGGGAGGACCTGACCGCCCTGTGCGAGATGGGCCAGGAGGCGGACGACACGGAGCTTCTGGAGGAGCTGAAATCCGGGTTCCACACCCTGGAGGAAAAGGTGGAGGAATCCCGGATGGCCACGCTGCTCTCCGGCGAATACGACGGGCACAACGCCATTTTGACCTTCCACGCGGGGGCGGGCGGCACCGAGGCCCAGGACTGGACCCAGATGCTTTACCGGATGTACACCCGCTGGGCCGAGCGCCACGACTTCACCTATCAGATCCTGGACTACGAGGAGGGCGACGAGGCGGGCATCAAGTCCGCGGCCATCGCCGTGGAGGGCGAGAACGCCTACGGCCTCCTAAAGAGCGAAAACGGCGTCCACCGGCTGGTGCGCGTCTCCCCCTTCGACGCCAACGCCCGGCGGCAGACCTCCTTCGCCGCGCTGGAGGTCATGCCGGAGATCCAGGACGACGACGAGATCGAGATCCGGGAGGAGGACATCGAGATGCAGGTCTACCGCGCCTCCGGCGCAGGCGGCCAGCACATCAACAAGACCTCCTCCGCCGTCCGGCTCATCCACAAGCCCACGGGCTTCGTGGTGGCCTCCCAGCAGGAGCGCAGCCAGTTCCAGAACAAGGACAACTGCATGAAGATGCTGAAATCCAAGCTGATGGAGCTGAAGGCCCAGCAGCACGCGGAAAAGATCTCCGACATCAAGGGCGTCCAGATGAAGATCGAATGGGGCAGCCAGATCCGCTCCTACGTTTTTATGCCCTATCAAATGGCGAAGGACACCCGCACCGGCTTCGAGATGGGGAACATCGACAACGTGATGGACGGCGATATCGATGGGTTCATCAACGCCTATCTCACGCAATTGGCCACCGGCGAGCTGACCAAAAAATAACCGGGCCGCCCGCGGAAAAGTAAATGCCCTCAAAAAGGCGTGGCTTCTGCCACGTCCTTTTTCTGCACGAAAGAAAGGATATTGGAACGCATATGGAAAACAGGACCCCCGAACCCCAGGAAAATAAAATGGGCGTGATGCCCGTGGGCCGGCTGCTGGCCGGCATGGCGGTGCCCATGATGATCTCCATGCTGGTCCAGGCGCTGTACAACGTGGTGGACAGCGTGTTCGTGGCCCAGATCAGCCAGGACGCGCTGAACGCCGTATCCCTGGCCTTCCCCCTGCAAAACCTGATGATCGCCGTGGGCGGCGGCACCGCCGTCGGCATCAACGCGCTGCTCTCCCGGTCCCTCGGCGAAAAGCGCCAGGACATGGCGGACAAGGCCGCCAACACCGGCATCTTCCTGGCCCTTTGCAGCTTTCTCGCCTTCGCCGTGCTGGGCCTGCTGCTGACGAAGCCCTTCTTCCTGGCCCAGACCCAAAACACCGTCATCGTGAACTACGGCACGGCCTACGGCCGCATCTGCCTGGGCCTTTCCATCGGGCTGTTCAGCCAGTTCTGCTTTGAACGGCTCCTCCAGTCCACGGGCCGCACCACCCTGGCCATGTGCACCCAGCTCATCGGCGCGGTCATCAACATCATTCTGGACCCCATCCTGATCTTCGGCCTCTTCGGCATGCCCCGGATGGAGGTGGCGGGCGCCGCCGCGGCCACCGTGGCGGGGCAGATGATCGCCGCCCTGCTGGCGGTGGTCCTGAACCTGAAGAAAAACCACGACATCCACATCCGCCTCAAGGAGATCCGCCTGGACCGCCGGGTGGCGGCGGAGATCTACCGGGTGGGCCTGCCCTCCATCATCATGCAGTCCATCGGCTCCATCATGACCTTCGGCATCAACAAGATCCTCATCTCCTTCACGGAGACGGCCACCGCCGTTTTCGGCGCGTACTTCAAGCTCCAAAGCTTCATCTTCATGCCGGTGTTCGGCCTGAACAACGGCATGGTGCCCATCATCTCCTACAATTACGGCGCCGCCCGGCTGGACCGGGTGAAGCGGACGGTGAAGCTGACCGTCTGCACCGCCGTCTGCATCATGACCGCGGGCTTCGCCCTGTTCCAGCTCATTCCGGGCACCCTGCTCTCCTTCTTCAACGCCTCGGAGGAGATGCTCTCCATCGGCACCGTGGCCCTGCGGATCATCTGCCTCCACTTCCCCCTGGCGGGCTTCGCCATCATCGCCGGGTCCGTCTGCCAGGCCATCGGCAATCCCTTCTACAGCCTCATCGTCTCCGTGTGCCGCCAGCTTCTGGTGCTGCTGCCCGCGGCGTGGCTGCTGGCCCAGACGGGGCGGCTGGAGCTGGTGTGGCTGGCGTTCTTCATCGCGGAGATCGTTTCCGTGACCCTCAGCGCCGTCTTTCTCCGCCGCACCATGCGCGCGGCGGAGGCGGCCCTCAGCGGCCGCGCCTGACCCGGATGCGCAAGAGGACCGGCCTCCCATCGGGAGGCCGGTCCTCAGCCTGTCGAAAAAGCCTCGCAGAGTTCGCGCCCGAAGGCGCGAAGAAGATCAAATCCATTTTCTCCGACGACATGTGCGTCGGAGAACATACATCTCGGTCCGTAAGTGTGCGCACTGCCCGCTCTCAGCGGACAGTGCGTGCGATGGGCCGCAGCCTGCTCGAAAAAGTGCCGAAGGCACTTTTTCGACAGCCTAGGACCAGTCCCGAAAGGGACTGGTCCTCTTGTTCACTTGCTCAAAAACTCCTCCGGGTCCACCGCGTCCCCGTCCTGGGTGACGGAGAAGTGCAGATGGGGCCCCTGGGCGGACTCCGCCGCCGCGGTGGCGCCCACCGCGCCGATGATCTGCCCGGCGGTCACTCTGTCCCCGATCTCCACCGCGGGCTTGGCCTGGAGGTTGGCGTAGGTGGTGCGGTAGCCTCCGCTGTGGTCGATGGAAACGGTGGTGCCCATCAGGGGGTCGTTCTCCACCACCGCCACCGTGCCGGAACAGGCGGCCATCACCGTGGTCCCCGCGGCGGCGGAGATATCCACTCCCGCGTGGGTCCGCCAGTCCTCCAGCGTCTCGTTGTACACCAGCTCATCCACCGAGAAGGCGGCCACCACCTCGCCCTGCAGCGGCGAGACCACCAGATGGGGCGCCTCCGCCACCACGGGGGTATCGTCGATCTCCGTCTCCGGCATGGGTTCCGGTTCCGGCTCCGGCTCCACCACGGGCTGGGGCTTCACAGTCTCCACCACCGGAGGCGCCTCCGTCTCCACCGCGGGGGCCGCCGCCGCAGGCGGCTCCTCCACGGGAGCCGCCTCCCGGTCGAACAGCAGGAAGTAGCCGCCCACCCCCGCCGCCAGCACGCACAGGGCCAGCACGGCGTAGAACCCGCCGCCGCTCAGGGCCGATTTGATCCGATTCGTCATGTAGGAATCCCTCCCTCAATTTTGGGTTTGAGGGAAGTATGGACGATTTTACCAAGGATTATACAAAAAAAGGGGACCGTCTCCGGGCGGTCCCCCTTTTCAGCTCTTATTTCACGATCAGCGTTTTTCCGTCCATCTCCTCGGGACAGGCCAGGCCCATCACGTCCAGGATGGTGGGGGCGATGTCGCACAGGCGGCCGCCGCGCCGCAGCTCCGTCCCCGCGCCGCAGAGGACGAAGGGCACCGGGTTCGTGGTATGGGCGGTCATGGGGCTGCCGTCCGCCTCCTCCATCTGCTCGGCGTTGCCGTGATCGGCGGTGATCATGGCGATGCCGCCCATCTTCAGCGTGGCGTCCACCACCCTACCCACGCAGGCGTCCACCGTCTCCACGGCCTTCACGGCGGCGGAGAATACGCCGGTGTGGCCCACCATGTCGCAGTTGGCGAAGTTCAGGATGATCACGTCATAGGCCCCGGACTCGATGCGCTCCACACATTTGGCGCACACCTCCGGCGCGCTCATCTCCGGCTGGAGGTCGTAGGTGGCCACCTTGGGGGAGGGCACCAGCACCCGGTCCTCGCCGGGGAACACCGTCTCGGACCCGCCGTTGAAGAAGAACGTCACATGGGCGTACTTCTCCGTCTCCGCGATGCGGAGCTGGGTCAGGCCCATCTGGCTGAGATACTCGCCCAGCCCGTTGCGCACGGAGATCCGGGGGAAGGCCACCTCCACGTTGGGCATGGAGGCGTCGTACTCCGTGTTGCACACGAAGGTCAGGGGGAACGCCTGGCGGGTGAATCCGTCGAACTCCGGGTCCACCAGGGCGCGGGTGATCTCCCGGGCCCGGTCGGGCCGGAAGTTGAAGAAGATCACGCTGTCGTTGTCGGAAATGGTGCCGTCGGTGTCGCACACCACCGGCTCCAAAAACTCGTCGGTCACGCCCCGGTCGTAGGAGGCCTTCACCGCCGCCACGGGCAGGGGGTTGAAGACCGCGCCCTCGCCGTATACCATGGCGTCGTAGGCCTGCTCCACCCGGTCCCAGCGGTTGTCCCGGTCCATGGCGTAGTACCGGCCCATGACGGTGGCGATCTTTCCAACGCCCAGCTCCCGGCACTTCTCCACAGCGCGGGCCACGAAGTCCGCGCCGGAGGTGGGGGACACGTCCCGCCCGTCCAGGAAGGCGTGGATGTAGACCTTTTCCAGTCCCCGCTCTTTGGCCATTTTCAGCAGGGCGAATAGGTGGCTGAGGTGGGAGTGGACGCCGCCGTCGGACAAAAGGCCCATCAAATGCAGGGCGGTGCCCCTTTCCTTACAGGCGTCCATGGCGCGGCAGTAGGCGGGATTGCGGAAGAAATCGCCGTCGGCGATGGACTTGCTGATCCGGGGCAGGTCCTGGAATACCACCCGGCCGGCGCCGATGTTGGTGTGGCCCACCTCGCTGTTGCCCATCTGCCCGTCGGGCAATCCCACGTCCAGCCCGGAGGCGGAGAGCTCCGTGTGGGCGAACTCCCGGAAAAACTGATCCAGGCGCGGGGTCTGGGCCGCCTGGACAGCGTTTCCACCGCCGCCGGAGGAGAGGCCGAAGCCGTCCATAATGATGAGGGTAGTCGGTGTTTTATTCATAGAAACCTCTTTCGCTTTCATTTCAAGCGGCCCCAAAGGAAGGGGGAGGGGAAGGTCCCCCGCGCTCTCCCATCCCAAAGGAAGGGGGCTAGGGGGAACCTATGGTTCCCCCAGTTCTTCCGCCTCCGGCGGAAGAAGGAAATCGAATCATTTTCGGCGGGACATGCGCCTGCCGAAAATTCCTTGACCTGTTTGCCCCTGGGGCAAACGCACCAGTCCGCAGACTGGTGGGGGGGAGGTCGAGGGGGGACCGGTCCCCCCTCGAATCAGTCCTGATTAGCCGCGTTGATGATATCCAGGAACTGCTCGGGCTTCAGCGCCGCGCCGCCGATAAGGCCGCCGTCGATGTCGGGCTGGGCCAGCAGCTCGGCGGCGTTCTTGGGATTCATGGACCCGCCGTACTGGATGGTGACGGAGCGGGCCACCCGGGCGCCGTACAGGGCGCGGACGGTGGCGCGGATGTTGCCGCAGACCTCGCCCGCCTGCTCGGCGGTGGCGGTCTTGCCGGTGCCGATGGCCCAGATGGGCTCATAGGCGATGATGCAGCGGCGCAGCTTGTCGGCGGGCACGCCGAAGAGGGCGCTCTTCACCTGGAGGGCGATCCACTCCTCGGTGACGCCGGTCTCCCGCTGCTCCAGGCTCTCGCCCACGCAGATGATGGGGGTCATGCCCGCGTTCAGCACGGCGTGGACCTTCTTGTTAACGGTGGCGTCGGTCTCGCAGAAATACTGCCGCCGCTCGCTGTGGCCCACGATGACGTACTTCACGCCCAGGTCCTTGAGCATGTCGGCGGAGACCTCGCCGGTAAAGGCGCCCTTTTCCTCAAAATAGACGTTCTCCGCGCCCACGGAGATGCGCAGGTCCTTAAAGGCCTTGGCGGCGGCGGAGATGTTGCAGGCGGGGACGCAGATCAGCGTCTCGCACCACTTGGCGCGGGGCATGATCTTCTTCATTTCCTCGGCGAACTTCTTGGTTTCCGTGGCGGTCATGTTCATCTTCCAGTTGCCGGCGATGACGGTCTTACGATATCTGCGGTTCATATTCTTCATTTCTCCTTCTTATGTCTATATCAAATCGTGCATGGCACGGATCGGCGCGGGTCCAGGGGAGCGCAAACCATATCTTTATACAAAAAAACAGCGGATTTGTCAAGCAAAACCCCCTTTTTCCGTCCGGCGCCCGGGGGCGCGGAGGAAAGGGGCCGGGGCGGAGAGTCCCCGGACCGGCGGCGGGGGAACGGGAAGCCTTTAAGCGTCCATCAGGCACGCCACGCCCGGCAAAACCTTGCCCTCCAGAAATTCCAGGGACGCGCCGCCGCCGGTGGAGATGTGGGTCATCTTGTCGGCGTAGCCCAGCTGCTCCACGGCCGCCGCGCTGTCGCCGCCGCCGATGATGGTGATGGCGTCCGTGCGGCTGAGGGCCTCGGCCACGGCCTCGGTGCCCTTGGCAAAGGCGGGAAATTCAAACACGCCCATAGGTCCGTTCCAGATGACCGTGCCCGCGTCCGCCACGGCGGCGCAGTACAGCTTCACCGTCTCCGGGCCGATGTCCAGGCCCTGCCAGCCGTCGGGGATCTCTCCGGCCTTCACGACCCGGGAGGCCGCGTCGGGGGCGAAGGCGTCGGCGCACACGGTGTCCACGGGCAGCAGCAGCTTCACGCCCTTGGCGGCGGCCTTTTCCACCATTTCCCGGGAATAGTCCATCCAGTCGGCCTCCAGCAGGCTGTCTCCCACCTTGCCGCCCTGGGCGGCGGAGAAGGTATAGGCCATGCCGCCGCCGATGATGATGGTATCCGCGATCTCCAGAAGGTTGTTGATCACGCCGATCTTGCCGGACACCTTGCTGCCGCCCAGGATCGCCACCAGGGGGCGCTTGGGGCTGGCGATGGCGCCGCCCAGGAAATCCAGCTCCTTCTGGATCAAAAAGCCGGAGACGGCGGGCAGATAGTCCGCCACGCCGGCGGTGGAGGCGTGGGCCCGGTGGACCGCGCCGAAGGCGTCGGACACGTAGATCTCCGCCAGGGAGGCCAGGGCCCTGGAAAGCTCCGGGTCGTTTTTCGTCTCGCCCTTTTCAAAGCGGGTGTTCTCCAGCAGCAAGATCTCGCCGGGCCGCAGGGCCGCGGCCTTGGCCCTGGCGTCCCCGCCCACCACGTCGTGGGCGAATTGGACGGGCCTGCCCAGAAGCTCGCTCAGGCGGGCCGCCACCGGCTCCAGGCTCAGCTTGGGGTCCGGGCCGTTCTTGGGCTTGCCCAGATGGGAGCAGGCGATCACCGCCGCGCCCCGGTCCAGAAGGTACTGGATGGTGGGCAGGGCGGCCACGATGCGCTTGTCGCTGGTGATGGCTCCGGTCTCCTTGTCCTGGGGCACGTTGAAATCGCAGCGGAGCAGGACCTTTTTGCCCGCCACGTCCACATCCCGGACGGTCTTTTTGTGATAATTCATCGGATTCCTCCTTATCGTTCCGGCAAACACGCCGTCTAACGCCTCATAGTATGGACAAAAACAGAAAAAACCAGCCGCCGCGGCTCAGCTCCGGGCCATCTCCCCCGCGTCCTGCAAACCGGGATATCCGGTCTGCCGCAGGGCTTCGTAGACGCACACGGCCACGGTGTTGCTGAGATTCAGGCTCCGGGCCTCCGGGCGCATGGGCAGGCGGATGCAGCGGTCCCGAAACCGCTCCCGGAACGCCAGGGGCAGTCCGGCGGTCTCCTTGCCGAAAAAGATCCAGCTGTCCGGGGTAAAGACCGCCTCCGTATAGGGCCGGGGGGCCTTGGTGGTGGTCAGCCACGCCTGGTCCGCCGCCTCCGGATGGGCCCGGAACAGGGCCTCCAGGTCCTCATAGTCCGCCACCTCCACCAGGTGCCAGTAATCCAGGCCGGCCCGCTTCACCGCCCGGTCCGAGATATCGAATCCCAGGGGGCGGACCAGATGGAGGCGGCTGCCGGTGGCGGCGCAGGTCCTTGCGATATTCCCGCAGTTTTGGGGGATTTCCGGCTCTACCAGGACAATATTGAGCATAAAATCGATTAAACCTCCCGGTTTTTCATACGAGCGTAGACCATTGTAATCCTTTCCCTGTACAAATTCAACCGCAATGTGTATGGAAATTTGGATTTTCAGAGAAAATCACGACAAATGTACTGGAATTTCTGCAAATCGACGAAAAAACGCCAGGAATTTACACGGCGCTCCCCGCCTTCCGTGGGCTCTGACAAATTTTGATGGGGGGGAGGAAAAGATTTCGGGAAAATTTCCAGAACAAATTCGCCGGAACCACTGGATTTTCATTGGAACTTTGTTATAATGAGATTACGAATGTAAAGGAGGACATCACTGATGGATCGTCCACAGCGCGCCGTATTCTTCTTTGAGGAAGATTCCGACCTCCCGGCGCACTCCAAACCGCTGATGCTGGAAGCCGTTCTGTTTTGCCCCATCCTCTCCTGGGTGGCTGACAAATTGCAGGCTGATGGCGTGGAGCGGTTTTTTGTTGTCTGCGGCCCCCGCTTTGCGGAGGAGGCCCGGGCCTGCTTTCCCGCGGGCGCGGACGTGACCGTGTCCGAGCAGCAGCGCGATCTGACCGCCTTCCTGACCACGCCCGACCCGGTGCTGGTGCTGCCCCGGGCGGCGCTGCCCGCGGCGGAGGCCGGTCCCGGCTTCGCCTACGCCGCCCCCGGCTATGAGCTCCAGGAGAGCTGGAGAGAAAGAATGAGCAACAACGTCTCCGGCGCGGAGCTGGTGAGCGGCTGGCTGCCCGTGTTCGGCGCGGACACCCTTGCGGAGCTGGAGCCCCTGTTCCGCCAGCGCGTCGTCATGCGGCATATCCAAAACGGCGTCCGGGTCCTGGACCCCTCCGCCGTCTATATCGACCCCCGGGCGGTGATCGGCCGGGGGACCGTCCTCCTGCCCGGGACCATGATCCAGGGGCCCTGCCGGATCGGGGAGGGCTGCACCCTCGGGCCCAACGCCGTGGTGAACGGCTGCACCCTGGGGGACGAAGTGGCCGTCAACGCCTCCCAGGTGAACGAAAGCGACCTGGGCGACGGGTGCGACGTGGGGCCTTACGCCCACATCCGTCCCGGCTGCGCCGTGGGCCCCCGGTGCCACATCGGCGCGTTCGTCCAGCTCAAGAACTGCGTGCTGGGCGAGGGGACGAAGATGAGCCATCTGACCTACGTGGGCGACGCCGACGTGGGTGCGGGGGTGAACTTCGGCTGCGGCACCATCACCACCAATTACGATGGCTTCCGGAAATACCGCTGCACCGTGGGGGATGGCGCGTTCATCGGCTGCAACACGAACCTGGTGGCCCCGGTCACCGTGGGCGCGGGCGCCTATATCGCGGCGGGCGCCACCATCACCAAGGACGTGCCCCCGGACGCGCTGGCTGTGGCCCGGGTCCGGCAGGAGAACAAAGAGGGCTGGGCCGAGCGGCGGCGCAGGATCCACGGCAAAAAGTGACCTTTGCTCCAAGTTGAAAGAAATATAATGAGGATATAGAGAAGAAAGGGCGTTTTGGAAATGATTTCTCACGGTAAAGACATCAAAGTGTTTTCCGGCAACGCGAATCCCAAGCTGGCGGAGGAGATCTGCAGGCTCATGGGCACCAAGCTGGGCGAATCCGAGGTGGGGACCTTCTCCGACGGGGAGATCTTCGTCTCTTTGTATGAGACGGTCCGGGGCAGCGACGTGTTCGTGGTCCAGTCCACCTGCACCCCCGTCAACAACAACCTCATGGAGATGCTCATCATGATCGACGCGCTCAAGCGCGCCTCCGCCGGACGCATCACCGCGGTCATCCCCTATTTCGGCTATGCCCGGCAGGACCGTAAGGCCAAGGCCCGGGACCCCATCACCGCCAAGCTTGTGGCCAACATGATCACCGCCGCCGGCGCGGACCGGGTGCTGACCATGGACCTTCACGCCTCCCAGATCCAGGGCTTTTTCGACATCCCTGTGGACAATCTGGCGGGCAACCCCATCTTTGTGGATTATTACGCCAAAAAGTTCGGCTCCGCCTGCGAGGACATGGTGGTGGTCTCCCCGGACGTGGGCAGCGTGGCCCGGGCCCGGGCCTTCGCCCAGAAGCTGCACATGAATCTGGCCATTGTGGACAAGCGCCGCCAGAAGGCCAACAGCTGCGAGGTCATGAACGTCATCGGCGACGTGTCCGGCCGGGACTGCATCCTCTTCGACGACATGGTGGATACCGGCGGGTCGCTGTGCAACGCCGCCAAGGCGCTGATGGAGGTGGGCGGCGCCAACAGCGTCCACGCCTGCGCGTCCCACGGCGTGCTCTCCGGTCCGGCCCTGGACCGGGTGAACGAGAGCGTCATCCAGGAGCTGGCCCTGCTGGACACCATCCCCGCCATCGATCCCGTCCGGTGCTCCAAGATCAAGTACCTCTCCGTGGCGTCCATGTTCGCGGAGGCCATCGAGCGCATCTACCAGGAGATCTCCATCTCCAAGCTGTTCCGCTGAGCGCCGTTTAGAAAGCGGGATCATAGAGAAAACTGCCAGGCGGGGAAGAGCTTCTTCCCCGCCCTTGCGGCATTTCCAAATAGAAGGAGAAACACATGCTGTTCGGAAACAAATCCTCCGCCGTGGACTGGCTGGTGGTGGGCCTGGGGAATCCGGGCCAGAAATACGCCAACACCCGCCACAACATGGGCTTTCTCACCGTGGACCTGCTGGCGGAGCAGCAGGGCGTGAAGCTGAACAAGGTCAAGTTCAAGTCCGCCTACAACATCATGAGCTTCGCAGGCGCCAAGTGCCTGGTGATGAAGCCCCAGACCTATATGAACCTCTCCGGCGAGGCGGTGCGGGAGGCGGCGCAGTTTTATAAGATCCCCGCCGAACGGGTGCTGGTGATCTACGACGACGTGTCCCTGCCCGTGGGGAAGCTCCGGGTGCGGCCCACCGGCAGCGCCGGCGGGCACAACGGCATCAAAAACATCATCGCCCACCTGGGGACCCAGGACTTTCCCCGCGTCAAGATCGGCACCGGCGCGCCCACGGACCCGGAGCACGACATGATCGGCTGGGTGATCGGCGTGCCGTCCCAGTCGGAGAAGAAGGCGCTGCTGGAGGCGTTCCAGCGGGCCATCGACGCGGCGGCCTGCATCATCGCGGACGGGTGCCAGAAGGCGATGAACGAGTTTAACTGAGACGCGATACCCGGAGGGCATCCGCGGGCGGCGCTCCATATCGTCAAAAGAAACTGCGCTCCGCCCCGGGGCGGGGAAGTACTCTTCTTTATAACAAATTGCTTCGATGGAAGCAGGCATCTGCACCCCCCATGTCGTCGAAAGAAACTGCGCTCCGCTCGCCCCGCCCTGCGGGCAGGGCTCCCGCCGCTCCGTTCCTTTCTCCTCTCCCCACGCGGCAGGCCGCGCGGGGGCCCCATCCGCTCTTGCCCAAAGAAAACGGGCCGTGCACGGTCCAAAAGAAAGGCGCTTTTGGTCCCCAAATGACCGCTTCGGGTCATTTGGGGGGTCACGTGCCCGCTGAGAGACTTTGGGCGGTGACCCTGCGGCTTTCATCCGGCTCGCGCTATAGTTAGACAGACGTTTTGGCTTTCTTCCGCGTTTGGCGGCTTCCTGCGTCTGGAAGGTGGTTCCGGACACCCTCTGCGTCGCTTTTGCTGTCGCAGCTTGGCGCTTCCGGAAGAGAGCGGTGCGGCAGCGATAAAGAGGAGCAGGGTGTGTCCGGACGCGCCCCGTTCCTGTGGTTCTGCGGCAAAAGGCTCTTCATTTGAGAGCGATATCCCCAGAAGCAAATCTAAGCCCCCGCCCCCGGAAAGTCCGAAAAAGTCCCACGGTCTTTTTCGGCCCGGGGATGTCTTTTTCTTCGTCCTTCTTTTTCTGCGCCAGAAAAAGAAGGACCCCCGTGCGGGAAGCACTGCCCGCGGCGCACGCCGCACGTCTCCCGCCGTCCTCAGACGGCGTTCCTTCGTCATGTTTCGAAAAAGCCGCAGAAGATCAACTTTCCTTCCTTCCTACATATAAATGGGGATATCCCCGTCCATAACTTCCAAAATTTAACAAGGAATATCGTTATATGGAACAGTTTCTCAAACAATTGCAAACCATCCCCGAGATCGCGGAGCTGATCCGCCGGGTGGACGAGGGCGGCTGCCCGGTGGCGGTGAACGGCCTCCAGCCGGTGCAGCGGGCCTGCGTGGGCGCGGCGGTGGCCCGGGCCGCGGTCCGTCCGGCGGTCTTCGTCTGCGGCGACGAGCGGGAGGTCCGCAGCCTTTCCGGGGACCTGCGGGCCCTGACGGGGCTGGACGTGGTGACGCTGCTGAGCCGGGAATGGCAGTTCCGGGCGGGGGCGGTGGCCTCCCGCTCCTGGGAGCAGAACCGCCTGGCCGCGCTGCACACCCTGGCCCGGGGCGGCGGGCAGGTGGTGGTGGCCACCGTGGACGCCCTCATGGCCCGGACCATGCCCCCCAGGCTTCTGGAGGACTTGGCGGTGACGCTGGAGACCGGCGGGCGGATGGACCTGAAGGACCTGACGGCGCGCCTGCTGGCCGCCGGATACGTCCGGTGCGACCAAGTGGAGGGCGTGGGCCAGTTCGCCCTGCGGGGCGGCATCCTGGACGTGTTCTCCCCCCTGATGGACCAGCCGGTGCGGTGCGAGTTCTTTGACGACGAGATCGACTCCATGGGCGCCTTCGACCCCGCCACCCAGCGGCGGGTGCGGAACGTGGCGTCTGCGCTGCTGCTGCCCGCCGCCGAGGTGCTGCCCCACGCCGCCCGGGGCGGCCTTCCCGGCCTTGGGGAAAAGCTGGAGGCCCTGGCGGGGAAGCTGGCCAAAAAACAGAAAACGGAAAAGCTCGTCCAGACCCTCCGGGAGGACGCCGAACGGCTGCGGAGCGGCGCGGTCCCCGGCGGGCTGGACCGGTATCTGGCCGCCGTGTACACGGAGGAAACGGCGGGGGTCCACTATCTGCCCGCGGACGCGGTGGTGTTCCTGTGCGAGAGCGCCCGGGTGGACGAGCGGGTGAAAAGCGCCCTGCTCCAGCACAAGCAGGACACGGAAGCCCTGCTGGAGGCCGGGGTCCTGGCCGGGGAGTACGCGGGGCTCATCCTCTCCGGCGAGGCGCTGTACGCCGCGCTGGAGGCCTTCCCGGTGCTGATGACGGACTCCCTGCCCACCTCCCGGCATCCCCTGCGGCCCCGGGGCCTGGTCACCGTGAACGCCAAGCAGCTCTCCTCATACGGCGGCAGTCTGGAGACCGCCGTCACGGACCTGGAGCACTACCGCCAGACCGGCAGCGCCGTGCTGCTGCTGTGCGGCGGGGAGAGCCGGGCCAAAAACCTCCAGCGCCTGCTGGAGGAGCGGGGCATCCCCTCCGCCCTGGACCTTTCAAACGCGGCCATGCCCGCGGCGGGAGAGGTGCGGATCACCGCCGGGGCCTTGTCCGCGGGCAGCGAATGGCCTCAGTTGAAGCTGGCCGTGCTGACGGAGGGGCAGCTCGCCGCCGCCCCCCTCAGGAAGCAGCGGGCGAAAAAGGAGTCCAACCGGCAGAAGATCCAGTCCTTCGCGGACCTGAGCCCCGGCGATCTGGTGGTCCACGTCCACCACGGCGTGGGCCGGTTCACCGGCATCCAGCGGATGCCGGTGGACGGCGTGGAAAAGGACTATATCAAGATCGACTACGCGGGCGGGGACTGCCTGTATGTCCCCGCCACGGCGCTGGACCTGGTGAGCAAATACATCGGCGGCGGAGAGGACCAGGAGCGGTCCAAGCTGAACAAGCTGGGCGGCACGGAGTGGGCCAAGCAGAAGACCCGGGCCAAGAAGGCCGCCAAGGACCTGGCCAAGGGCCTGACCCAGCTCTACGCCGAACGCCAGAAGCGCCCGGGCTTCGCCTTCTCCCCGGACAGCCCCTGGCAGCAGGAGTTTGAGGATTCCTTCGACTATGCGGAGACCGACGACCAGCTCCGCTGCATCGCGGAGATCAAGGCGGACATGGAGCGCCCCCGGCCCATGGACCGGCTGCTGTGCGGCGACGTGGGCTACGGCAAGACGGAGGTGGCCCTCCGGGCGGTGATGAAGTGCGTGCTGGACGGAAAGCAATCCGCCATCCTGGTGCCCACCACCGTTCTGGCCCAGCAGCACTACGCCACGGCCTCGAACCGCTTCCGGAATTTCCCGGTGAAGATCGAGGTGCTCTCCCGGTTCACCTCCGCCAAGGAGGCCAAGCGCATCCTGGACGCGGTGAAGCGGGGGAGCGTGGACCTTTTGATCGGCACCCACAAGCTGCTGCAAAAGAGCGTGGAGTTCCACGACCTGGGCCTTCTCATCATCGACGAGGAGCAGCGCTTCGGCGTGACCCACAAGGAGCGGCTCAAGGAGATGGCCCGGCAGGTGGACGTGCTGACCCTCTCCGCCACCCCCATCCCCCGGACGCTGAACATGGCCCTCTCGGGCCTGCGGGACATGTCCACCCTGGAGGAGCCGCCCGCCGACCGGCAGGTGGTCCAGACCTATGTGCTGGAGCATGACTGGGGCATCCTGGAGGACGCCATGCGCCGGGAGCTGGGCCGGGGCGGCCAGGTGTACTATCTCCACAACCGGGTGGAGAGCATCGACCTCACCGCCTCCCGCATCCAGAAGCTGCTGGGAGAGGACGTGCGCATCGTGACGGGCCACGGCAAGATGGGGGAGCAGGCGCTCTCCTCCGTCATGCAGGCCATGGTGGACGGCGAGGCCGATATCCTGGTATGCACCACCATCATCGAAACCGGCATCGACATTCCAAACGTCAACACCCTCATCATCGAGGACGCGGACAAAATGGGCCTCAGCCAGCTCCACCAGATCCGGGGCCGCATCGGCCGCAGCGCCCGGCGGGCCTACGCCTACCTGACCTACCGCCGGGGCAAGGTCCTTCAGGAGACCGCGTCCAAGCGCCTCTCAGCCATCCGGGAATACGTGGAGTTCGGCTCCGGGTTCAAGATCGCCATGCGGGACCTGGAGATCCGGGGCGCGGGCAACCTGCTGGGGCCGGAGCAGTCCGGCTATCTCATGAGCGTGGGCTACGACCTCTATTTGAAGCTGCTGGAGGAAGCGGTGCTGGAGGAGCAGGGCGGCGAGCGGCCCATCGAGACGGAGTGCTCTGCGGACCTGACGCTGAACGCCAACATTCCCGAGCGGTACGTGGCCTCCCCGGAGCAGCGGATGGACCTGTACCGCCGCATCGCCGCCATCCGGACGGACGAGGACGCCTCGGACCTTCTGGACGAGATGCTGGACCGCTACGGCGAAGCGCCCAAAAGCGTGCTGGCGCTGCTGGACGTGGCGCTGCTG
>JAEXWS010000233.1 GCA_023406225.1 Bacillota bacterium | reverse complement strand
CCCTCACGGGGAGCGAGGGTTGAAATTGAAAAATGATATCCTTACCGTTCAAGTCGTCAATGTCGCTCCCCTCACGGGGAGCGAGGGTTGAAATCGTTCTTTATCGAGCGAAAGGAAATCGGTCGTCGGTCGCTCCCCTCACGGGGAGCGAGGGTTGAAATCGCTCGGACAGCAGCGACGTGATCTGGACGCGGGGTCGCCCCCCTCGCAGGGGAGCGGGGAATACGCCGTCTGAGGACGGCGGGAGACGTGCCGCGCCCCGCGGCGGGGGGTGCTGCCCGCCCGGGGGTCCTTCTTTTTCCCGGCCGAAAAAGAAGGACGAAGAAAAAGGCCTGCCCCGGGCCGAAAAAGGCCGTGGGACTTTTTCGGACTTTCCGGGGGCGGGGGCTTTTGCCCGTGTTTACCGACTGTTTTGCGGGTTCCAAGAGCCGCTTTGCCACAGAACCACAGGAACGGGGCGCGCCCGGATGCCCCCTGCTCCTCTTTTGCTGCCGCACCGCTCTCTTCCGGAAGCGCCAGGCGGCGGCAAAAGAGGAGAGCAAGGTGTCCGGAACCACCTTTCCGGCGCGAAAGCCGCCAAACGCGGCGAAAAGCCGAAACATTCACCGCGTTCCGGCGCGAGCCGGATGGAGGCCGCAGGGTCATCGCCCAAAGTCTCTCAGCGTGCACGTGACCCCCAAAATGACCCGGAGAGGTCATTTTGGGACTGCCCTTCAGCGGTTTCTTTTGGACCGTGCACGGCCCGTTTTCTTTGGGCAAGAGCAGATGGGGTCCCCGCGCGGCCTGCCGCGTGGGGAGAGGAGAAAGGAACGGAGCGGCGGGAGCCCTGCCCGCAGGGCAGGGCGAGCGGAGCGCAGTTTCTTTCGACGACATGGGGGGTGCGGATGCCCGCTTCCATCGAAGCAAACGATGGAAAAGCATAGACCCGGCCCCGGGGCGGGGCGAGCGGAGCGCAGTTTCTTTCGACGACATGGGGTGTGCGGCCCCCGATAGCCGGCAGATATCAAAAAAAGAGACGGCATCAGCCGTCTCTTTTTCCGTATTTTTTCAAAAGGTCCTCAATGGCCTCGTCCAGAAGCCGGGACTTGGGCACCCGGGTCTTTCGGGACAACTCGTCCAGGGGGCCGACCAGCTCGTTTGCCAGAGAGGAAACAAATTTCTTCCGATTGACCAAAACTGCTTCCGCCATCTTGCACCTCCTATGCACCATGTTACATCATATAGGCACTATATCATATATATTTTTGCTTGACTAGTGGTACATACATGGTGTATATATGGTACAGGAGGTGCTGATATGAATGAAACCGTAGACTTTCTGCTGAGTTGGCTGGTGCGGGCCCAGCGCGTGATGGAGCGGAACGACCCGGACTGGGCGGCCCTGGACCGGGAGCTGGAGGAATTGCTGGGGGCCTTTCAGCAAAAGCACGCCGGGAACAGGTCCCTGCTCCGGGAGGTGGACGGCCTGCTGGACGCGGCCTTCGGCATCGGCTCCCGCCAGGGGGACCAGTCCTTTCTGCTGGGCCTTAAAATGGGCCTGGACCTGGGGCGGGCGGCCCCGCCGGGACAGGCGGAGGGCATCCTCTCTTGACGCAAACCGGGTCCCGATGCTACAATAAAACCGTTGAATCTACAAGGGAGGACGGCCTTTCCCGGCGGGGAACGGGGCCTCCTCCCGATGTTTTCTTGGAAAGGAAGGACCCTATGGACCCCATTGTTTTGCAGATCGCCCGGGAACTGGACCAAAAGCCCGAATACGTGGAAAACGTGGTCCGTTTGATGGACGAGGGGAACACGATCCCCTTCATCGCCCGCTACCGCAAGGAGCTCCACGGCGCCATGGACGACACCGCCCTGCGGACGCTGGAGGAGCGGCTGGCCTATCTCCGGGGCCTTCAGGAGCGGCGGGAGAGCGTGAAAAACGCTATTGCCGACCAGGGCAAGCTGACGGAGGCGCTGGCCGCCGCCATCGACGCCGCCCGGACGCTGGCGGAGGTGGAGGACCTTTACAGGCCCTATAAGCAAAAGCGCCGCACCCGGGCCACCATCGCCCGGGAGAAGGGGCTGGAGCCGCTGGCGGCGGCGCTGTTCGCCCAGGGGGCGGACTGCCCGGACCCGGCGGAGGCCGCCGCGCGGTACGTGGACGCGGAAAAGGGCGTGGAGACCGTGGAGGACGCGCTGGCGGGAGCCGGCGACATCATTGCCGAGCAGATCAGCGACGACGCGGACCTACGGAAAAAGCTGCGGGAGCTGGTGGCGAAGAACGGACGGCTCCGTTCCGCGGCGGCCGGGACGGAGGACTCCGTCTACCGGCTGTACTACGACTTCTCCCAGGCCCTCTCCCGGCTCCAGGGCCACCAGGTCCTGGCGGTCAACCGGGGCGAGAAGGAGGGGATGCTCAAAGTCTCGGTGGAGGTGGACCGGGAGCTGGCCCTGCGCACCGTCCGCCGCCATGTGGTGGTCCCCGGCAGCCGGGCCATGGAATTTGTGAAGGCCGCGGCGGAGGACGCTTACGACCGGCTGCTGTTCCCCTCTCTGGAGCGGGAGGCCCGGGCCTCCCTCACCGACGGGGCCAACGAGGGGGCCATCGGCCAGTTCGCCCTGAATTTGAAGCCCCTGCTCATGCAGCCCCCGGTGAAGGGGAAGGTGACCATGGGGCTGGACCCCGGATACCGCATGGGCTGTAAAGTGGCGGTGGTGGACGGCACGGGGAAGGTGCTGGATACCGCCGTGGTGTATCCCACCTACGGCGAGCGGCAGAAAAACGAGTGCATCGCCGCCCTGGCGAAGCTCATCAGGACCCACGGCGTGGAGCATATCGCCATCGGCAACGGCACCGCCAGCCGGGAGACGGAGCAGATGGCCGTGGAGCTGATCCGCCGGGTGAACGAGGCCGGGGCGAACGTCAGCTACATGATCGTGTCCGAGGCGGGGGCCTCGGTCTATTCCGCCAGCGCCCTGGCGGCGGAGGAGTTCCCCCAGTTCGACGTGAACCTCCGCTCCGCCGTGTCCATCGCCCGGCGGCTCCAGGACCCCCTGGCGGAGCTGGTGAAGATCGATCCCAAGGCCATCGGCGTGGGCCAGTATCAGCACGATATGCCCCAAAAGCGCCTGGACGAGGCGCTGAACGCCGTGGTGGAGGACTGCGTGAACGCCGTGGGGGTGGACGTAAACACCGCGTCGCCGTCCCTTTTGCAGCGGGTGGCGGGACTGAACGGGACCACCGCCAAAAACGTGGTGGCCTACCGGGAGGCAAACGGCCCCTTCACCTCCCGCAGGCAGATCTTGAAGGTCCCAAAGCTGGGGCCCAAGGCCTTTGAGCAGTGCGCGGGCTTTCTGCGGGTGCCGGAGAGCAAGTCCGTGCTGGACAACACCGCCGTCCACCCGGAGAGCTACCGGGCGGCGGAGCAGCTTTTGGCGCTCACCGGCCACGCCCTGGCGGATGTGAAGGCGGGGAAGCTCCAGGACCTGCCGGCGCGGCTGAAGGAGTACGGCGAGGAGCGGGCGGCGGAGGCCATCGGCGTGGGCCTGCCCACCCTGCGGGACGTGGCGGCGGAGCTTTTGAAGCCCGGCCGGGACATCCGGGACGATCTGCCCAAGCCCATCCTGCGGACGGACGTGCTGGAGATGAAGGACCTCAAGCCCGGCATGGTCCTCACGGGCACCGTGCGCAACGTGATAGACTTCGGCGTGTTCGTGGATATCGGCGTCCACCAGGACGGACTGGTCCACATCTCCCAGGTGTCCGATACGTTCATCAAGCACCCCTCCCAGGCGGTGTCCGTGGGGGACGTGGTGCAGGTGCTGGTGCTGGAGGTGGACGAGAAGAAAAAGCGCATCAGCCTGTCCATGAAGCAGGCGAAGAAGGGCGGGGGCGCGGTATGACGCTGACCATCGACGAGGCGAACGACCTGCTGGACGGCATGGCGGAGTCCTTTCCCCAGGCGCTGTTCGACGGGCTCAACGGCGGGGTGAACCTGCTGGAGGAGGCGCTGGAGGACGACGCCTTCCCGCCGGGGGAGATGTATATCCTGGGGGAGTACTGCGAGGACTGCCTGGGCCGGTACGTCAACTTGTACTACGGCTCCTTCGCCGCCCTGGCGGAGCGGGAGGACTGGGACCGGGCGGCCTGGGAGGAGGAGCTGCGCGCCACCCTCTCCCATGAGCTGACCCACCACATGGAGTCCCGGGGCGGGCTCCACGCCCTGGACGACCGGGACGCGGAGGAGCTGGCCCAGTGGCGCAGGGATTTCGGCATGGACGAAACGTAAAGAAGGTAGAAAGAGATGAAAGAGAGAACGATCCTGCGGAAGAAATGGTTCATGTACGTGACGGAATTTTTCTCCGGCGTGTCCGTCATGGCGGTGGAGCTGGGAGCCAGCCGGCTGCTGGCGCCCTATTTCAGCTCCAGCCAGATCGTGTGGACCATCATCATCGGGACCATCATGATCGCCATGGCCCTGGGCAATTTGTGGGGCGGGCGGTCCGCCGACCGGGACCCCGACCCGGACCGCCTCTACCGCCGGATGCTCTTCGCGGCGGTGTGGATCGCCTGCATCCCCCTTTTGGGGAAGTATGTGATCGCCGGGATCACCGTGGGGCTGGCGCTGTTCGTCACGGAGAACTTTTTGGTGTGGGCCGCCTTCGCCGCGTGCCTGGTGCTGTTCGTGTGCCCCCTGCTCATCCTGGGCACGGTCACGCCGTCCCTGGTGCGCTACACGGTGGACAGCCTGGACGACAGCGGCCGGACCGTGGGGAC
>JAEXWS010000227.1 GCA_023406225.1 Bacillota bacterium | reverse complement strand
CCGGTCGTTGGAGAGCCATTGGAGCCCGTCCGCCTCACCGCCCTGGGGCAGGGCGGCGTATTGGGCCAGGATGTCCGCATAGGCCGCTTCCGAAATGGCGGACGCTCCATCGCGGCAGTCCGTGATGCCCGCCGATACGGGGGTCAGGGCCAGATCGTGCAGGCAGGTCATCCCTCCGCCGTCCATCCGGTAATAGCTGTCGCGGACCGTTACGTGCGTCCCGTCGTGCAGCCACAGGATCCCGCCGTCCAGGACCTTCAAATCCGTGTAAGCGCCGCCCTCCGACCAGATCTGCCGCTGAAAGCCGGCCTCGTCCGGGACATGGACGGCAAATCCGCCGTAAGGACTGCCTGTCAGCAGCTCCCGGCGGCCGTCGCCGTTCAGGTCGCAGAGCGCGAACATGGACACGCCGTCCTCTCCGCTGAGCTGTCCGCCCGCGAGCGCCCGGGCGCAGGAAAGAGCGAACGCCGCTTCCTCCGTGAGCCGGCAGGGCAGGCCGTTTTCCGCCAGAAGCCCTTCCAGCGCATCCAGGTCCAGCCCGTTTTCCGTCCAGCAGGCCTCCAGCGCCTTTGGCCCCGGCAGGTACGCCGTCACGTCCTCCCAGCTCGACAAAAGCCCGCAGCGGTCCCGGAGATATCTCCCGTGGTATAGGTTCAAGGCGTCCTGGGTGCCGTTGCCCCAGGCATCCTCCTGAAAGTCCCACCAGGAGGCACGGGCCGCCTCGGCCGCGCCGGCCCAGCTCAGGTCCGTTTCGGCGTAAAACGCCACGGCGGCCTCCAGACCAAAGGGGGAATCCCCGGCGGCGGAGAGCATCCTTCCCGCAAGGCCCAGGTACACCAGCTCCCAGGCGGCGTTATAATTCTCCTGATAGGCGCGGATCTCCGCCTGACACAGCCCTGGGTCTCCGAGTTTTTCCTGAAAAAAGCCGTCCAGGGCATTGGCCGCCTGCTGCCGGGCAGGTTCCGGCGGGCGTGCCGCGCAGCCGGACAGCACCAGCGCCGCCAGCAGCGCGCCGAGCACTTGTTTCATTTCAGGGCTTCACCCGCACCCAGCTTTCGCCCGCCAGGGCCCGGGCCGTCAGGCCCTCCACGTCCAGGGCGGCCTCCGCCTCCCGTACGGCCGCAAGATCGGGCCGGGTGGCGGGATGGCGGGGGGTGAACACCGTGCAGCAGTCCTCATAGGGGAGGATGGACGTTTCAAAACAGCCGATCTCCCGGGACAGCCGGATGATCTCCACCTTGTCCATGCCGATGAGGGGCCGCAGCACGGGCAGGGTGGTCACGTCCTCCGTGACGCCCAGGGCCTGCATGGTCTGGCTCGCCACCTGGCCCAGGGACTCGCCGGTGATGAGGGCCCTGGCTCCGGCTTTTTTCGCCACGGCCTCGGCCAGACGCATCATGAACCGCCGCATGATGAGGGTGAAGTACTCCTCCGGACAGTGCCGCCGGATCTCCTCCTGGATCTCGGTGAAGGGCACGATATGCACCAGCATCCGCCCGCAGTAGGCCGTCAGCAGCCGGGCCAGCTCCAGCACCTTGTCCTGCGCCTGCTGAGAGGTGTAGGGCGGAGAGACGAAGTGGACCATCTCCAGCTCCACGCCCCGGCGGGCCATCATCCAGGAGGACACCGGGGAGTCGATGCCGCCGGAGAGCAGGCTCACCGCCCGGCCGCCCATGCCGGTGGGAAGCCCGCCCGCGCCGGGCTCCGGCGCGCCGTGGACGTAGGCGTGCTTTTCCCGGATCTCCACATGCACCGTGAGGTCCGGGTGGTGGACGTCCACCGCCACGGCGGGGAACAGCTCTGCCAAGTCGCCGCCCACCGCCTGGCTGAGCTGGATGGAGTTCAGGCGGAACTGCTTGTCCGCCCGCTTGCTCTCCACCTTGAAGGTCTTCGCGGCGGCGAAGGCGTCCTTCAAATAGACCCGGGCCGTCTCCACGATGGCCTCCACCGTTTTCTCGCAGGGCACCGCCCGGGTCAGGGCGGCCACGCCGAACACCCGGCGGCAGGCGGTCCAAGCGGCCTCCATGTCGCAGTCCGCGCCCTGGGGCTCCACGTAAATGGTGCTCTGGCGCAGGGAAACCTGGAACGAGCCGCAGTTTTTCAGCCGCCGCCGGACGTTGTTAAGGAGCTTGTCCTCAAAGGACTTGCGGTTTAGGCCCTTCAGGACCACCTCGCCCAGTTTTAAAAGGATCATCTCGCCCTGGGGCAGGGCGGGGGTCATGCTGTCGCTGTGCGTCATTGTAAAGCCTCCGATCAGGTAAGTATCCTCATTATATCCCATCCCGCCGGGTTTAGGAAGAGATTTCTTGCCGCCCGTCCGGCGGATTTTTCCGGCCTGTCCGCCGAAGCTTGACAACCGCCGGGACCTTGCCGGATAATGGAAAATAAGGCCGGATCCTGCGGTCCGGACGGGATATTTTGAAAAGGACGGGAGGGATGTTCCATGGCGGCAGAGGGGACCGGGGGCCGGACGAAGCGCGCGCTGGTGGGCGCCTTGAGAGAATTGCTGAGAGAAAAGCCCCTGGCCCAGATCCGGGTCCGGGAGCTGGCGGAGCTGTGCGGCATCCGCCGGCAGTCCTTCTACTACCATTTTGCGGACGTTTACGAGCTGCTGGCCTGGTCCGTGCGGCAGGAGCGGGAGACGCTGGAGCGGCGGCGGGAGCGGCTGCTCACCTGGCGGCAGGCGCTCCAGGACCTGCTGGGCTACACGGCGGAAAACCGGGCCTATTACCGGGCGCTGCTGGAGAGCCAGGGCCGCGAGAGCCTGCGCCAGGTCCTGCAGGACGCGGTCACCGGACTGCTGGACCAGACCGTTTCATACTACCAGGCGCGCTGCGGCGCGCCCGGGGACGCCGCCGAGCGGAGGCGGATGGTGGACTGCTACGCATCGGTGCTTCTGGCGCTGCTGGAGAGCTGGATCTGCGGCGATCTCCGCCATTCGCCGGAGGAGCTGCTGGACCTGCTGGAAAACACGGTGCGGCGGAGCGTCTGCGGCGCGGCATGGCAGAATCTGCCCCGGGGAGAGCCGTCGGGGCTGTAAAACAAAGCGGAGAAGAACAGGGGATAGCCCCTGTTCTTTTTTTGCCCGCAAATACGACAATCTTCGACAAAGTGTCAGAAAACAGACGCTTTTGGAAGGAATGACCGTTTTTGGAAGAAGATGGATGCCCTATAATCGGCCCAACAGGAGTGATGTTGTGAAAAAGAGTTGTTATGCGGTTATGCTCCAAAGCCAGCTTGGTCCCCGGGATGGAGAGCTTCTGCTCCAGGAGGACGACCGGGCGGTGTCGGGCTATTTGAGCCTGCTTGGCTACCGCAACCACTTTTCCGGCAGCGTGCTGCAGGAAGGGAAGTACCTGATCACCGGCGCGCTGCGCTCCCCGGTGGACAAAGAGCCCTATGACGCGATTTTTACCGTCTCGGGAAGGAACCTGGCCGGCGGCCTGATCACGCGCCACGGCTGCTGGGACCTGACCGGCGTCCGCGCGGCGCAGCCCGTCCGGCGTCCGCGGGCCGAGGGGTAAAAGCGGACGCTCAGGGAATTTTTCCCAAACGTCCGCCCGGTTTGTCATGCAAGGATAACCGAGTAAAAAAATTTATTGCCACCGAAGGGAGGACGCCGTGCGGGAGTATGTCGTCAACCGGCCGGACGAGGCCGCCATGACCCGCCTGCTGGAGGAAAACCGAATGAATCCGGCGGGGACCATCCTCCGGCTGGCGTGGCTCCAAGGGCTGCTGCGGGACGAGATCGTCCGCCTCACCTGGGGGCAGATCTCCTTTCTGGACCGGCAGATCGTCCTGCCGGATAGGACGGTGCCGCTGGACGGGGAGATGCCCGCCTATCTGGAGGCCATGCACCAAAAATGGTCCGCCGTCTCGCCCTATGTGCTCTTTTCGGAGCGGTACCGCAAGCAGATGCTGCCCGAATCCGTCTCCCGGTTGGCCCGCAGGGCTCTGGACGAGGCGGGGCAGACCGCCGTCCGCCTCATCGACCTGCGCCACGATTATGTGGTCCGCCAGCTCCGCAGCCACGACTGGGCCTATGTCTCCCGTGTGACGGGCATCACCATTCCGGCGCTCCAGGTCCATTTCGCCGCGGCCCTGCCGGAAAAGGACCGCACGCTCCGGGTGGAGCGGGAGGCCGCGCCCCAGGTGGACGAGTTCAAGCTCTGGAAGGTCCTCCAGGCGGAAAAGCGCACCCCGGCGGGGCTTGCCATGTGGATGGCCTGGCAGATGGGCGTCCAGTCCCAGGAGATGGCGGCGCTGACCTGGGACCAGACGGACCTGGAAAACGGCGTGCTGCACCTGCCGGACCGGGATGTGACCATCACCAACGCCGTCCGCCGCCTGCTGGCGGACGAGCAGGCCCGCCGGAGCGGCGGAGAGGATCCCCACGTGCTGCTGTCCGTCCGGTCCCGGAAGCCCATGGACGTCCAGCGCCTTTCCAAGCTGGTCCGGGCGGCCCTGATCCGGGGGGGTATGGACCAGTTGACGCTGCGGGACCTCCGCCGGGACGAGGGGCGGCTCCGGGAGGAGGACCGGGTCCTGGCCCGTGTCCGGGAGGACGGCCCGATCTCCCGGGGGGAGGTCATGGAGCTTTTGGGCCTGTCCAAAACGGCGGTCTACGCCCGGCTGCGCAGGATGACGGAGGAGAAGAAGCTGGTGCGCATCGGCGGCAAGTATTATCTGCCCGGGACCGTGGTGCCGCCGGAGGAGCACGGCGCGGTGATCCGGGAGTACCTTACCCGGGAGGGCTTCGCCTACCGCAAGGATATCGCGGACATCCTCCACGTCCAGAGCAAGCAGTGCACCCAGATCCTCAAGCATCTGGTGCAGTCCGGCGAGCTGGTCCAGGTGAAGCAGAAGTATTATTTGAAAGAGGCGTGAGCCATTTCTCCGGCCCGCGCCTTTTTTGCCGCCAAAAGCCAAAGTTATCCTTGCCTGGCAACTACCGGAATTGGATACTATCCGTCGTTTCAAATGGATTAAAACGGGCTGAAAACCATTTACAAAGCAACTTTTTTACCGTAAATTGACTTTGCGGACGACGCCGGACGCTCCCTGCCGGTCCATCGATTTGCGGGGTTGGCTAGCCCCCGCTCCCAGATTTTCCGGGCCGGTGGGGACGGCGGCGCCGTCTGCAAAAAATATTAAGGAGGAGACCCAATGAAGAAGTTCCTTTCTCTGGTTCTGGCACTGGTCATGGCGATGTCCCTCGTCACCATCAGCGCCGGAGCCAAGGACTTCACGGACAACAGCAAGATCACGTATAAAGAAGCTGTTGACGTGGTGTCCGCGTTGAAGATCGTCGACGGCTACGAAGACGGCGCCTTCAACCCC
>JAEXWS010000213.1 GCA_023406225.1 Bacillota bacterium | reverse complement strand
ACGAGTATAACAACCGCTGTGACGAGCTGGCGGTGGCGGAGAGCCAGAAGTACAAATGACCGCCGCGGGGTCTTTTGCCGCCGCAAAGCGGCGAACAAGGATTTTGCGGAGCAAAACCCTGGAGCGGACTTCGCCCGGCCGGAGAAGTCCGGCATCCCGCCGGAAGGTCCCGGCCGTCGCCGGAAGGCGGAAAAAGCGGGATATTGTGGAAAAAAGAGTGGAGAAATGGAACATTCACAAATTGTTCACGCGAAAAACATCATTCCTTCATAATTATCGGGTATCTTAATACTCAAGCAAAGGGTCCTCCCAAACCCGATGCGTTTTCTCCCTCCTAAAACACACACACAGCAAGAAGGACCGCCGTTCGGCGGTCCTTCTTGCTGTGCGGCGGTGCCGCCGCCGCTTGTAAAACAGGACGGGGCGGTGTACAATAGAGACACCGCATCTTCCAAATAAGGAGGTTTTTCACATGAGAGACGGGTTCATTTCCGTGGCCTGCGGCACGCCCAAGCTGCGTCTGGCGGACTGCGACTATAACGCGGAGCAGACCTTTACCATGATGCGCGCCGCCGAAAAGGCGGGGGCCAAGGTGCTGGTGCTGCCGGAGCTGGGTTTGACGGGCTATACCTGCGGGGACCTCTTTTACCAGGACGCCCTGCTGCGGGGCGCGGAGCAGGCTCTCGCCACCGTACTGGAGGCCACCAGGAACCTGGAGGTGGTCACGGCGGTCGGAATGCCGCTGCGGGTCCACAACGAATTGTATAATTGCGCTGTAATTATACAAAAAGGACGGATTTTAGGGGTGGTCCCCAAGACGCATCTGCCCAATTACAGTGAATTTTACGAAAAGCGCCAGTTTGCGCCGGCGCCGGAGGAGACAGAATATCTGACGCTTCTGGGGCAGGAGGCGGTGCCTTTTGGCGCGGCACAGCTCTTTCACTGCCAAAACATCCCCGAGCTGGTGCTGGGCTTTGAGATCTGCGAGGATCTGTGGGCGCCCTGCGCGCCCTCCGTCCGGATGGCCCAGGCGGGCGCCACGATCATCGGAAACCTCTCCGCCAGCAACGATGTGATCGGCAAGGACGATTACCGCCGCCGTCTGACCGCCATGCAGAGCGCCAAGCTGCTTTGCGGCTATATGTATGCCAGCGCCGGGGAGGGCGAATCCACCTCCGACGCGGTGTTCGGCGCCCACCAGCTCATTGCGGAAAACGGCGCGCTTCTGGCGGAGCGGCGGTTTGAAAACGGACTGCTGCTCTCGGAGATCGACGTGCAGAAGCTCTGTTATGAGCGCCGCCGGACCCAGATGCTGGGCGGGGAGAGCCGCGGCTCCTACGCCGAGGCGTTCACCCTCACGGTGAGCGGCACGAAGCTCACCCGCTATGTGCCGCCCATGCCCTTCGTCCCCGAGGGGAAGGAGGACCGGGACGCCCGCTGCCGGGAGATCCTGCTCATCGCCTCCCTGGGACTGAAGCAACGGCTGGCCCACACGAACGCCAAAACGGCGGTGGTGGGCCTCTCCGGCGGACTGGACTCCACCCTGGCCGTTTTGATCACGGGCCTCGCCATGGAGATGCTGGGCCGCTCCGCCGTGGACATCATCGCCGTGACCATGCCCTGCTTCGGCACCACGGACCGCACCCGGAACAACGCGGTGATCCTGGCGGAGAAGCTGGGGGCCACGCTCCGCACGGTGGATATCTCCGCCACGGTCCGCAGCCACTTCCGGGATATCGGCCACGACCCGGAGGACCACTCCGTTACCTATGAGAACGCCCAGGCCCGGGAGCGGACCCAGGTGCTCATGGACATCGCCAACGCCACCGGCGGCATCGTCATCGGCACGGGCGATCTCAGCGAGCTGGCCCTGGGCTGGTGCACCTACAACGGCGACCACATGAGCATGTACGCCGTGAACTGTTCCATTCCCAAGACCCTGGTGCGCCATCTGGTGGGATATCTGGCCCGGGACAACGCCGAGACGGACGAGGCCCTCCACGATGTGCTGGAGGATATCCTGGATACGCCCGTCTCCCCGGAGCTGCTGCCCGCCGTCAAGGGGGAGATCAGCCAGCGGACGGAGGACCTGGTGGGTCCCTACGAGCTGCATGACTTCTTCCTGTATTATATGATGCGCTGGGGCTTCTCCCCCGGGAAGATATACCGTCTGGCGGTATACGCCCTGGGCGGCCGGTACAGCCGGGACGTGATCCTGAAATGGCTGAAAATCTTTTACCGCCGTTTTTTCAGCCAGCAGTTCAAGCGAAACTGCCTTCCCGACGGACCCAAGGTGGGCAGTGTGGCCCTGTCTCCCCGGGGGGACTGGCGGATGCCCAGCGACGCCCAGGCGGCCCTTTGGCGATCGGAGCTGGAGAGCTTACAGGAATGAGAGAAGAAGGACCGGCCCCTTTGGAGCCGGTCCTTCTTCTTGGGTTCCGCCGCTTTCAGCATGGCCGGCGGAGGAGATCAAAGTGAAAAATCCGCCCCTATGACGTTCCGTGACCACCGCCGTCCATCCGCGCTGCCTATCTGGCAGATACCAATAAGGCGCATGACACAAAATTCTCATGATTTTCGACATGTCCAAACCGTATATAGACTGCAGCCCAATGACACAATAAGAAGAATCAGCCAGGTCATCATCATTGAGAATTTCGAAAAGACTGGGATCAAAAAGCCAATAATGAACCAAAACAAGGTGACAATCATGAAAAGTATTCCCGTGGAAATATCGGATGTTCTTTTACTGCGGGTAAAAACGCCGATCACAAGGCAACCAAGGAAAAGGCAGAGCATCATGATACCGATAGAAAATTGAAAAGATTGCTCTGCGACATAGCTTTCCCATCCGGCCTCGCTAAAAAGCTGCATTCTGATTTCAGGTCTGCGAATATCCCTATACGCTTGAATCCTTGTATACAGTCCTATCATTTGTAATATGGTTCCGCCTAAAACCGCCCATTTGTGCCAAGGCTTTTTCCAGTAATTATATTTTTCAGATGGGTTCATAGCGTGTACTCCCCTGCATGGAAACTATAAATAATCTGCTGTCCGCCTTCTCCGCCTGAGACATACTTCTAAGAGCATTATAATGGATCGGCCTCCATATTGCAAAGCGATCCTGCTCACCCAAGAAGAAAGCCGCCTCAAATTTCACCGCACCAACTTTGACCCGTTCGGCCTGTTTCCCCCAGCTTGACCATGCTGAAAGGCGGAGGACCCTTTTAGGGGCCTCCTTGACAATCGTCCGTTTTCGGACTATAATAGTACGAAAACGGACTAAAGGAGGGGCTGCATGGACCTGCGTCAGCAAATGAATATCGTCGCCGCCTGCAATTGCCGCATCACCCAGCTCTACGGCGAGTGGGCAAAGCAGTGCGGGTGGAGCTATCACACCATGATCACGCTCTACGCCCTGAATATGGGGCGGCCCTGCACGCAAAAGCAGATCGCGGAGGAGTGGCTGATCCCGAAGCAGACGGTGAACACCGTGATAAAGGACCTGGAGCGCAGGGGCCTCGTCCGCTTTGAGGCGGGCCGGGACCAGAAGGAAAAGCCGGTGAGCTTCACGGAGGCGGGCCGGACCTACGCGGAGAAAAAGCTGGAGGCGCTCTATCAAATGGAGGAGCGGGTCATGGACCATATGGGACCCGAGGTCTGCCGGGCGCTGGTGGAGAGCAGCCGGGCCTTTGCGCAGGCCCTGGCCAAAGAGGTGGACCATGGAGCATAACGCCCTGGCAAGACCCTTCACCGCCGCCTCCCTCCTCCGCTTCACCCTGCCCAACATCGCCATGATGGTCTTTCTCTCCATGTACACCATCGTAGACGGCATTTTTATCTCCCGGTTCGTGGGCACCCTGGCCCTCTCCGCCATCAATATGTCCTATCCCCTCAGCAGCGTGCAGCTGGCGGCTGGCATCATGCTGGGCACCGGCGGCAGCGCCGTCATCGCCCGGCAGCTTGGCGAGGAAAAGGAGGAGGACGCCCGGAAAAACTTCACCTTCTTCGTGGCCGCGGCCCTGGCGGCGGGCGCCGCCTTCGCCTTGCTTGGCAATTTGTTTCTGGACCCGGTTTTGCGGCTGCTGGGCGTCAGCCACGCGCAGTTTGCTTTGTGCAAAAGCTATACCCGCATCCTGCTATGGTTCGCCCCGGCCTTTTTTTTGCAGACCGTGTTCCAGACCCTGTTCGTCACGGCGGGCAGACCCCATTTGGGCCTGGGCGTCACGGTGGCCGGGGGCTTTGCCAACATCATCCTGGATTATGCGTTCATGGGTCCTCTGGGGATGGGCGTGGAGGGCGCGGCGGCGGCCACCGTCATCGGATACAGCATTCCCGCGGCGGCAGGAATCCTGTTCTTCTTCCGGGACCGGACCGGACCCCTTCATTTCCAGGCCTTCCGGCCCGATTGGCGGATGCTGGGCAGAGCCTGCGGCAACGGCTCCTCCGAGATGGTGGCGAATCTTGCCAACGCCGTCACCACATTGCTGTTCAATCTGATCTTCCTTCGCATCTGGGGGGAGGACGGCGTGGCGGCCATTACCATCGTGATGTACTTCCAGTTTGTGTTTACCGCCGTGTTCTTCGGCTTTTCCATGGGCGCGGCGCCGGTCATCAGCTATAAATACGGCGCCCAGGACGTTCCCCAGCTCCGGCGGATCGTCCGGGACTGCCTTGTGTTCACGGTGGTCTGCGCCGCAGGATCGTACCTGCTCTCCCGGCTGGTGGCGGGCCCGTGCCTCTCCGTGTTCACGGACCCGGGCAGCGCGGTCTACGCCATCACCATGGAGGGCTTTCCCCTCTTTGCCGTGGGCTTTTTGTTCATGGGCGTGAATATCTTCGCCTCCTCCCTGTTCACCGCCTTTTCCGACGGCACCTCCTCCGCCGTCATCTCCTTTGCCCGGACGCTTTTGTTCCTGGTGGGGATGCTGCTGTTGCTGCCCCGTCTCCTGGGAGAGGCGGGCGTATGGCTGGCGGTCCCGGCGGCGGAGCTGCTGGGGGCCGGCGTGTCCGTCGGCTTTCTGCTCTGGGGGCGGAAAAAGTACCAGTATTGAAAAAGAAGCAGGCGGCGTGGTTTTCCACGCCGCCTGAGGCTGTCGAAAAAGTGCCGAAGGCACTTTTTCGAGTAGGCCGCGGCCCGTCGCGCGCACTCGCTACCCGCCCACGGCGGGCAGTTCGCACACTTACGGACCGAGATGTATGTTCTCCGACGCACATGTCGCCGGAGAACATGGATCTGATTTTCTTCGCGCCTCCGGGCGCGAACTCTGCGAGGCTTTTTCCACAGGCTGAGGCGGCGTGGTTTTCCACGCCGCCTGCCGTTTTATTTGAATTCCGAGACCCGGAGGGCCCGGGTGGCGTTGAGGATGGCGAGGAACGCCACGCCCACGTCCGCAAACACGGCCTCCCACATCGTGGCGTACCCGAACGCGCCCAGCAGCAGCACCAGCGCCTTCACGCCCAGGGCGAACCAGATGTTCTGCTTCACGATGCGCAGGGTCTTGCGGGAGATGCGCATGGCCGTGGCGATCTTGGAGGGCTTGTCGTCCATCAGCACGATGTCCGCCGCCTCGATGGCCGCGTCGGACCCCAGGGCGCCCATGGCGATGCCGATATCGGCCCGGGTGAGCACCGGCGCGTCGTTGATGCCGTCGCCCACAAAGGCCAGCTTTCCGCTTTCGCTTTTGGCCGCCAGCAGGGCCTCCACCCGGTCCACCTTGTCTCCGGGCAGAAGCTCCGCGTGGTATTCGTCCACGCCCAGCTCCGCCGCCACGGCGGCGGCCACGGCCTCCGCGTCGCCGGTGAGCATCACGGTCTTTTTCACGCCGCCGGCCTTTAAGTCCGCGATGGCGGCTTTGGCGTCCGCCTTGGGCCGGTCCGAGATGACGATGTGTCCCGCGTATGCGCCGTGGACGATCACGTGGACGATGGTGCCCGGCAGCTCGCAGGGGGAGGCGGCGACGCCCTCCCGCTCCATCAGGCGGCTGTTGCCCACGGAGACGGTCCGCCCGTCGATGGAGGCGCGCACGCCGTGTCCGGCCAGCTCCTCCACGTTCGCCACCCGCTCCGTGTCCAGCGGCGCGCCATGGGCGGCCTTCAGGGACAGGGAGATGGGATGGTCGGAGTAGGACTCCGCCAGGGCGGCGTACTCCAGCACCTGCCCGGCGGTGAAGCCCTCCTCCGGGTGGACGGCGGTGACGGAGAAGGTGCCCTGGGTCAGGGTGCCGGTCTTGTCAAACACCACGGTCTCCGTCCGGGCGAGGGCCTCCAGATAATTGCCGCCCTTCACCAGGATGCCGCACTTGGAAGCGCCGCCGATGCCGCCGAAAAAGCTCAGGGGCACGGAGATCACCAGCGCGCAGGGGCAGGAGATGACCAGGAAAATGAGCGCCCTGTGGAGCCATTCGCTCCACACGGTGCCCGCCAGGAAGGCGGGCTGGGCGGCGGGCGACAAAACCGCCAGCAGCAGGGACGGAACGGCGAACAGCGCCGCCGCCGCCAGCACCACGCAAGGGGTGTAATACCGGGCGAAGCGGGTGATGAACGCCTCGCTGGAGGATTTTTTCTCACCGGCGTTTTCCACCAGGTCCAGAATTTTCGAAACGGTGGAGTCCCCGGCCAGCCGGGTGACCTGGATGCGGAGCAGCCCCGTCTGGTTCACGCAGCCGCTGATGACCGTATCTCCCGCGGCCACGTCCCGGGGCACGGACTCGCCGGTGAGGGCGGCGGTATCCAGGGCGGACACGCCCTCCACCACCTGCCCGTCCAGGGGCACCCGCTCGCCGGGCTTCACCACGATCACATCCCCCACGGCCACATCCTCCGGATCCACCCGGACCAGCGCCCCATCCCGTTCGATGTTGGCGTAATCGGGCCGGATATCCATCAGCGAGGCGATGGACTGCCGGGATTTGCCCACGGCGTAATCCTGAAACAGCTCGCCCACCTGGTAGAACAGCATCACGAACACCGCCTCGGCGTAGTCCGCGGTGCCGAAGGCTCCCACGGTGGCCAGAGCCATCAAGAAGTTCTCGTCGAACACCTGCCCGCGGGCGATGTTCCGCACGGCGCGCCAGAGAACGTCCCAGCCGATGACGGCGTAAGGGACCAGAAAGCAGGCTGCGGCGGCCCAGCCGTCCGCCGCCAGCAGCTTGGCGGCGATCAGCAGCGCCGCCGCCCCAATGATGCGCGCGAGCATGTTTTTTTGTTTTTTGCTCATATGATCTCCTCCGGGCCTTGGATTTCAGTCTTGCGGGGCCGGGAGCCTCACGGGAAAAAAGTCCTCTCCCATGCGGGAGGCCCCGCTTTGCGCCCCACGCCGCTTACAGGTGGATGGTGCAGTCCGGCTCCACCTTTTTGCACACGGCCACCACTTCCTTCAAAATATCGTCGAAGCGGGCGTCGTCCGCGTCCAGCATCAGCTTCTGGGTCATGAAGCTCACGGTGGCGTCCTGCACGCCGTCGATCTTCTTGATGGCAGTCTCCATTTTCGCGGCGCAGTTGGCGCAGTCCAGGTCGGTGAGAACAAAACGTTTTTTCATAACAGACTCCTCCAATTGTTTCTAAAAATATGGGCCCCTTACTCGGATACGTGCTCCAGGCCCTGGTCGATGATGGTTTTCACATGGTCGTCCGCCAGGGCGTAAAACACGGTCTTGCCCTCCCGGCGGGATTTGACCAGCCTGGCGTTTTTCAGCGCCCGGAGCTGGTGGGAGATGGCGGACTGGGTCATGCCCAAAAGCTGGGCGATGTCGCACACGCACATCTCCGCTTCAAACAGGACGTACAGGATGCGGATGCGGGTGGAGTCCCCGAAAATGCGGAACAGCTCGGTGAGGTCGTATAAGGCGTCCTCCCCCGGCAGCTCCCGCCGGACTTTTTCCACAATGTCCTCATGGGCGTGGATAAAGTCGCAGCACTCCACGTTGTAGCGGTCTTCCATGGGCCGCCTCCTTTCATATGAATGATTGTTCATATGTTCATTATATGCAATTTGCCGCCGTTGTCAACCCCCTTTTTAAAAACAGTGGAAAAAAGGAGGGCGGCGTGATAGACTGGGACCATTCAAAGAGAAGGAGATCTGTATGAACGAGTTGGAGACGCTGGCGCAGGACCGGCTGAAGAAGAATGCCTTCATGCTGCACAACCATATGGAAATGGAGTCCGTGGAGCGGGACCGGGCGGTGTTCCGGCTCACCATCCGGCCGGAGAGCCGCAATCCCTTCGGCATGGTCCACGGCGGGGCCATCTACACCCTGGCGGACAACGCCACCGGCTCGGCGGCCCACAGCGACGGGCGGCTTTACGTGACCCAGACCAGCGCCATGCACTTTCTGCGCAACCAGGCCGCCGGCACCGTGCGGGCCACGGCCTGGGTCCGCCACCGGGGAAAGACCACGGTGCTGACGGCTGTGGACATCACCGGGGAGGACGGAAAGCTGCTGGCCACGGGGGAGTTCACCTTCTTCTGCGTGGACAAGGGGCTTATGGAGGAAAAGGCGAGGCGGGAAAACGGCTGACGGCCGCCAGAGGGCGCGGCTCCGGGGCTTTTCCCCGCCGGCGCGCAAAAAAAGAGAAGGGCCGCTCCGGCCCTTCTCTTCTTGTTTAAAAGATCAATTCCCAGCCCAGCTTGACGAACAGCAGGGCCAGGACCAGGAAGATCATCCCCCGGACCTTTTCGCTGCCGCCCCTGATGGCGTAGCGCGCGCCGCACCAGTTGCCCAGGATGCAGCAGGCCGCCGCCGGGACCACCAGCGTCCAGTAGACCTTCCCGCTGAGGATCCAAACCACGGCGGAGGCCGCGTTGGAGGCCAGGTTGGCCACCTTCGCGCAGCCGGAGGCCGTTAGCAGGTCCATGCCCAGGACCAGGGTGAAGGCCATGATCATGAAGGTCCCCGTCCCCGGGCCGATCATGCCGTCGTACATGCCGATGACGAACCCGATGAGCAGGCTCAGCGCCGCCCGCTGCCGCCGGGACCAGCGCTCCTCCGTCACGGAGGTCCTGCCCATGTCCTTTTTCACCACCAAGATCACCGCCACCACCGGCAGCGCCACCAGCACGCAGGCCTGCAGCACCTGCTCGGAGCACCACAGCGCCAGCCGCGCGCCGGCGGCGGCCCCGGCCAGCGCGCCCCCCGCCGCCCAGGCGGCGGCCCTCAGGTCCACCTTGCCGCTGCGGATGTAGTTGACCGTGGCGACGCCGGTGCCCATGCTGTTGACCACCTTGTTGGTGCCGGAGGCGATGTGCACCGGGATGCCCACAAACAGATAGGCGGGCAGGGTGATGAGCCCTCCGCCCCCGGCCACGGAGTCCACAAAGCCGCCCAGAAACAGCAGGGGGCAGACCGCCAGGCACATCTTCCAAAATTCCACCGCACACACTTCCCTCTCGCGTTCTCTCAGGGTTTTTACTTTATCACACCCGCATGGACCTGTCAAACCGCGGAACCGGCGCGCCCGTTTTCAAAGGGGTCCGCATCGCGCCGCCGCTCCGGAGGCGCGAAAAAAGTCAAATTCATTTTCTCCGACGACATGTGCGTCGGAGAACATACATCTCGGTCCGTAAGTGTGCGAACTGTCCGCTTAAAGCGGACAGTGCGTGCGCGCGACGGGCCGCGGCCTGCTCGAAAAAGTGCCGTAGGCACTTTTTCGACAGCTTGAGCGCCGGGGGACGAAAGTCCCCCGGCGCTCAAGTTCAGTCCGCCTCCTCCGCCAGCGGGAAGGTCACGACGGCGGTGAACAGGTCCGCCACCGTCTCCACCCGGAAGGACCCGCCGCAGGCCTCGGTGAAGCTGCTTGCGATGGAGAGGCCCAGGCCGCTGCCGCCGTCGGTGCGGCTCTCGTCCCCCCGGACGAACCGGGCGGTGAAGTCCACGCCGCCGGAAAGCTCCCCCCGGGAGGTGTTGCGCACGGCGGCCTCCGCCTGCCCGTTCCCGGCTTTCAGGGTGAGATGGACCCGGCTGCCCTCCAGGGCGTATTGCAGGGCGTTTTGAATGAGGTTCTGGAACACCCGGTACAGCCTCTTGCCGTCCGCCGTGATCATGACGGGCTCTTCGGGCAGGTCCGTCTTGAAGGTCAGGCGGCTGGCGGCGATGGGGTCCGCCATGTCCGCCAGGGTCTGGCGCAGGAGCTTTCCAAGGTCCAGCCGCTCCAAATGGACCGGAAGCTGGCTCGCCGAGGCCTTGCTCACGTCAAACACGTCCTGGACCATGGTTTTCAGCCGCTGGGCCTTCTCGTCGATGATGCGGGCGTAGTCCGCCGCCGCCGGGGGCAGCTCCTCCTGGCGCAGCAGCTCCGCGTAGGAGAGGATGGAGGTCAGGGGCGTTTTCAAATCGTGGGACACGTTGGAGATCAGCTCCACCTTCATCCGCTCGCTGCGGGTCTGCTCCGCCAGGGCCTTGTGCATCCCGGATTGGATGTCGTTCAGGCTCTCCGCCGTTTTGCGCAGGTCCGCGTCGTCGGGCAGAGTCAGGGGCGTGGAGAGGTCCCCCTCCCGGATGGCCTCCACCTGGTCCGCCAGCAATCCGATGTCCCGGGCGGTGCGCAGGAGGTTCCGCGAGGAAAGGACCAGCCAGACCGACAGGGCGCAGAAAACCAGAAGAAAAACCGCCGCAAGCAGCAGCCACCCGTCCCGGTAATACCCGTTGAACCGGTGGTTCAGCACCACCAGCCCCGCCGGAAGGGCGCACAGCGCCAGGATCGCCGGCGCCGCAAGCCCGGCCACGGCGCCGCGGGAGAGCCGTTTTTCCACAGGGCGCTTGAGTTCCTTGGCCCGGAGAAGCCGCCACAGGCTCCGCCGCTCCGCCTTCGGGTGGTGCCGGTGGTCGTTGTGGAGCAGCCAGAAAAGCCACGTCAGCCCCAGCAGGGCGGGCACGTTGTCCAGGCACGCCGCCAGGCTCCGGGCAAAAGAGGAGAGATGGAAGGACGGGAAGTCGCCGAAATAAAAGCCGTACCACAGCTCTTCGATGTTCCAAAAGCCATTGATGCCGCTCAGCCCAAGGCCCACAAGGCCCACGGCCACGGCCAGGAAGCGGAATTCCGTCCACACGTGGACCGTCCAGGAGGCAAGCTTCGCGTCCACCGCGGCCCGGTCCCTGCGCAGGGGGACCCAGGCCGCCAGAAACAGCAGGCCCAGGGCCAAGGTCACGGCCATCGTCCGGTAAAAGGTCCGGCTGTGCTCCATGCCCTGATAGAGATTGTAGAGGCGGTTGTTCTGATAGACCCCGCCGCCGCTGTAATTTCCCCGGAGATACTGCATGGGCGTTTGGCGGATGGCGAAGGACACCGTCACATCCTCCACGCCCTCGCCCGCCTGGAAATTCTCATAGCCCGGGACAAACCAGAGGCTCTCATCGGTGTAGACCCCGCCGCCGTAAACGTCCAGCTCGGTCCCGTCCTTCCAGATGCGCACCTTGCCGTCCGCAAAAGTCAGCAGGAAGTTGTATCCCTCCGGAAGCGCGTCGTAAGAGGAGAGGGACTGCCCTTCCCCGGTGTTGCTGTAAGAGCCGGCGCTGTCATACTTTGAGCGCCCCTGGCGAAGAACATGGTAGAGCACGTTTTTGTTGCTCTTGTAAAAATAGTCCGGTTCGGCCTTGAGGATCGCATCCAGAGAGGAGGACTCCGGGTCGGCATAGGCGTAGGCCCTGTACTCCGCGGGCATTTCGCTCCAGGACCAGCCGGGGCTCAGGCTGTATTCATACTGCCGCGCGATGACGGAATCGTAGACCTCCGTCACCGCTTCGTCGTACCAATCCAGGGTCCCCCCCGCGCCCAGGGTGAGAAATTCCTCCAGATAATTGCTGACGGCCCAGCGGAAGGAGGAGGTCTCCTGCCAGTCTCCGCGCCACCACTGGTCCGTGTCCCGCTCCCAGGCCCAGCGGCCCGCAAGACCGCCCAAGCTCCCCACCGTCAAGCTGACGCCCAGGAAAAAGGCCAGAAAGGCCGCCGCGGCCCGGAGCGTCCGCCTGCCGCCCGCTCCCGCGCCGGGAGACGGCTCCGCCGCCTCCCGGACCTCCCGGGCCACAAATTCCTCCAGACCCGCCCCGGGGTCCCTATCCATGCTGTTCCATTTTGTATCCAATGCCCCACACCACCTTAATATAGTCTGGCTCCTTCGGGTTGAGTTCGATTTTTTCACGAATGCGGCGGATATGGACCATCACCGTGTTCTCGCAGGCGAAGGCGTCCTCGCTCCACACCCGGCGGTAGATCTCCTCCGCCGGGAAGATGCGGCCGGGGTTGCGCATCAAAAGGTCCACGATCTTCGTCTCCGTGGCGGTGAGCTTCACCGCCTCCCCGTCCGCCCGCAGCTCCAGCTTGTCCGGGTCGTAGGAGAGCCGCCCGTTGACGATGGCGTTTCCCCGTCCCTCCGCGTGGATGTCCCCCAGCAGCGTGTACCGCCGGAGCTGGCTCCGGACCCTGGCCGCCAGCTCCTGGGGGTTGAAGGGCTTGGTAATATAGTCGTCCGCCCCCATGGAGAGGCCCAGGATCTTGTCCGTGTCCTCGCTTTTGGCGGACAGGACGATAATGGGCAGGTTCCGCTTTTCCCGGATGCGGATGAGGGCGGAGAGGCCGTCCAGCCTGGGCATCATCACGTCGATGAGGATCAGCCGCACCGACGGGTCCAGGCACAGGTCCAGGGCCTCCATGCCGTTATAGGCCCGCAGGCACCGGTAGCCCTCCTTTTCCAGGGTGATGGCGATGGCCCCCACGATCTCGGGATCGTCGTCCACCACCAGAATGCATTCGTTCATCTCATTCCCTCCTTGAGCTTGAGACCAGCATACGGGATAATTCTTTCAAAGAAGCCGGGCTGTTTCTTACGAAATTCTTACAGAATGGAAAGGCGGGCCGGCGGTTCGCCGGCCCGTGCCTATCCCTTTTTCAGCGGCAGCGTGAAGAAAAAGCGGGTGGAGGCCGCGTCGCTCTCCGCCTTCAGCGCGCCCTTGTGCTCGGCGGCGATGGCCGCGGCGATGGAGAGGCCCAGGCCGAAGCCGCTCTTCTCCCCCCGGGAGGCGTCCGCCCGGTAAAACCGCTCGAACAGCCGGCCCAATTGCTCCGGGGGGATGGGCGCGCCGGGATTGGAGACGGTGAGGCGGGCCTGGCGGTCCGTCTTTTGAAGCGTCAGCGTCACGGTCCCTCCCGCTTCGCCGTATTTGATGGCGTTATCCAGCAGGACGGAGATCACCTGCTTGAGCCTGTCCCGGTCCCCCAGCACCGTCACGCCCTCCGTGATTTGATACGTCAGGGACTTGCCCGCCTCGAAGGCCACCGGCTCAAAGGCCAGGGCGCAGTCCGCCGCCGCGTCGGAGAGGGAGACCTCCGTCAGGACGGCGGTGCGGGTCATATGGTCCGCCCGGGCCAGGGTCAGCATCTCCTCCACCAGCTTTTTCATCCGCTGGGCCTCGGAGTGGATGTTGTCCGCCCAGCGGGCGGGGCGGACGTCCAGGGGCGCGGCCTCCAGAAGCTCCGCGTTGGAGAGGATGACGGTCAAAGGCGTTTTCAGCTCGTGGGACGCGTCCGAGAGGAACTGGCGCTGCTGGAGCCAGGCCCGCTCCACCGGCGCGGAGACCCACTTGGCCAGCAGCACGGAGACGGCCAGCAGCAAAAGATAGATCACCAGGGCGATCTGGAAAAAAGACCGGACCAGGCGGCCCAGGGTGGCGTATTCGGAGGACATGTCCACAAAGGCCAGCAGGGTGGTGTAAGCGCCGCTGTCCCGCCGGAGATAACGGAGATTGTACTGGCTGATGATCCCCTCGCTCTCCCCCTGGGACAGGCAGTCCGTCAAAATGACGGCCAGCTCCGCCGTGTCGTTGAGGTTGGCGTAGGTGCCGGAGACCACCCGGGCCGTGTAGGAACGGATGGGAAGGCTGTCCGCCGTCACGCGGACGGTAAAATAGGGGAGCTGCACCGGCCCGAGGGACGGCAGGATGGGATAAAAATCGCTGCGCACGTCCCCTGCCTCGCTGATGACCCGCTGTAAAACGTCCCGGCTGGTGGCCTCCACGCTGTTTTTGGCGGAGGAGTAGGCCGAGAAAAAGATCCCCGCCAGGACCAGGGTCACCATGGCCATGAAAATGGCCACAAATTTGAGCTGAAGCTTACGGATCACGGCCCGGACCTCCCCCTTTGTAGAAAACTTTGTGGAAAACGTGGAAAAAGTGGTCGGAACATGCGAAACAACGTCAGATTCCCCGGAAAAGGGGCCCTAGTCCTGGGGCAGTTCCAGGCAGTAGCCCACCATGCGGATGGTTTTGATCTTCACGGCGGAGCGGAGGTGCTCCAGCTTTTTGCGCAGGAAGGAGACGTAGACCTCCACGTTGTTGTCCTCCGCGTCGGATTCGTAGCCCCAGATCTTCAGCAGCAGGTTTTCCTTGGTGATGACCAGCTTCTGGTTGAGGATAAACAGCTCCATCATGTCAAATTCCTTGCGGCTCAGCCGGACGGACCGTCCCCCGCAGGAGAGAGTGAAGGACGCCTTTTCCAGCGTCAGGTCCCCGCAGGAGAGCAGGTCCGTGTTCCGCAGCTCCGGCTGCCGCCGGGTCAGGGCGCGGACGCAGGCCAGCAGCTCCCTGGGCTCAAAGGGCTTGGTGAGATAGTAATCCGCGCCGCAGTCCAGCCCCTCCACCTTGTCGGAGACCTGGTCCCGGGCGGTGAGCAGCAGGACCGGCGTGGTGCTTCCCGCCGCCCGCAGGCGGCGCAGCACGGTGAAGCCGTCCAGCTTCGGCAGCATCACGTCCAGCAAGATCACGTCGTAAATGCTGGTCAGGGCGTTGTCCAGCCCCGCTTCGCCGTCGTTGCACACGTCGGCGGTATAGCCCTCCAGCTCCAGAAGGTCCTGAAGGGTGGCCGCCAGCCGCAGTTCATCCTCCACGATCAAAACGCGCATGAAACCACCTCCAAATAAAGATCCAGGGGGGAGCGGTCCCGCTCCCCCCTGATTGTACCACACGGTGGGAAATGAATGCAACGTTACGCGCCCAGGCCGTTTTCCGCCATGCGCATCAGGGCGTCCACGCTGTCCGCGTCCGCCTGGTAGATGGTGGCGTCGTCCCCGATCCGGAAGTAGCGGCCCGCGCCGTCCAGGGTCTGGCCGCCGAAGGCCAGCGCCAGCGTCTGGGACCCGCCGCCGGAGGCGTAGACCACGGTGAGGGTCACGGCGGGCTCCGCCAGGCCGCAAATGGACACCGCGTCGTCCGTGGGCTTGTAGTCCACGCACCTGGACGGCGCCAGGGCCGCCAGCTCCGAAAGCGCCGCGGCCAGGTCCTCCCGCCCGGTGACGTCTGCGCCTCCGGCGGTCCAGGTCACGGCGCCGTCCTCCCCGTCGGGGCGGGCGGCCTTGAGGACCGTGGTGGAAGCGCCCTTGAGGATGACGGTCTCCAGGCTGGCCTCCGAGAGATCGGGCAGCTCCGGCAGCCGGCACATGTCGTAAATAGCCTTGGACATCTGCTTGTACAGGGTGTCCGCGATGATGTAGACGGGGCTCTCCTCCCCGTTCATCAGCATGTAGTAGCTGGTGCCGTCGGTGGTGGCCTTCCCCAGGGAAAGGGTCAGCGTTTCGCCGTCCGCCGCGGTGGCGGTGAGGGTGGCGGAGGGCTGGTCCAGGCCGTAGGCCTCCAGCGTGTCGCCCTCGGTGATGGTCTGCTGGGGCTTCAGCGCGGCCAGCAGGTCCGCCATGGCGGTAATGTTGGAGTCGTCCAGGGGGAAGTCCGGGTCGTCCGCCCACACCCACTCCCCTGCCTCGTTCACGGTGAAGGACAGCGTGACGCTGCCGTTGTGGTAGGAGATGGCGGAATAGGTCTGCCGGGGCGTGATGACGCCCGACTGCTCCTGAGCGGCGGCCTCCTCCGCCTCCTGGTCGGCCTGGCGGGACTTCACCGCCAGAACGACGACCAGGGCGGCGGCCAGCACCGCGATGATGCCCAGCAGCAGCCGCAGGGTCCTCATTTGCTTTTTGTTCATGGGCTCAAAATTCCTTCCGTCACAGTTTCCGGCGGCGCATCCAGCGGGCGAAGCCTGCCGCGAGCAGGCCGAAGGGGATCACAAAGATGAACAGCAGCGCCCAGATGCCGCCGGTGGTGATGGTGTTGGTGGGCGTTTGCAGGCTGACGGGCTGGATGGCGAGATCGTTCAGGTCCTGGAAGCCGCAGGTGGCGGAGGACATGAAGAGGCTGTTGTTGTCCAGATTGGTGAAGCTGGAGGTGAGGTCCGTGCTGATGAGGGAGTTTGCGCCGTACACCGTCAGCCGCGCGGTAATCCCGTCGTCCACCTCCTCCGTGGCCACGGCGCCCACGGCGTAGGTCCCGGCGGTCTGGTCCGTCCCGTCCGTCACGGCCACGCCGTCGGGAGAGGTGGTGAGGAAGGAGGAGACGGTGATGGCGTCTCGGGCGGGGTCCGTCAGGGTGAAGCCCCGGGAGGCGTAGAACAACACGGTCGCGTCGCTGGTGACGCCGCCGGCCGCGTCCACGCTGCCGTCCACCAGGGGGAAGAAGAGATAGGGGTTATTTTGATAGTGCCGGGAGGCGTCCGCGATCATGCCGTCCGCCACCTTCATGCCGTAGGTCCCGCAGAGGGCGTTGAAGTTGGGCAGGTCGTCCAGCCGGCCCGCCATGGTGTAGATCACCTGGCCGCCTCCGGCCAGATAGTCCAGCAGCATGGTGAGCTCGTCATCCGCCAGGTCCCGCTCCGGCTCGTTGATGACCAGCAGGGCGCAGTCGGCGGGAATGCCGCCGTCGGTGAGCAGGTTCACGGTGTCCACGGACATGTGGACCTTTTTGAACAGGGCCTCCACGCTGATGGGCATGGCGCTCTCGTCGTGGCCGGTGGTCTCATACACGGCCCGGGTAGCGTCCGTCAGCACGCCGTCCACGGCGGAGGTCAAAAGGCCCTCCGCGTCGAAATCCGTCTCGTTGTAAGCGCCGTAGTAGTAATAGGACATCATGTCGTAGCCGATGATGTCGTCCACGGGGAAGGACTCCTGGCGGCCCGTCGCCTCGCAGGTGACCACCACCGTCTCCGCCTCCACGCCGTACCGGGACAGCACGGAGGGGAACACCGTGGGATCCACGTACTCCACGGTGAGGCGGCGGCTCAATTCCCCGTACTTGTCCAGGAAGCGGACGATGCGGGAATCCAGGGACGCCTTGTCGGAGAGCACGTGGATCGCCACGTCCTCGTCCAGGGCGGCCAGATAGTCCCGGGAGGTATCGGTTATATTATAGATGCCGCTGCCGGTCATGTCAAATTGGGTCCAGCCGGCGGGGAGCTGGGCCATCAGCAGGTTGAACGCCGCCACCGCCGCCACCGCCAGGGCGGTGAGTCCCGCGGAAAACGCGCCCCGGCGGGACGCATGCCGTCCGGCGGCGCGCTTCACGGATCCCCGAACGCTTTTTTTCTCCATGTCGAAACGCCTCCTCTCAGTTCCACCGGCGCTTCTGGACCACCTGAACGGTCAGAAACACCAGCAGCGCGGCCAGGGACAGGTACAGGCAAAGGCCCGTCACGTCGAAAACGTGGTCGTTGGAAAAGCTGTCGAAGGCGGAGAGCAGGGAGAAGTTCCCCAGCACGTTTGGAAGCAGGCGCTCAAAGGCGGAGGCGTCCTTCGCGTAGAATCCGAAGAGGACCGCGGCCCCCGCCGCCAGGGTCCCGGCGGTGACCTTCCAGTTGTTCGAGAGGGCGTTCACCAAAAAGCACACCAGGATCAGCGCCGCCAGAAGGCCCAGCAGCGACCCGGCGGCGGAGGTGGGCAGATATCCCACCAGCCCGTCCCAGAGATAAAGCAGCAGCAACAGAGCGAAGGTCCCCACGGCGGCGATGATCTGGCTCTCCGTCAAAGAGGAGATCAAAAGCCCCGCCGCGATCTCCACCGCCCCCAGCAGGAAAAACGCCAGGATGGAGGCGTAGTCCGCCCGCAGAAAGGCCGTGCCGTTGAGGCGGATGACCAGGGGGCACAGGCAGGCCACGACCACCGGCACGGCGAACACCGTCAGCATGGCGAAGTATTTCCCCAGAATGATGGCGGGCACGCTGGCGGGGGCGGTCAAAAGGAGCTGGTCCGTTTTGCTGCGGCGCTCCTCCGCCATGGAGCGCATGGTCAGGATGGGGATGACCACCATGAACACGAACAGAGTGGACCCCAGGGCCATGGAGAAATAGGGATAGCCCGCGAACAGGTTGTACGCCATGAAGTAAATGCCGATAAACACGCACAGGGCGGAAATGAACACCCACCCGGTCATGGAGTTGAAATAGGAGCCGACCTCCCGCTTATAAACTGCTTTCATCGTCTGCCTCCCCTTCTTCCGCCCCGCCGTTCAGCAGGGCCGCCGCCCGGGCGGCCACCGTGTCGTCGTCGTCCGTCAGGTCCAGAAACGCCTGCTCCAAAGAAGCCGTCCTGGGCCGCAGCTCCAAAATGGGCGTTCCGGCCCGGGCGCAGGCGAAAAACAGCGCCTCCCGCACGTCCTCCCCGGCGGACAGGGCGTATCGGACGGCGCCCGCCGCCGTCTCCAGCTCCGCGCGGTCCGTCACGCCCGCCAGACCGTCCAGCAGGGCCTCCGCCTCCTCCCGGCCGCATTTCAGCGTCACGTCCAGCCCGCCCCCGGCGGAGAGCTTTTCCTCCAGGGCCTCCGGGCTGTCGCAGGCCACCAGCCGCCCCTTGCGGATGATAAGCACATGGTCGCACACCGCCCGGATCTCCGAGAGGATGTGGGAACTGATGATAACGGTGTGGTCCACGGCGAGCTGGCGGATCAGCTCCCGGATCTCCACCACCTGCTTGGGGTCCAGGCCCACGGTGGGTTCGTCCAGGATGATGATCTTCGGAAAGCCCAGGATGGCCTGGGCCAGGCCCACCCGCTGGCGGTAGCCCTTGGAGAGGTTTCGGATGAGCCGGGCGGCCTGATCCTCCAGGTGGGTCAGGGTCACGGCCTTCTCGATCTGCTTTCGCCGCTCCGCCGCGGGGATCTTCTTCAGCTCCGCGCAGAACCGCAGGTACTCCGTCACGGTCATGTCCGGATACAGCGGCGGGATCTCCGGCAGATACCCGATGCACCGCCGGGCCTCCTCCGGCTCCTCCAGGATGTCGTGGCCCTCGATGACCACCTGTCCCTCCGTGGCGGCGAGATACCCCGTCATCATGTTCATGGTGGTGGATTTTCCCGCGCCGTTGGGCCCCAGAAAGCCGAACACCCGCCCGTCCTCCACCGTGAAGCTCAGGCGGTCCACCGCGCAGTGGTCCCCGTACCGCTTCACCAAGTCTCTGACCTCGATCATACGAACCTCCATGCGCCGTCGGGCGCCCGATAAAATTCCGGTTTTGCGGTGCCATTATAGGCGGAGAATCTGAAATCTATCTGAAAGGGCGCCTCCGGGCGAACGTTCACAAACGATTCAAAACTTTTTAAGATTAATTTTAGGATTTCCGGGTATGCTGATACCATCCTCACAAGAGGAAGCAAACGAACCCCTCTTTTTTCATTTCTTTCTTCTTCCTACCCTCTCCAAAGCAAAGGGGCGGCCCGAAAAGGGCCGCCCCTTTGCTTGTCGAAAAACCTGTATTTCAGGAATTTCTTGCTGCCTTAGGGCGGGGGAGCGCGAGGGGGCGGCAGCCCGCCTCGCATGGGATCAAATGCCCCGAAAAGCCGGCAGGCGTTCGGCGAGCGAAGCGAGGACTTTCCCGGGGCTTTGCCCCGGAAAAGTAACGGCATTTTCAGGCTGTCGGGAAAGTCCGGACTTTCCCGACAGCCTGAGGGGCGGCCCGAAAACGGGCCGCCCCTTTGTGACGTTCGAAAAAGCGCCGAAGGCGCTTTTTCGGGAGGGCCGCTCCCGGGTTTGTATAAAAGGCCCGTAAAATGAGGGGAAAACCGCCGATTTTCCAGGAATCCCACCTTGCATTGCGCCAATGCCTCCTATATAATGAGTACGCCAATCACAAATTCGCCAGACGCGGAATGCGACCCGTCGGCGGAATGGAGGAAATGAAGTATGCGTGGAGTCCACAGCGCGGTCGACGATATCCGCCGGAACGTATTCACCGAGGTAGCGCGCCTCGCCTATGAGGGCGGGGATTACAGCCGCATCGACCACATCCCCTACAAGATCGTTCCCGGCGAGGTGGCCCATCACCGCCACGACGTGTTTTTGGAGCGGGCCATCGTCCAGGAGCGCCTGCGCCTGGCCGTGGGCCTGCCCTTGCAGCCCGTGTCCGTCCGGGCCCCCGCCAGCTACGGCATCGAGGAGGCCGCGGCCGCGGACGACAAGTTTTTTGAAGAGCCCCTGGTCAATATCATCACCTTCGCCTGCAACGCCTGCCCTCCCAAGCAGATCCGGGTGACGGACAGCTGCCAGGGCTGCATCTCCCACCCCTGCATGAACGTTTGTCCCAAGGACGCCATCTATGTGGATAAGGACAAGCACTCCGTCATCGATCAGGATAAGTGCATTAAGTGCGGCAAGTGCGTGAACCAGTGCCCCTACCACGCCATCAGCCGGATCGAGCGTCCCTGCGCCGCCGCCTGCGGTATGGACGCCATCGAGTCCGACGAGCTGGGCCGGGCCAAGATCAACTATGACAAGTGCGTTTCCTGCGGCATGTGCCTGGTGAACTGCCCCTTCGCCGCCATCGCGGACAAGAGCCAGATCTTCCAGATCATCAACACCATGAAGCGGGGCGAGAAGGTCATCGCCTGCGTGGCCCCGGCCTTTGTGGGCCAGTTCGGCACCACCCCCGCAAAGCTGAAGGCCGCCATGCGCATCCTGGGCTTTGACGATGTGGTGGAGGTGGCCATCGGGGCGGACCTTTGCACCGTGGAGGAGGCCCACGACTTTTTAGAGAACGTCCCCGCCAAGCAGCCCTTCATGGGCACCTCCTGCTGCCCGGCGTGGAGCGTCATGGCCAAAAAGCTCTTCCCGGAGTTCAAGGACTATATCTCCATGGCCCTGACCCCCATGGTCATCACCGCCCGCATGGTGAAAAAGCAGCATCCGGAGGCGCGCATCTGCTTCATCGGGCCCTGCGCCGCCAAAAAGCTGGAGGCGAACCGGAGGTCCGTCCGGTCCGACGTGGACTTCGTGCTTACCTTTGAGGAGCTTCAGGGCATGTTCGACGCCAAGGACATCGACTTTTCCAAGATCGAGGCCGGTCCCGGGGACGATCTGGACGAGGGCACGGCCATGGGCCGCGGCTTCGCCGTGGGCGGCGGCGTGGCCGCCGCGGTGGTGGAGGCCATCCGCCACATCGATCCGGACCGGGAGGTGAAGATCGAGTACGGCGACGGGCTGAAGGAGTGCCGCAAGATGCTCATGATGGCCAAGGCCGGAAAGCGGGACGGGTACCTGCTGGAGGGCATGGGCTGCCCCGGCGGCTGCGTGGCGGGCGCGGGCACCATCCAGCCCGTGAAGCAGAGCGCCGCTAATGTGGAAAAGTACAAGCAGCAGGCCGCCGAGGTGAGCTGCATGGCAAGCCCCTATGTGGACCGGTTGAAAGAAGTGGAAGAATGAACGAGCGCCCCCGCCGCATGGCGGGGGCGCTTAGGCTGTCGAAAAAGTGCCGAAGGCACTTTTTCGAGTAGGCTGCGGCCCGCCGCGCGCACTCACTGTCCGCTGTGAGCGGACAGTTCGCACACTTACGGACCGAGATGTATTTTCTCCGACGCACATGTCGCCGGAGAAAATAGATTTGATTTTCTTCGCGCCTCCGGGCGCGAACTCTGCGAGGCTTTTTCGACAAGC
>JAEXWS010000201.1 GCA_023406225.1 Bacillota bacterium | reverse complement strand
CCCCGGGGCGGCGCTTCCGGTCTTTTGAGGCGGCCGGCTCTCCCCCAGGACCGGAGAAACCGGGACCTTCAAAAAAAGCGCCTCCGGCGGCGGCCGGAGGCGCTTTTGCGTCAAATCGTCAAACCGTGGGATATTCCCCGTCCCACAGCACCTTGCGGAACTTCATGGGGTCCGTGTTCCCCTCGGTGGAGAACAGCAGCACCTGGCTGAAGCGGTCCAGCCCCAGATGCTCCCGCAGATCCCGGTACCCGTCGTCCTCCATCACGGAGGCGATCAGGCCCATGCCCACCGCGCCGGACTCGCCGGAGATCACCGTGGGATCGCCCTTCACGGGCACGCCCAGCATCCGCATGCCCCGGGCGCTGACCCAGTCCGGGCAGGAGACGAAGGCGGAGACGTGGTTGCGCAGGATGTCCCAGGAGCTGATGTTGGGCTCGCCGCAGGCCAGGCCCGCCATGATGGTCCGCAGCTCCCCGTCCACGATGCGGGGCTCGCCGTCCCCGGCCAGCGCGCCCTGGTACAGGCAGTCCGCCGCCCGGGCCTCCACCACCACGAATTTCGGGGGGTCGTTGGGGAAGAGGTTTGTGAAATAGCCGATGACCGCTCCCGCCAGGCTTCCCACGCCCGCCTGGACAAACACGTGGCTCGGCCGGTTCACGCCCACCTGGCGGAGCTGGTCCGCCGCCTCGGCGGCCATGGTGCCGTAGCCCTGCATGATCCAGGCGGGGATCTCCTCATACCCCTCCCAGGCCGTGTCCTGGACCACCACGCCGTGGCGGGTCTCCGCCGCCTCGGCGGCGGCCATGCGGACGCAGTCGTCGTAATTCACCTCTTCGATGGTGACCTGGGCGCCCTCCTTGGCAATGTTCTCATACCGGGCCATGCTGCTGCCCTTGGGCATGTGGACCACGGCCTTCTGGCCCAGCTTGTGGGCCGCCCAGGCCACGCCCCGGCCGTGGTTGCCGTCGGTGGCGGTGAAGAAGGTGGCCTGGCCGAACTCCTGGCGGAAGCTCTCGCTGGTCAGGTATTCATAGGTCATCTCTCCCACGTCCCTGCCCATCTGCTGGGCGATGTACCGCGCCATGGCGAAGGAGCCGCCCAGCACCTTGAAGGCGTTCAGCCCGAACCGGAAGGATTCGTCCTTCACATAGAGGCCGCCCAGCCCCAGATACTTGGCCATGCCGTCCAGGCGCGCCAGGGGCGTGATGGAATACTGGGGGAAGCTGGCGTGAAAGGCCCTGGCCTTGGCCACGTTCTCCAGGGACATCATGGAGAGCTGACGGTCCCCGCTCCCGGGCATGCGGTTGGCGGTCCATTTGATCGTTTCTTTCATCTTCATCACCCATATATACAAAAATTTTTAGTTGGCAAAACTTTTAATTTGGTCCCTGCTGCCATCATATCACAGTTCCCCTGGAAGTCAAGGGCTTTTGAAAAATTCCCGCCCACTTGGGGAAGGCTATGAAAAACAGGGTTGACAAATACCCCAGGGGGGTATATATTCAGGGCAAGCAGAAAATACCCCCGGGGGGTATATTCCCCGGAAAAAGGAGGTCCCCATGCGGGAGGAAAAATACGACATCAGCGGCATGCACTGCGCCGCGTGCAGCGCGTCGGTGGAAAAGGTGACGCGGAAGCTGGCGGGCGTGGAGCGGAGCGACGTGAATTTGACCACCGGTGTCATGACCATCTCCTACGACGAGACCCAGGTCCAACCGGAGCAGATCGTGGCCAAGGTGGAGAAGGCGGGCTTCGGCGCGGCGCTCCACGCACAGGAAAAGACGGCGGCCGGACCGGACGCCGGGGACGCGGAGGCGGCGGCCTACCGCCGGAAAAAGCTGGAGCTTGTCACGGCGGCGGTGTTCTCCGCGGCGCTGCTGTATGTCTCCATGGGGCAGATGCTGCCCTTCGGCCTGCCGGGGCTGCCCATGCCGGACCTGTTTTCCATGGACACCCACCCGGTGAACTTCGCCGTTTTGCAGCTTCTTTTGACCGTTCCCGTGCTCTACTGCGGGCGGCACTTCTTCACCGGCGGCTTCAAGGCCCTGTGGAACCGGAACCCCAACATGGACTCCCTGGTGGCCATCGGCGCGGCCTGCTCCTTCGTCTACAGCGTGGCGATGACCTTCCTCATCTCCGACGAGCCCCACGCCTACGTCCACAACCTGTACTATGAGTCCGCCGCCGTGGTGCTGACGCTGGTCTCCCTGGGCAAATTTCTGGAGAGCCGGAACATGCAAAAGACAAAGGGCGCCATCACCGCCCTGATGCAGCTGGCCCCGGACACCGCAATTCTGGCGGCGGACGGCCGGGAGGTGCCCACCAGGAGCCTGAAGCCGGGAGACGCCGTTTTGGTGAAGCCCGGGGCCCGGGTCCCCGCCGACGGGACGGTGACCGGCGGCGAGAGCAGCGTGAACGAGGCTATGCTCACCGGCGAGAGCCTGCCTGTTGAAAAGAGCCCGGGCAGCGAGGTGATCGGCGGGAGCGTGAACATGAACGGCGCGCTGTACGTCACCGTGACCCGCACCGGGGAGGACGCCACCCTGGCCCGCATCATCCGCTTCGTGGAGGACGCCCAGGGCCGGAAGGCCCCCATCTCCAAGACCGCCGACAAGGTGGCGGGGGTGTTCGTGCCGGTGGTGATGGGCGTGGCGCTGCTCTCCGCCGCCGGCTGGGCCGCGGCGGGCCAGCCCTTCTCCTTCGTGCTGCGGGTGTTCACCTCCGTCCTGGTCATCGCCTGCCCCTGCGCCCTTGGCCTGGCCACCCCCACCGCCATCATGGTGGGCACGGGGCTGGGAGCCAGACACGGCATCCTGATCCGCTCCGGCGAGATCCTGGAGATCACCCACAGCGTGGATACCGTGGTGCTGGACAAGACCGGCACCGTCACCCTGGGGTCCCCCGCCGTGACGGAGGTGGTCCCCTACCGGTGCGGCGAGGCCGCGCTGCTGGAGACCGCCGCGGCGGTGGAGTCCGTCAGCGGCCATCCCCTGGCCGCCGCCATCACGGCCTGCGCCCAGGCGCGCGGCCTTGGCGGGGCCAAGCGGCCCGAGACCTTTGAAAACCTCTCCGGCCGGGGCCTGCGGGCCTCCCTGGAGGGCGAGACCGTGCTGGCGGGCAACCGGCGGCTGCTGGAGGAGGGCGGCGTGGAGACCGCCCCCCTGCGGGCGGACGCGGAGCGGCTGGCCGCCCAGGGCCAGACCCCCATGTATTTCGCCCGGGGCGGCGTTTTGCTGGGCCTCATCAGCGTGGCGGACCCGGTGAAGGACACCAGCGCCGCCGCCGTCCAACGGATGCGGGAGGCGGGCATCCGCACGGTGCTGCTCACCGGGGACAACCGGGCGGCGGCGGACCACATCGGCGCCCTGGTGGGCGTGGATGAGGTGATCGCGGAGGTGCTGCCCGAGGAGAAGGCCGGGGTGGTGGAGCGGCTCAAGGCCCAGGGCCGCACCGTGATGATGGTGGGCGACGGCATCAACGACGCCCCGGCCCTGACCACCGCGGACGTGGGCTGCGCCATCGGCGGCGGCAGCGACATCGCCATCGAGTCCGCCGACATCGTGCTTATGCGGGACGATCTGGAGGACGTGAGCCGGGCCATCCGCCTGAGCCGCCTGACCCTGCGGGACATCAAGCAGAACCTGTTCTGGGCCTTTTGCTACAACACCGTGGGCATCCCCATCGCGGCGGGCCTTCTCTACCTCTTCGGCGGGCCGCTGCTCTCCCCCATGTTCGCGGGGGCGGCCATGTCCCTCAGCTCCGTGTGCGTGGTGGGCAACGCCCTGCGGCTGGGCCGCAGCAAACTGTGAGGCGGCGTTTTTGCAAAGGCGCTTTTCAACGGGAACACTCATATTAAAAGAAGGAGGCCGATTTTATGGAACCGTTTGACGTCCATCCGGTCCAGCCCGACGAGGACGGCCTGTACAACGCGGCGGACATCATCGCGGAGATCCGGACGGCGGCGCTGGCGGAGCAGCGCCGCCAGAAGCACCGGGAATCCACCGAGTACGAAGCCCTGCTGCGGCGGCTCAACCGCATCGAGGGACAGGTCCGGGGCGTGCGGGGCATGGTGGAAAAGGAGGCCTACTGCACGGACATCCTCACCCAGGTCTCCGCCATCCAGTCGGCGCTGAACGCCTTTTCCAAAGAGCTTTTGAGCAGCCACATCCATACCTGCGTGGTGCGGGACATCCAAGCGGGCAGGCTGGAGGCGGTGGACGAGCTGGTGAACACCATCCAGAAGCTGATGAAATAAACCGACAAAACAAGGAGGCACACACGATGACGACCATTTCCGTACCCGACATGATGTGCGAAAACTGCGTGAAGCGCATCACCAACGCCCTGACCGGAGCGGAGCTTCACTTCCAGGTCAGTCTGGCGGACAAGACCGTTTCCATCGACGGCTGCGAACACTGCGTCAAGACCGCCGTGGAGGAGCTGGAGGATCTGGGCTTTACGCCGGAAGTCCAAAAATAAGTTTCAAAAGACCTGCTTTTTGAAAAAAACCGCCCCTGTATCCCGGAGATCCGGTACAGGGGCGGTTTTCCGCCGCAGGCGTGTCACCGTTTTGTTACCTTTTTGTTGGCGCTTACAGTTTATTCCAGTCCAATTTGGCCGCAAATCGTCAAAAGTGGGGGACATAATACCGCCGCTGCCCTAAAAACTTGACAAAAGTGGGAGGCAGGTGTATACTGAGCCCAGTTTTTCAGCCGGTAACAAAAGTTACAAGTTGTTTCATCCCCGCCGCGGCGCCTGGATGCGCCTGGCGGAAACGGGGAAAACTGGGCCTGAAAGACCCTTCAGGAGGTATGAATTTGAACAGTCACGACTTGCGGAAAAAACTGCATCTGCTCTGGAGGCGGCACGGCCTGGCCGTTTTCGCTCTGCTGGCCGCGACCAGCGTGAGCTGGATCACCATGGACCACGCCGCCGCCCTCTATATCCTCACCGGGGAGGACGACGCCGCCATCGTGCTGGACGGCGGCGCCCAGGTGGAGGACCTGTCCTCCCAGCTGGTCTACGTGACCACCGGCAGCACCGGCTACGACGTGACCCTGGCCCCCGGCCAGACCGTCACCGTGAACCACGGCGGGGCCTCCCTGTCCGTCCAGGCGCGGCGGGAGACCGTCTCTGCCCTGCTGGGCCGCCTGCACATCGAGCTCTCTCCCCTGGACATGGTGGCCGTGGACCTCTCCGGCGACGGCGCGGTCCTGACCGTGGACGACCAGCTTACCTATTACGACCAGGTGCGGGAGACCGTGCAGTATCAGACCGTGCGGGTGGCGAACCCGGCGCTGGCCGAGGGCGTGGAACAGGTGGTCCAGGCCGGAGCCGACGGCGTGCGCACCGCCGTTTATGAGGTGGTGTGGTCCGGCGGCGAGCTGGTCTCCCGCCAGTTCGTGGAGGAGCTGGACAGCTCCGCCGTGGACGAGATCGTGGAATACGGCACCGCGGCCGCCGCCGTCTCCTCCGCCGACCGCATCGCCAGCGTCTCCAAAAACGCGGACGGAAGCGGCGTTTTAACCTTCCAGTCCGGGGCCACGCTGTCCTTCTCCGGCGTGAAGAGCATGACCGCCACCGCCTACACCGCCGGGTACGGCGGCGCGGACTACACCACCGCCACCGGCACCTTCGTCCAGGTGGGCACCGTGGCCGTGGACAAGAACGTGATCCCCCTGGGCACCCGGATGTATATCGCCGCCGCCGACGGCAGCGTGGTGTACGGTCTGGCCGTGGCCGAGGATACCGGCGTCCGGGGCAACAAGGTGGACCTCTATTACGACACCTATGAGCAGTGCATCAACTTCGGCCGCAGGAGCTGCAACGTCTATATCCTGGACTGAGCGTTCCCTCCCCGAAAAGCGGTTTCTCCCCTGTGGGCTTTGCCCACAGGGGAGTTTTTCGCTGGTTCAAAGCGTGTCCAGCAGGGCCGGGAGGTCCTCCAGACGGGCGATCTCATAGTCCGGGCGGATGTCCGGCCGCGGCGGCTTTCCCAGGGGGTTGAACCAGCAGGTGCGAAGCCCCGCGTTCCGTCCGCCCCGGATATCGGAGGTCAGGCTGTCCCCCACCATCACCGCCGCGTCCCTGCGAAAGCCGGGGATGGCGGCGAAGCAGCTCTCGAAAAACTCCTTGCGGGGCTTGTCGTACCCCACCTCCTCGGAGATGAACACCCCCTTGAAATACGGCGTGATGCCCGCGCTTTTCAGCCGGCTGCGCTGGACGGCGGCGGCCCCGTTGGAGGCAAGGTACAGGCCGTACCGGGGAGACAGGGCCGCGAGCAGGGCCTCCGCCCCGGGGACGAAGAAATGGCCCTGGGCCAGATACCCCTCGTACCGGGCGCAGACCTCCTCCGGGGAGCGGACCAGGCCAAGCTCCTGAAACAAGATCTCAAAGCGGGTGGTGAGGACCTGCTCCCGGGTGAGCTTCCCCTCCTCCAGCAACTCCCACTGGCGCTGGTTGACGGCGTGGTAACGCGCCAGCACCGCGTCCGTGGCGGGCACGTCCGCCTCCTCCAGGGCGCGGCGGAGGGCGGCGGCCTCCGCCCGGGTGAAGTCCAGCAGGGTGTCGTCCAGGTCGAAGAAGATCGTTTGCAGCATGGAGCGTCTCCTTTCGTTTTTTCCATCCTACCACGGGTGAGGCGGGGCGGCAAGTCCCCTTTTCAAACCGGCGGGGCTGTGGTATACTACAGGCAATCTTTTTTTCGGAGGCTCCTATGAATCTTTGCGACTACGACTCCATCCGGGAACTGCTGGGACGGCACGATTTCCGCTTCTCCAAATCCATGGGGCAGAATTTTCTGATCGATCCCCAGGTCCCCTGCGACATCGCGGCGGCCTCCGGCGCGGACGGCGGGTGCGGCGTGCTGGAGATCGGCCCCGGCATCGGGCCGCTGACGGCGGAGCTGGCCCGGCGGGCGGCGAAGGTGGTGTCCGTGGAGGTGGACCGCTCGCTGCTGCCCGTGCTGGCGGAGACGATGGCCCCCTACCCCAACGTGGAGATCGTGTCCGGCGACGCGCTGAAGATGGACCTGGCGGCCCTGGCGGCGGAGAAATTCCAGGGGCTGCGGCCCATCGTGTGCGCGAACCTGCCCTACAACATCACCACCCCCGTTTTGACCAAGCTGGTGGAGACGCCCTGCTTTGAGACGGTGACGGTGCTCATCCAGCGGGAGGTGGCCCGGCGGCTGGCGGCCCGGCAGGGGTCCTCCGACGGCGGCTCCTTCTCCCTGTTTTTACAGTACCACATGGAGGCGGAGGTCCTCTTCGACGTGGCCCCGGACCGCTTCCTCCCCGCGCCCAAGGTGACCTCCGCCGTGCTGCGGTGCGTCCGGCGGCCCCGTCCGGCGGTGGAGGTCCGGGACGAGGCGTTTTTCTTCAAGGTGGTGCGGGGGGCGTTTTTGCTGCGGCGAAAGACCCTGGCCAACTCCCTGGCCTCCGCCCTGCCGGGGCTTGGGAAGGAGCGGGTCCAGGCCGCCATTGCGGACTGCGGCCTGGGCGCCGACGTGCGGGGCGAGCGGCTGACGCTCCAGGACTTCGCCGCGCTGGCGGAGCGGCTGGCGGAGGCATGAGTTTTGGATACAGTCGGTTGCCATTTTTGAAAAAACGTGGTAAACTGTGACGAGAGAACGCAAAAAATGAGAGGTGGAGACCGATGAAAAGACGCCGCGGGGGCTTTACCCTGATGGAGATGCTGATCGTGGTGGCCCTCATCGGCATCCTTGCGGCTGTGGCGATCCCCATTTTTACCGGGTCCCTGGACCGGAGCCGGGAGGCCGCCTGCGCCGCCAACCGCCGGTCCTTGAAGGGGTTGCTGTCCGTGACGTACATGACGGAGGGCCGGGACGCCGTGGCGGATACATACCGGGACCACGGGGCGGAGTACACCTGCCCCTCCGGAGGGAAAATCTCCTATTCCATGGAGGAGCGCACCGGCGTCATCACCGTTTCCTGCACGGTCCACAGCTCGCCGGACCTGACGATGATCGAGATCTACACGGACTATTGCAGCCGCTTCAACGATGAGAATTTCCAGAAGGAGCTGCTCCAGGCGGTGGACAAGGGCGGCACCAACGACATGCTTCGGAAATACTACTACCTGCAGTACGGGGGATGGCCCACCTTCCAGGCCGGAGGGACCACCCTCTATGTGCAGCCCTATGTGGACGCATACGGCACAGACGCCTCCCACGACGTCTATCTCTTCGCCAACACCAACTCCGGCTACGGCGGCAACTGGAACGCCGCCTACTTCTATTACGGCGGGACCTGGTATCAAACGAAGAACGCAAAGACGTTCCAGTTTGCCAACAAGGGCTGGGCGGACATCCAAGACCAGGTGGAGCCCATGGGCGAACCGCCCCAGATCAGCAAATAAAGAAGACGGCGGTATAAACCGCCGTCTCTTTTTCCCTGTTCAGCGCCTGTCCAGGTCCCGGTAAAAGCCGAAGGACTCCTCAAACCGCGCCTGGGCGTAGGCCTCCACGTCGGCGCAGTAGGCTTCATAGGCCGCCAGCAGCCGCTCCGCCTCGGCGGTCAGCACCGCGCCGCCGCCGTTCTGCCCGCCGATGGTGGAGGAGAGGAGCTTGCAGCCGAACACCTCCTCCGCCGTGCGGATGATGCGCCACGCCTTGGAATAGGCCATCTCCATGGACAGCGCCGCCGCCCGCAGGGAGCGGCGCTCCCGCACCCGGGAGAGCAGCGTGGCGATGCCGGGGCCGAAGCAGCGCCGGTGGTCGTCCGTATACAGCCGGACGGTCAGCTTCAAATGCAGTTCTTTGTCCATGGGGCCACTTCCTTCGCTTTTTTCTCCATTTTACCATATCCGCGCCGATTTGCAAACATGGAAAAGTGTGGTACAATAAAGCCGCAACGATCACGCGCGCCGCCGGGACGGCGGCGCGGAGAAGGAGGAATCGGGATGGAAACTGTCCGGCTGGGCCGCACGGAGCTGCGCGTCACCAAAACAGCCTTCGGCGCGCTGCCCATTCAGCGCATCTCCAGGGCGGAGGCCGTCAGGCTGGTCCGCCGCGCCGTGGATGGCGGGATCAATTATTTCGACACCGCGAATATGTACAGCGACAGTGAGGAAAAATTGGGAGAGGCCCTGGAGGGCGTGCGGCAGAGCGTGGTGATCTCCACCAAGTCCGCCGCCGCGGACCGGGCCGGGGCCATGGCCCACATCGAGCAGAGCCTCCGCAGCCTGCGGACGGACTATATCGACCTCTTCCAGTTCCATAACCCGGCCGTCCTGCCGGACCCGGAGGACCCGGACGGGGCCTTCGCCGCCGCGCTGGAGATGCAGCGCAGGGGCCACATCCGCCACATCGGCATCACCAACCACCGCCTGGGCGTGGCGAAGGACGCCATCCTCTCCGGGAATTTTGAGACGCTGCAATTTCCTTTCTGCTATCTGGCCACGGAAAAGGACCTGGAGCTGGTGGCGCTGTGCAAGGCCAACGACGTGGGCTTTATCGCCATGAAGGGCCTCTCCGGCGGGCTTTTGAGCAACGCGGAGGCGTGTTACGCCTTCATGCAGGGGTTCGAAAACGTGGTCCCCATCTGGGGCATCCAGCGGGAGGCGGAGCTGGAGGAGTGGCTGGCCCTGTCCCGGCGGGGGGCCGCCATGACGCCGGAGCTGGAGGCGGTCATCGCGCGGGACCGGAAGGACCTGGCGGGCAACTTCTGCCGGAGCTGCGGCTACTGCCTGCCCTGCGCCGCCGGCATCGACATCCCCCAGGCGGCGCGGATGTCCGCCCTGCTGCGCCGGTCCCCCTACCAGCCCTATATGAGCGACGCATGGCGGGAGAAGATGGACCGGATCGAGGCGTGCGTCCACTGCGACGCCTGCAAGAGCCGCTGTCCCTACGGGCTGGACACCCCGGCCCTGCTCCAGGCCCAGCTTCTGGACTACAACGCCTTCTACGCCCAACACCACAACGACCGATAAGGAGATTTGCCCATGCTGTTTCAAAACGAAGAGGCCAGTTTGAAGCTGGACATCGTGAACTATGAGTTCCCCGCCGACGGCGGCGATCCCACCAGCGACGATCGGAACTGGCTGGTCCTGCGGGCCTGCTACACGGCGGACGGAACGGTCGTCAAGGATTCCAACAGCTGCCTTTTGACCTATGAGCTCAAGGAGATGACCGCCGGACTGAAGGTGCTGAACGCGGGCATTAAGGCGGGCTACGCCTCCAGCTTTGTGGAGCCCTATTTCGAGCTGGCCGCCCAGGCGGACGGCGAGGAATTTCTGGTGGACGTGTCCTTCTACCTCCCCAACACCATGGACGGCGAGGATACCGCCGAGGTGGAATGCCGGATGACCAAGGACGATATGCGCGGGCTCATCGACGAGCTGGACGCGCTGTGCGCGAAGTTCCCGGACCGGGCGTGAAGCACGGGCCGCTGCGAATGAACGGCGGCATGGAGGTCTGCTCCATGCCGCCGTCCGCCTGTTCCGCCCATGGCGCTCTTTCGACGCTCACGCGCCGATCCACGCCCGCTTCACCAGGAGCTGTATTTGAAACTTTTCCGCGCCGCGGAGCAAGCGGTAAGCGGTTTGATCGCCGCCCAGCGGGCATGTGGGGAACTGAACATCAGCCGGAAGCGGGGCCCACACAAAATTCAAACTTTTTTAATGTTGATATACATGCTCTCTGTGATATTGCATGTATTGCTTCTGCGTATCTAAAATGCGTATTTCCATCATAGGATCTAACTTCAAAATTTCGCGGTCCTTTTGTGTAAGAAAGCTTGATATGATGATCCTTCCTGTGGAAGAAAAGGTAATGAGCCCTTTATCAAATAATCCATCGTGCAGAGCACAAAGCAACAGGCCGTTGTCGATATCCAGCTTTTCCCCCATACTGCTTTGGACCCATGGTTTTATATGACTGGCTCTCAAAGGGCTTTCGTGCGACAAACCGCATATTTGACAAACATGCGAGCGCGCAATCAATTTTTTGCGAAAGGCGCCTTGTCCGATCCGCTGTTTTACAATCGTTTCTCTTTCGGCCTTCGTGGGGACAATATTCACTTTTTCCTTTTTGCCGGCCTCTGCCGAAACCGCCGATAAAAGGATCTCCTGCACAATCATTTCCGCGTCGGCCATGGCCTTTTCCGTCAACAGCGCGTGTTCAGAGACCTTAAAGCACTCAAAAAGATCAACCAGATATCCTATTCCGGAAATGGTTATTTTCCATTGGTTTAGTTCATCACTGCAAAGATAATTTTCTGAAACAAGATGCTTTCTGACAAAAGCCAATTCATTTCTCCAGATAGGTTCTTTTATTTTGGGGTTGAGCTGTTTATCGCGTTCAGAGAGGATCAGCCAGTTATGATCCTGAATATGGTCTAATATACGCTTTTTTGAGCAATCGTCTCTGTTCACATATGCAGATAGCAACAATATAAAGCGGCCGCTGTTTTTCTTTTGACACAAAAACCCCTCCCTAAAAACGCAAAATAAGCAGAGCCATTCAACGGCCCTGCTTATTTTGCGCCGAAAATACCTTTTTCTGCAAAAAGCAAGACGTTTCGGCTAATCCCATTATGGCGGAGCGGGTGGGATTCGAACCCACGTGCCCTTGCGGACAACTTGATTTCGAGTCAAGCTCGTTGCGACCACTTCGATACCGCTCCTCATAGACGCGTTGCTATTATGCCACATTTTCTCTTCGGATGCAAGTGCCAAAACCGCGGCGAAATCCTCTCTTTCCATCCCGGCCCTTTTGTGGTATCCTGAAACGGCGCTACGCACACCGAAATCCCGTTGACGAAAGAGGTTTTCCATGAACGAAAAAGAAATCGGGGAGCTCCGCCGCCGCTTCCGGGCGGACAAGAGCAACATCACCCACATCTGCGGATGTTATGTAAACGAAAACAGGGAGATCATCTCCCAGTTCGACCAGTCCCTGGCCCTGATGCGCCAGGAGGAGAGCGAACAGCTTCTGGCCGTGCTGCGCCGGACGCTGTCCGGCACCTTGGGAAAGAACCTGCTGGACGTCTCCTTCGACACCCGGCAGGTGGCCGAGGGCGAGGAGCACCGGCTGCTCATGGCCCTGCGCGGCTCCACCCTCCGGGACCAGGAGGCAGTGCAGGCCCTTTACCGGAAGATCATCCAGTCCCTGGACCTGCCGGGCAACTTCCTCATCCTCCTGGCCCACGACGCCTACGACGTGCCCTACCGCTCCAGGGACGGGGAGCGGCAGGACGACGCCTCCTCCGAGGTGTTCACTTACATCCTTTGCAGCGTGTGCCCCGTGAAGCTGACAAAGTCCGCGCTTAGTTATTATGTAAACGAAAACACCTTCCACACCCTGGCGGCGGACTGGGTGGTGTCCGCGCCGGAGGTGGGCTTCCTCTTCCCCGCCTTCGACGAGCGGAGCACGAACCTGTACAACGCCCTGTACTACTCCAGGGACACGTCCCAGACCCACCCGGAATTTGTGGACGCGGTGTTCCGCGCCCCGGCCCCCATGGCCGCCGACGAGCAGCGGGAGACGTTCCAGACCATCCTGGGGGACACGCTGGCGGAGGATTGCAGCTATCAGGTGGTCCAGAGCGTCCACGGACAGCTTTGCGGGCTGATCGAGGATCACAAGATCAACAAGGTGGAGGAGCCTTTGACGGTCTCCAAGGGCACGGTGAAGCGGGTGCTGGCGGAGTGCGGCGTGGAGGACCGCCACGTGGACGCCTTCGACGCCCGGTACGACGCCGCCTTCGGCCCCCAGGCGGACCTGAGCCCCCGGAACCTGGTGGATATGAAGCAGCTTGAGATCACCACGGCGGACGTGACGGTGCGGGTTGCGCCGGACCGGGGCGACCTGGTGGAGACGCGCATCATCGACGGGGCCAGGTACATCCTCATCCGCTGTGAGGACAGCGTGGCGGTGAACGGCGTGGAGATCAAGATCCAATAAGGAGAGGGACGATCCGCTTTGCCGCCGATCGTCCCTCTTTTGCGCTGGGTGAGAACGGGCGAAACCGCGGCGCTTCCGGCAGGGTCCCCAAAAGAGTCTGCGCCAGGACTTGACCGCCGCCCGTTTTCACTGCCGCCCCGGCAAATGAGGATACCGGCAAAGACGCGCTCACCCAAGGATGGCGCAGTTCAATCAGCCGATAAATCGCGGATTTTGAAGATTGAACTGTCCCCCCAAAAGGCAGAGCAGTTTTATACTTTCTTCCGTGTCAAGGAAATCCCAACGATTGCCCCAAAAAGGATCATCGGCGCCAGCCTGACAAACAGCCATTCAAATACGTGAAAGGCTGCTCCGAAAACAGTAGTTTCAGGATCACCATAATCCCAACCTAAATAAGGGCTGTTTAATGCTATTAGGACCGCAAAAATCGTTATTACGACCATACTCACTGAGACAAGCAGCCAATGAAGCATATTCCTCCTCACGGTTTTCCTTTGTGCAAGCTGCAAGTTTATAACCTCCAGTTTTTCGGAAATCGCTTTTAGATCATCAACTTTCGACAGGGCAACGGTTTCTCCAAGCAAAGTGCTTACCGGGGTTTCAAGCACTTCCGAAATGGAGAGCAGCATATCAGAATCAGGAACCGACAATCCTTGCTCCTATTTCGAAATTGTTTGTCGCACCACATTCAGCTTGACAGCAAGCTCTTCTTGCGAAAGTCCTTTTGATTTCCTAATTGCTTTCATGTTTTTGTTTAACATCAGGGATGACTTCCTTTCTTTCAGTCGTTGGCACGATTGTATGAGAAACTGCCCATTGCTGCAAGCAACGCATATTAACATTCAAGTTTTATAGTCGTGTATGCTATTAGGTTGGCTGGGGAGAAAGAACCAAAGTCCGGCAAATTGTTCTTGGCATCATCGATTTATCCGGCATAGGGATGGTTTGCGATTTGCCGGGTACGCCTTTTCCGCCCAAGACGTACTTTACGCGTATTATAATGGATCGCCCTCCACATTGCAAAGCGATCCTGCTCGCTCCGGCTTGGAGCGTTGCAGCCTGTTCACTCAAACCCGGCCGCGCCAAAAGCCCACGGGGCGAGGCCCCTTGCGAAAGTTTTCTTTCCGCCTTATAATGGAACTGCTTACAGATCATTCCAAAGGAAAGGGAGAGAAGTCCATGCCTGAGCTTCATCTGATGACCCCGGAGGACGCGAGGCGCTACGCTGCGGAGGTCCTCCGGTTCTTCCCGCCGGAGGAGGAGACCGTCTGCCAGGAGATCGGGGACGGCAACATTAACTACGTGTTCCGCGTCCGCCCGGCGTCCGGCGGGCGCTCCCTCGTCATCAAGCAGGCGGACCGCCTGCTGCGGTCCTCGGGCCGGCCGCTGGACGTGGGCCGCAGCCGGATCGAGGCCGAGGCCCTGCGGATCGAGGCCGCTCTGGCCCCGGGGTTCGTCCCGGAGGTCTACCACTTCGACGAGGCGCGGGCCGCCATCGCCATGGAGGACATCTCCGCCTACAAAAGCCTGCGCCGGGAGCTGGCGGAGGGCCGGGTATACGGCCATCTGGCGGAGAACCTCTCCACCTTTCTGGTCCGGACCCTCCTCCCCACCACGGACCTGGTGCTGGACCGGCGGACGAAAAAGGAGCGGGCGCGGTTTTTCGTGAACCCGGAGCTGTGCGACATCAGCGAGGACCTGGTCTTTACCGAGCCCTACTGGGACTACAAGGGCCGCAACGTCCTCTTCCCCGGAAACGAGGCCTTTGTGGAATCGCTCCTCTACCGGGACGAGGCCCTTCACGCCGAGGTGGGGAAGCTGCGCGACCGCTTTATGAACAACGCCCAGGCCCTGCTTCACGGGGACCTGCACACCGGCTCCATCTTTGCGAACGGGGACGGCGTGAAGATCATCGACCCGGAATTCGCCTTTTACGGGCCTATGGGCTACGACATCGGCAACGTGATCGGCAACCTGTTTTTCGCCTGGGCGTACCACGTCTTCGCCCCCGGCGGCAGCGCCTCCGCCCGCGCGGCGCTGGAGCGGACGGTCCGGGACCTCTGCGGAGCGACGGCGGAGAAGCTGGAGCGGGCCTACGACGCGCTGGTGGCCTTCCCCCTGTACCGGGCCGCCCCCTTCCGCCGCGCCTGGCTGGACGGCGTGATGGCCGACGCTTACGGCTACGCGGGCACGGAGATCGTCCGCCGGGTGGTGGGGGACGCCAAGGTGGCGGAGATAACGGCGGTGGTGGACCCGGAGCGGCGCATCCCCATGGAGCGGGCCCTGCTCACCCTGGGCGTCCGGCTCATCAAGGACCGGGCGTCCGGCCTCACCGGCGGCGCGGCGGCGGCGCTGTTCCGCCGTATTTTAGCGGGAGAGGAGGCGGACCATGGAGCGAATGGATCGGGATATGCCGTTCCTGCTGCGGTACGAGAACGTCGCCTGGTATGATAACGGCGCGGTCCGCATCCTGGACCGCAGGGTCTACCCGACGGAGGTGCGCTTCGTCACCTGCACCGCCTATCAGGAGGTGGCCCAGGCCGTGGCGGACATGGTGACCCAGAGCGCGGGGCCGTATACCGCCGTGGGCATGGGGATGGCCCTGGCGGCGCGGCAGGTCCGGGGCCGGAGCGCCGGGGAGCAGTCCGCCTTTCTGCGGCGGGCGGCGGAGGTCCTAGCCAACGCCCGGCCCACCACCGCCAACCGGTACGGCCAGATCACCCGCCGCTGCGCGGACGCGGCGGAGGCGGCCCTTGCGGCGGGACGGGATCCTGTGGAGGCCGTGGTGGAGGCCACGGTGGAATCCCTGAACCGCAGGTACGCGGCGATGCGGCCGGTGGGGGACCGCCTGGCGGAGCTGATCCCGGACGGCGGGTCCCTTTTGACCCAGTGCTACGGGGAGACGGTGATCGGCGCGCTCATCCGGGCCGCCAAGGCCCGGGGCAGGACCTTCCGGGTATACTGCGCGGAGACGCGGCCCTATCTCCAGGGGGCCCGGCTCACGGCCAGCTGCTTCGCCCAGGCGGGCTTCGATACCACGGTGCTCACAGACAACATGGCGGCCTGGGCCATGGAGCGGGGGGACATCGGCGCGCTCACCTCGGCGGCGGACACCATCACCCGGGACGGGCACGTGGCCAACAAGATCGGCACCTTCCAGCTGGCCCTGCTGGCCCGGCACTTCGGCGTGCCCTACTACGTGACGGGCATTCCCGACGGGGATAAATCCACCCGGGCGGACATCGTGATCGAGATGCGGGACCCCGGACAGGTGGTGCGCATCCACGGCGTGCCCCATACGGCGCCGGGGGTGAAGGCCCTCTATCCCGCCTTCGACGTGACGCCGCCGGAGCTGATCTCCGCCGTGGTGACGGACAAGGGCGTATACGCCCCCGGAGAGCTGGCGCGGTATTTTGAAACGCCGGTTCGGCCGTTTTATTGATGAAAGGAGGTCCCCGGACATGCTGATGCAGACGGAACGGGAGCTGATCGTGGAATACGGGCGGAAAATGAGCGCCGCGGGCCTTGCGGCGGGCACCAGCGGCAATCTCAGCATCTATGACGCGAAGCGGGGGCTGATGGCCGTCAGCCCCTCGGGGATGGACTACTTCTCCACCGCTCCCGCCGACGTGGTGGTGACGGATCTGGAGGGGCGGACCGCGGACGGGGCCCGGAAGCCCTCCAGCGAGTGGGCGCTCCACGCCGCCTTTTACAGGCGCAAGCCCCGGGCCCGGGCGGTGGTCCACACCCACTCCGTGTTCTGCACCACCTTCGCGGTGCTGGGCCAGCCCCTCCGGGCGGTCCACTACGCCATCGCAGACGCCGGCGCCGCCCTGGTCCCCTGCGCGCCCTACCGCACCTTCGGCACCACCGCGCTGGCGGAGGCCGCCGTGGATGCCGCCGGGGAAAGCAGCGCGGTCCTATTGGCGAACCACGGGCTGGCGGTGTGCGGAGAGGACCTGAGGGGGGCGTACAGCCTGGCCTGCAATCTGGAATACGTGGCGGAGCTGCAATACCGGGCCATGTGCATCGGAACGCCCAACGTGCTGACGGACGGGCAGATGGCGGAGGTCATGGAGCGGTTCCAAAGCTATGGACAGCCGGAGGCGGGAAAGACGGGGTATTGACGCGCGGCGGCCCCGTTTATGTAGAGATTGCGCTCCGCCCCGGAGCGGGGAAGTACTCTTCTTTATAATAAATTGCTTCGATGGAAGCAGGCATCCGCACCCCCCATGTCGTCGAAAGAAACTGCGCTCCGCTCGCCCCGCCCTGCGGGCAGGGCTCCCGCCGCTCCGTTCCTTTCTCCTCTCCCCACGCGGCAGGCCGCGCGGGGGCCCCGTCTGCTCTTGCCCAAAGAAAACGGGCCGTGCACGGTCCAAAAGAAAGGCGCTTAAGGGCAGTCCCCAAATGACCCCTTCGGGTCATTTGGGGGGTCACGTGCACGCTGAGAGACTTTGGGCGCTGACCCTGCGGCTTTCATCCGGCTCGCGCCGGGGCGTAGCGGATGTTTTGGCTTTCCGCCGCGTTTGGAAGCTTTTGCGTCGGGAAGGTGGTTCCGGACACCTGGCTCTCCTCTTTTACTGCCGCCGTCTGGCACTTCCGGAAGAGAGCGGTGCGGCAGCAAAAAGAGAAGCAGGAGGTGTCCGGGCGCGCCCCGTTCCTGTGGTTCTGTGGCAAAAGACTCTTGATGACCCACAAAACAATCGGTAAACACGGGCAGAAGCCCCCGCCCCCGGAAAGTCCGAAAAAGTCCCACGGTCTTTTTCGGCCCGGGGATGTCTTTTTCTTCGTCCTTCTTTTTCGACAAGGAAAAAGAAGGACCCCCGTGCGGGAAGCACTCCCGCTGTCCACAGACGGCGTTGCCCGTTTTTCATGATTTGATAAAACGTCAAAACGCGGCCCTCTCCGATCGGAGAGGGCCGCGTTTTGAAAATCATTCCACAACGATCCCGTTGTCCGCAAAGGCTTTGAGAAGCAACTCCATGTCGCTTGGGATGGTGATGGGCTCGCCGCAGGCTTTGATGGCGTTGGCCACGTCCTTGAGGCCGTTGCCCGTCACCACGGAAACCACCGTGTCGTCCTTCCCGATGACGCCCTGATCGCACAGCTTCTTCACGCCCGCCGCGCCGGTGACGCCCGCAGGCTCCCCGAACACGCCGCAGGTCCGGCCCAGCAGCTTCTGGGCGGCCATGATCTCTTCATCGGACACGTTCACCACCAGGCCGTTCGACTCCCGGATGGCCATAAGCGCCTTGTCCGCGTTCCGGGGCACGCCCACGGCGATGGAGTCCGCCAGGGTGTTCTCCTCCATGGGGCGCCAGTCCTTCCCCTCCGCAATGGCCCGGTTCAGGGGGCAGCAGCCCTCCGCCTGGGCGGAGATCAGCCGGGGCAGACGGTCGATGAAGCCGATGGCGTACAGGTCCTTCAGACCCTTCCACAGCCCCGCGATGGTGCAGCCGTCCCCCACGGAGATGGCGATATAGTCCGGCACCTGCCATTGAAGCTGCTCCATGATCTCCAGGGAGACGGTCTTTTTCCCCTCGGAGAGATAGGGATTGATGGCGGCGTTGCGGTTATACCAGCCCCATTTCTCAATCGCGGCTTTGGAAAGCTCAAACGTCTCCTCATAGCTGCCCTGGACGGAGACGACGGTGGCGCCGAAGGTCATGAGCTGGGCCACCTTCCCCTTGGGGGCGCGGGAGGGGACGAAGATGTAGGTCTTGAGGCCCGCCGCCGCCGCGTTGCCCGCCAGGGAGCTGGCCGCGTTGCCCGTGGAGGAGCAGGCGATGACCTTCGCCCCGGCCTCCCGGGCCTTGGCCACCGCCATGGCGGAGGCCCGGTCCTTGAGCGAGGCGGTGGGGTTCTGCCCATCGTCCTTCACCCACAGGCGTTTCAAGCCCAATTGCTCCGCCAGGCGCAGCTCCTCATACAGCGGGGACCAGCCCACCCGCAGGGGCGTGGGCTCTGTGGTCTCCTCGATGGGGAGCAGCTCCCGGTAGCGCCACATGGTGCGCTCGTCCCGGGCCGCCAGAGTCTCTTTGGTGAGTCGGGTCTTGATGTAGTCATAATCATAGACGATATCCAAAATACCGCCGCAGGCGCAGGTGGTCAGGTCCGGCACGGCCTCATAGGTCCTGCCGCACTTGACGCATCTGCCGTATTTCACGTTTTTCATCGCGTTAAACTCCTTATGTTTTTGAGTCCTCCGCCAGATTCTCCAGCGCCACGCGCACCGCCTCCACGATAAAGGTGGAGAATGTGCAGTCCGTTCCCCGGATCACCCGCTCCACCTGTTCGATCACGTCGTTGGGAAACCGGACGCTTTTACTGGTGGTCGGCGGATTTTTCGGAATTTGAAACTTTCGCATCTCCATCAGCCCCGCACTACATTTATGCAACAATTGCAGTACAGAAATAAATCCGCGTCTGCATTACAATCAGCAATACAGATGTAAGACTGGGGTGATTTTATGGAAGAGCTTCCCGCGTGCTACACCATCTTATTCAACGGGGTGAGCGACGCCTTGAAGGCGCTGGAGGACGAGGACCCGGACCTTGCCTGGACGCTGCTGCAAGAGGCGCAGCTCCGGGCCGAGGACGCCTATATCGAGGCGAAATGAGCAGGGCGGGGCGGGAGCCCCGCCCTGCGGCGTTGATATGGAAAGGAGGCGGGAGAAAGTCCCCGCCGGGAGGGGGGCCAGGGGGAACCCGCGGTTCCCCCGGTTCTTCCGCCGGAGGCGGAAGAAGGAGATCCGATCATGTTCGGCAGGGCGTGTACCTGCCGAACATTCCCCAGCCCAAGCCGCCGGGGGCGGCGTCCACCAGTGACGGGCGTCACTGGCGAGGGGGAATCTAAAGGGGGGAGCCTGCTCCCCTCTTTACATCACATCCCCTTGAGGACCCCCGCCTCCTCGTTGAACGCTTCGATGAGGGCGTCCAGCTCGGCGGCCTGGGCGTGGACGGCGTCCCAGGTGCCCTCGGTGTCGTACCACTGGGCGTTCAGGTCCGCCACGTCCATCTGCTGCTGCTCCACCCAGGTATAGTACTTCAGGTTATGGACCCGCTTGCGCTCGGCGTAGGTCAGCTCCAGGAGGTTGTCGGTCTTTTGGCCCAGCATGTGCAGGGCGTGGTCCTTGGCGGCCTCCACCACGCTGTAAGCCCCGTGCATGTCGTTGAGCTCCTCGATGCGGCTGCCGTACATCACGGCGGAGTCCGTCAGGACGGTGGCCACCACGTCGTGCTCGGTCAGCTCGTAATACTTGGCCATCTTGATGCAGCAAAGGACGTTGGCGATGCCGGAGATGCCCATCCAGGTGAGCTTTTCGATCAGCGCACCGTCAAGGCCCAGTTCTTCCTTCAAATACTTTTGGCCGTCGGGCGTGTTGAACAGGCGCAGCAGGCGCTGGGAGTCCTCGTCGTCGATGGCGATGGCCATATCGGTGTTTTTCACATTGTGGATCCAGGGGATGTGCTTGTCGCCGATGCCCTCGATGCGGTGGCCGCCGAAGCCGTTGTCCAGGATGGTGGGGCACTGGAGCGCCTCGCCCACGCCCAGCTTCAGCCGGGGATATTTCTCCTTCAGCAGATCGCCCGCGCTCATGGTACCCGCGGAGCCGGAGGTGAAGCACGCGCCGGAGAAGCGGTCCCCGGGGCGCTTGACGGCCTCGAACAAATCGCTGAGGGCGTTTCCGGTGACGTTATAGTGCCACAGGGGGTTGCCCATCTCCGCGAACTGGTTGAAGATCATCATGGAGGGGTCCTGCTTGAGCTCCCAGGTCTTGTCGAAGATCTCCTTCACGTTGGACTCGCAGCCGGGCGTGGCGATGATCTGCCCGGCGATGGTCTTGAGCCAGTCGAACCGCTCCTTGGACATGTCCTGGGGCAGGATCGCCACGGACTCGCAGGCCAGCAGCTTGGAGTTGAACGCGCCGCCCCGGCAGTAGTTGCCGGTGGAGGGCCAGACGGCGTGGTGGTACGCCGCGTCGAACTGCCCCGTGACCAGGCGGGGCGCCAGGCACCCGAAGGACGCGCCCACCTTATGGCACCCGGTGGGGAACCACTTGCCCGCCATGGCAATAATGCGGCAGGGAACGCCGGTGAGGGCGGGGGGCAGCTCCACGTAGTTGGGGACGGCCTGGAACCCGCCGCTCTGCTCCTTGGCCTCGTTTTTCCAGGTGATGCGGAACAGGTTCAGGGGATTCACGTCCCAGAGCCCCACATCCTTGAGCTTAAGCTGGATCTTCTCGGGGATCGTCTCCGGATTCCGCATCTGGGCGATGGTGGGGATGACGATGTGGTTTTCCCGCGCCTTTTGCAGATTGTGCTCCAGGCCCTCCCGGTTGATGGAAAGATCGATCATGTGGCAGTCTCCTCCTGTTGTTTTGTATCGATGTAAGAATATAGGGTGTATTTGGATATCCCGAAATATTTGGCGATCTTGTCGCCGGACTTGGTGACGAGGAACGCGCCGTTCTGGTTCAAAAACCGGATGGCCTTCACCTTGTCCTCCTTGTGCATCAGCGCCACCGGCTTGCCCACCAGCTCCACCGACTGGCGGATCAGATCGTCCAGAAGGTCGGTCACGTTGAGGGTGATGCGCTCCGGCTCCTTCTGCTGGGTGTCCTTGGGAGAGATCAGCTCACCCAGGGCC
>JAEXWS010000104.1 GCA_023406225.1 Bacillota bacterium | reverse complement strand
CGTTTGGAGACACAACATCTTGTGTCTCCAAACGCCTCTGATTTTACGTAAACCACGGGAAGAAAGGTCGAACAACTGTTTTAATAACGCGTTTTTTGTCGAAAAATGCGTCATATTGGAAGATTTTGCTGTGTTTCTCATGGAAAAAAATCCTTGCATTCCCAAGGGGTTTCGCTTATACTCAAAGCATGCGGTGGGGAAAAGTGGGTAAAAGGTGTGAGCAAGTGTCAACGGCTTCCCATTTCGGCCCAAAAAACCGGAAAAAGGGGGGAGACGTCCATGGCGCGGCTGCTGGGAAAATCCAATAACAGCATCGACTCCAAGGGACGTTTGGTCATTCCCTCCGCCATGCGGGAGGCCCTGGGGGACACCTTCACCATCACCATCGGCGCGGAGCACTGCCTGACCATCTATCCCCAGGCCAAGTGGGACCAGATGTCCGACGAGATGGACGAGCTCACCTACAGCGAGGCCCGGGCGCTGACGCTGCTGTACGCCAACGCCGTACAGTGCGAGCCGGACGCCCAGGGCCGGGTGCTGATCCCCGCCAACCTGCGCAAGCACGCGGGACTGAAAAAGACCGCCACCATCGTCGGGCTGAACTCCTTCGCGGAGATCTGGGACCAGGCCGCCTGGACCGCCCGGGAGCAGAAGATGCTGGAGAGCGAGGACATGTCCGCGGCCATGGACGCCCTGGTCCGCGCCCGCCGGAACCGGGGGTGAGGGACCGTGGAATATACGCACAAGCCTGTTTTGCTGCGGGAGTGCATCGACGCGCTGCGCATCCGGCCCGACGGGATCTATGTGGACGGGACGCTGGGCCGGGCCGGGCACTCCAGGGAGATCGCCCAAAGGCTCACCACCGGGCGGCTCCTTTGCATCGACCGCGACCAGGCGGCCATCGACGCGGCGGCGGAGCGCCTTGCCCCCTGGATGGACCGCGTGACGCTGTTCCACAGCAACTTTTCGGAGCTGGGGGACGTCCTCCGGGAGGCGGGCGTCGCCGGAGCCGACGGCATGCTCTTTGATTTGGGCGTGTCCTCCCCCCAGCTGGACGACGCGGCCCGGGGCTTTTCCTACATGCAGGACGCGCCGCTGGATATGCGGATGGACACCCGGTCGCCCCTGAGCGCCTATGAGGTGGTCAACGGCTGGAGCTATGAGGAGCTGCGCCGCATCCTGTACGAATACGGCGAGGAGCGGTACGCTCCCGCCATTGCGAAAGCCATTGTCCGGGCGCGGGAGGCTGCGCCTGTGAAAACCACCCTGGAGCTGGTGGAGCTGATCCGCGGGGCCATGCCCCCGGCGGCCCTGCGGGAGAAGCAGCACCCCGCCAAGCGCACGTTTCAGGCCGTCCGCATCGCCGTCAACGGCGAGCTGGACGCCCTGCCCCCCATGCTGCGCTCGGCGGCGGACGGGCTCGTTCCCGGCGGCCGTCTGGCGGTCATCACCTTCCACTCGCTGGAGGACCGCATTGTGAAAAAGACCCTGGCGGAGATGGCGCGGGGCTGCACCTGCCCGCCCAATTTCCCCGTGTGCGTGTGCGGTAAAAAGCCCAAGGTGAAGGCCGTCACCCGCAAGCCCATCGTCTCCGGAGAGGCGGAGCTTGCGGAGAATCCCCGGGCCCGGAGCGCCAAGCTGCGGGTGGCGGAGAAATGCGAACCGTTTGACCTCTGAGGGACAGGCGTCCCCCGGCTGTGTGTGATTTGGGAGGGGCGGAAATCCCGCCCCGAAGGATTTTGTGCGCGCCTGCGGCGTGCCGCCGCAAAAGCGGCGCACAAGCGTTTTGCCCCGGCGGGGCAAAACCTTGGAACGGACGGGCTTTGCCTGTCCGTTCGGATGAGATTTGGAAGGGCTCCCGCGAAAGCGGAGCTTTCGCGAAATCAGCGCGCCTGCGGCGCGCCGCCGCAAAAGCGGCGCACAAGCGTTTTGCCCCGGCGGGGCAAAACCTTGGAACGGGCGGGCTTCGCCTGTCCGTTCGGATGAGATTTGGAAGGGCTCCCGCGAAAGCGGAGCTTTCGCGGGAAGGGAGGCGTTTGCGTGGCTTCAGCGGCAAGAGAACTGCGGTTTCAAAGTAGAAACGCGGTCTATGGCAATCTGGCGTATGATCTGGACCGGGAGCTCCGGGAGCGGGAGCTGGGCCACGCGGGCGAGGCTCCCCGGCGGCGGGAGGCGGCTGTGGAGCAGCCCAGGGTCCGCAGCGTGGCGAAGGCCCGGACCCGGCAGCGCCAGAAGGTGTCTCTCCTCTCGGTGGCGGGCTTCGCCGCGGTGGCGGCCCTGGCCGTTCTGGTGCTGATGAGCTATATCCAGCTGACGCAGTTCTCCTCGGAGGTGGTGCGGCTGAAAAGCGAGCTGGCCGCTCTGGAGACGGAGAACGTGAAGCTCACCGCCCAGTACGAGCAGATGTTCGACCTGGCCTCCGTCAAGGAGGCGGCGGAAGCCGCCGGCATGAGCAAGCCCAGCAGCAGCCAGGTCTATTACATCGATCTCAGCGGCGGAGACAGCGCCGTGGTCTACCGGCAGTCGGACCCCGGCGTGCTCAGCCGCCTGCTGACGGGGCTGAACCACGGGATCTACGCAGTGGTGGAATATTTTGAATGAGCCGCGCACTATAATGAATTGTCAGGTAAGGAGTAAGAAGGCGGACTTCTTACTCCTTCCTTTGGTCTATCGACAAGGAGGCGACCCCGCATGGCAAGATTACCCCGCAGAAAGAGCGACGCCGCCCGGCGCGCCAATCAGATCGTCCGGGGACGGACGCTGCTGATGATGGTGCTGCTGGGCATCGTGACGTTCGTTCTGCTGTTTTGGAAGCTGTACGATCTCCAGATCGTCCGGCATGAGGAATTACAGGAGCAGGCGGTCAGCCAGCAGACCCGCAGCGCGGTCATCACCGCCTCCCGGGGGACCATCTACGACAAAAACGGCCAGATCATGGCCATCTCCTCCACGGCGGAGACCATCTGCATCTCCCCCAAGGAGATCGACGTGTTTGTAAAGGAGCAGGAGGCGGCCCGGCAGGCCGCCGCCGACAAGGGAGAGCCCTACGCCGCCGAGGTCAAAGACAAGGCGTACATCGCCCGGGGCCTCAGCCGCATCCTGGGCGTGGACGAGGAATCCATCCTGAAGCGGATGGAGCGGACCTTCTCCCAGTATGAGATGCTGAAAAAGAAGGTGGAGCAGGCGGAGGCCGACGAGGTCCGCCGCTTCCTCAACGGCGAGATCGACGACGAGGGCAACGTCCTCACCACCGTCAACGCCAGCGGCAAGACCGTGCTGCTCTCCGACCCCAAGAAGGGCCCCCTGAAGCTCCAGGGCGTGTTCCTCCAGCCGGACTCCAAGCGCATCTATCCGTACGGCTCCCTGGCCTCCAACGTCATCGGCTTCGTGAACGGCGAAAACCAGGGCGCTTACGGCCTGGAGGCCAAATACGAGGATCTGCTGGAGGGCACCTCCGGATTGACCATCACGGCCCGCAACGCCAACAACACGCCGCTGCTGTTCAACTATGAGCAGTATTACGACGCGGAAAACGGGAAAAACCTGGTGCTGACCCTGGACACCAGCGTTCAGTATTATCTGGAAAAGGGCATCGAGAGCATGGTGGATAAGTTCGACGCCAAAAACGGCGCCACCGGCATCGTCATGGACGTGAACACCGGCGGCATTCTGGCCATGGCGTCCTATCCCAACTACGATCTCAACGAGTTCAGCACCGTCTACACCGCCGATCTCCAGGCGGAGCTGGACGCCAAGCTGGCGGCCCTGGCCCAGAAGCGGAGCTCCTTCGACACCGAGGAGGCGTACGACAAGGCGGTGAGCGAGGCCAAGACCGCCGCCCAGTACAAACAGTGGCGGAACAAGTGCTATCAGGACACCTACGAGCCCGGCTCCACCTTCAAGCCCATCACCCTGGCCGCCGCTTTGGAGACGGGCACCGTGAACATGAACACCACCTTCAACTGCTCCGGGTCCATCATGGTCCAGGGCTGGGGAAAGCCCTTCGGCTGCTCCAAGCGCACCGGCCACGGCACCCAGACGCTGAAGATCGCCACGGGCAACTCCTGCAACCCGGCCTTCATCACCATGGGCCTCAAGATCGGCACGGAGACCTATTATGAGTATCTCAAGTCCTTCGGGCTGATGGACCTGACCAACGTGGACCTGCCCGCCGAGTCCGGCAGCATCTTCGCGGACGCCAAGAGCTTCAACAGCAACGTGGTCTCCCTGGCGTCCTACGCCTTCGGCCAGACCTTCAACGTGACCCCCCTGCAGCTGATCCGCGCCCAGGCCGCCACCATCAACGGCGGCTACCTGTACACGCCCTATGTGGTGGAGCAGGTGCTGGACGACGCGGGCGGCGTGGTCCAGCAGCACGACGCCACGCCCATCCGCCAGGTCATCAGCGCGGAGACCTCCGACAAGGTGCGGGAGTGCCTGGAGTGGGTGGTGTCCGGCGGCACCGGGCGCAACGGCCAGGTCACCGGCTACCGGGTGGGCGGCAAGACCGGCACCGCCGACAAGACCGGCACCCGGACCGCCGACAATCCCAAGGGCGACGTGGTGGTTTCCTTCATGTGCTTCGCCCCGGCGGACGATCCTCAGGTCATCATGCTTTTGACCATGGATACCCCCAGCCGGAACACCGGCGTTTACGTCTCCGGCGGCAACATGGTGGCTCCCACCGCCAGCCGCATCATGGGGGAGATACTGCCCTATCTCGGCGTGGAGCCGGACTATACCGCCGAGGAGCTGGTGGGAGCCGACGCCACCGTGCCAAACGTGGTGGGCAAGACCCTGGAGGAGGCCCAGGCCAAGCTGACCGGCGCGGGCTTCAGCTGCCGCACCGTCGGCAGCGGCGCCACCGTCACCGACCAGACCCCGGCGGGCGGCGCCATCGTGCCCAACAACGCCTCCATCATCCTGTATCTGGGCCAGGAGAAGCCGGACGCTCTTTGCACCGTGCCCAATGTGGTGGGCAAGACGGCGGCGGAGGCCAACCGGATTATGACCAACGCGGGACTCATCATGAAGGTGGCGGGCGCCACCACCTCCAGCTCCGGCGACGTCCACGCCATCTCCCAGGATAAGGCGGCGGGAACGGAGACGGCGGCGGGAACGGTGGTCACCGTCCAGTTTGGAGACAGCTCGGTGCTGGACTGACGCCGGGTTCGCATCAGACAGGATTTGCATGGTTTTTGACACATTTCTCCGTATACGTCCTATTTTCCGCTGTCTATAATAAAAGCGTATGATCGCGGACGACAAATACGGAAAAGGGGCGCGTTTGATGAAATTGAGAGAGCTTTTACAGGGCGTATCCGTCCTCTCCGCCACGGCGGACCTGGAGATGGAGGTCCCGGGCGTCAGCTACGACTCCCGGACCACCAGGCCCGGGGACCTGTTCGTGGCCATGACCGGCTTTGCAGCCGACGGCCACGCCTATATCGAAAAGGCGGCGGCGGCCGGCGCGGCGGCGGTGGTTTGCGAACGCCCGCCGGAGGGGGCCGTCCCCTATGTCCGGGTGGCGGACTCCCGCCGGGCGCTGGCGGTGCTGGGGGCCAACTTCTTCGGCCATCCGGCGGACGCCATGACCATGGTGGGGGTCACCGGCACCAACGGCAAGACCACCACCACCTACCTCCTCAAGGCTATTTTGGAGCAGGCGGCGGGGGCCAAGGTGGGCCTCATCGGCACGAACCAGAACATGATCGGGCAGGAAGCGCTCCACACCGAGCGCACCACGCCGGAGTCCTTTGAGCTCCAGAGCCTCTTCGCCCGGATGCGGGACGCGGGCTGCACCCACGTCGTGATGGAGGTCTCCTCCCACGCCCTGGCGCTGGACCGGGTGTACGGCGTGCAGTACGCCGTGGGCGTGTTCACGAACCTCACCCAGGACCACCTGGACTTCCACAAGACCATGGAGGCCTACTGCGACGCCAAGGCGCTGCTGTTCCAAAACTGCGCCGTGGGCGTTTACAACGCCGACGATCCCTGGTCCCCCCGGCTGATGGAGCGCGCCGGCTGCCGGAAGTTCTCGTACGGGGAGCGGGCGGCCGCGGACCTGCGGGCGGAGAACATCGTTCTGGCGGCGGACCACGTGTCCTTCGACGCGGTGGCGGCGGGCGAACGGGCGCAAATAAAGGTTGGCATTCCCGGCGGATTTATGGTATATAATACGCTGGATGTGCTGGGCGCGGCCCTGGCGCTGGGGATCTCCCTGGAAAAGAGCGCCGCCGTGCTGGCCCGGGTCCCCCATGTGAAGGGCCGGGTGGAGGTGGTGCCCACGCCGGGCACGGACTATACGGTTATCATCGACTACTCCCACACCCCCGACAGCCTGGAAAACATCCTGAAAACGGTGCGGGGCTTCGCCAGGGGCCGCACCGTGGCGGTGTTCGGCTGCGGCGGAGACCGGGACCGGAACAAGCGCCCCATCATGGGCAGGATCGCCGCGGACCTCGCGGACTTCGCGGTGGTGACCTCCGACAATCCCCGGACCGAGGACCCCGCCGCCATCATCGCGGATATCCTGCCGGGCATGGAGGGGACCAAGACCCCCTACGTGGTGGTGGAGAACCGGGTGGAGGCCATCTGCTGGGCCATGGACCACGCGGAGCCGGGGGATGTGATCGTGCTGTGCGGCAAGGGTCATGAGACCTATCAGGAGATCAACCACGAAAAGCACCACCTGGACGAGCGGGAGGTCGTGGCGGACCATCTGGCACCGCGCGGATAACGGCGCGGACCGGCCGGTGTGGGGCGTCAATCAACGAAAGGGAGACAAAGAGACATGACACAGGGATTCATCGCGGCGGCCGCCGGCTTTCTGCTGACGCTGCTCATTGGAAAATTTCTGATCCCGGAGCTTCGCAAGCTGAAGGCGGGACAGGAGATCCGGGCGGACGGCCCCACCTGGCACAAGTCCAAGGC
>JAEXWS010000030.1 GCA_023406225.1 Bacillota bacterium | reverse complement strand
CCTTGTGGACGGGCTGGAGGCCACCCGGCGCATCCGCGCCCTGCCCCGTCCGGACGCGGCCTCCGTGCCCATCCTGGCCATGACGGCCAACGCCTTCGACGAGGACCGGCGCAAGGCCGCCGAGGCGGGGATGACCGGGTATCTGGCCAAGCCCCTGGACATGCAGGCCCTGCTGACCGCCCTGCTGGGGCTCCTCCCGGACTGAAAAAAGAGCGGACGCGCCGTCCGCTCTTTTTTATTTGCTCCTGCCCTCCAAAACCTCCAGCATCCGCTCCGCGAACAGCCGTCCGGCCAGGGCCGCCTCGTCCGGGGAGTTGCCCGCCGCGCCCACCTCCACCAGCAGCGACCCGGTGGTGGCGTGCTGGTTGTAGCGGGAGTTGCGCAGCAAAATGGGCCGCATGAGGGTGGGGTAATTCAAAAGGGCGTTTTGCTGGATGGCCACCGCCAGCTTCAGATTCTCCATCCAGCGCTCGTGGGTCAGCCCGCCGCCGTCGCTGCCCACCACCAGCGTCAGCTGGGAGGGGACCCCCACCCCCTCGATGGGGGAGACGACTTTGTACTCGTTGCCCTGCCCGTCCTCGATGGCGTCCCGGTGCACGTCCAGGATGAAGCGGATGGAGGGATACTGGGCCAGATAGCTCTGGATGGCGGCCAGGGACCGGTCGTAGGCCCCGGAGTAGGAGGGGTAGTCGTACAGCGTCCGGTCATGGAGGACGGAGACGCCCGCCGCGCCGAACACGTCCGCGATCTCGTCCCCCACCCGGAGGACGTTGTAGCGGGAATCCGTGGTCCGGTGATCGCCGGACCACACCACGTCCGTACCCTCCGGCGGCGTGTAGGCCTCGCTGCCGTGGGTGTGGAGGATCAGGACCTGGGGCGCCTCCCCGGTCAGCTCCGCGTCAAAGGTCTCCGCCAGCTCCGCAGTGTTTAAAACGTAGTCCGTGGAGTTGGAGATGTAGGCCCGGCCGCAGACCGTATAGCCGCTGGGGTCCGTGGGTACCAGGGTCCGGGCGGGCACGCCGTTGTCCGTGAAGTCCAGGGCGTCCAGGGGCGTCTCCTCCACGGGGACCGTGACCACCTCTTCCTCCCCGCCCGTCTCCGGGGGCCGCTCCGCCCGGTCGGAGGACCACAGCTCCGCCACCGCCGTCCGGGCGGAGAGCAGCAGGGGCGATTCCCCGATGGTCAAAACCGCCGCCGGGGACAGGGTGTCCCGCGTCCACAAATCCCCCAGCTCCCACCGCAGGGCGTTCAGGGGGGAGGACGCCCGCAGGGCCGCCGCCGCCTCGGCGGCGGTGCCGCTGCCCGCGGTGGCCGCCGCGGCCCACAGCGTTCCCATTGCAAGACCGGCCGCCCCCAGCCGATGAAGCCACGCGCTCAGGCGCGCCGATGCTCGTCTCATATCGAATCACCTCTGGGACGAGCTTATGCGCCGCCGGACCAAAACATGCCGAAAAAAACGGCCCGGACGGCCGATGGCCGTCCGGGTCCGATCCGCTTTTGCGCTTCCGTCCTCAAAGGGTCCCGATCTCCGCCTCCCGGGCAAACTCCCCGGCGGTCAGCGTCCCCGCCGCGTCCAACAGGGCCGTGCGGAAGGACCCCGGCCCCCGGCCTCCGGCGGCCTGCTCCGCCCGCCGGGCGCACACCTTCCAGAAGGCGGCGGCCAGGACGGCGGCGCGGCCCATGTCCGGCTCCACGGCGGCGAACACGCCGCACAGCACGGAGAGCATGCACCCGGTCCCGGTGACTTGGGCGGCCAGGGCGCTACCGCCGGAGACGAGGAAGACCGCGCCGCCATCGGCGATCACGTCCTCCGCCCCGGACAGCAGCACCACCGTCCCACGGCGCGCCGCCAGCTCCCGGGCGGCGGCGAGGCATGCCTTTCGTCCGGCGGGGGCGGGACTGTCCACCCCCAGGCCCCGGCCCCCGTCTTGCAGCAGCGCCCGGGCCTCCCCCAGGTTCACCCGCAGGATGGAGGGGGTAAACGCCTCCAGCAGCGCCTCCGTCTCCCGCAGCCGCCAGGGGCTGGCCCCCACGCCCACCGGGTCCAGCACCAGGGGCTGGCCCAGGCGCGCCGCCTCCCGGCCCCAGCGGGCGCAGACGGCAAACCGCTCGCCGTCGGGGGTGCCGGTGTTCAGCACCGTGGCGGAGGCGGCGGCGGTGATCTCCGCCGCCTCCGCCGCCGCCTGGGCCATGATGGGGCTGGCCCCCGCCGCCAGCGCCAGGTTGGCGCAGTCGTTGGCGGAGACCAGGTTGCTCAGGCAGTGGATCAGGGGCCGCCGCCGCTTGACGGCGTCCAGCCGGGTGAAATCGATCATGAGAGCGCCTCGTTTCAAAAATTCAGTTCTCCAGCGCGGCGTGCATGGAGCGGAGGGCGCCGCTCTTTTGCAGGGCCAGGACCAGCGCCCCCGCCAGGACCGCGCCCCCCGCGGTGGAGACCAGGAAGGGGACCACATAGGCGTAGAAGGCGATCGTGCCCGCGCTGGCCCCCATGAAGGCGACCGCCACGGGATAAGCCGCCAGGCCGCCCAGAACGCCGGTGCCGAACACCTCTCCCGCCAGGGTGGCGGGAAGGCTTTTGCTCTTCCAGTACACCAGGCCGCACAAAAGCGCGCCGCACATGCTGCCCGGGAAGGCCAGAAGGCTCCCAAGCCCCAGGAGGTTGCGCAGAAGGCTGGCCGCGAAGGCCGCGCCCACGCCGTACCACGGCCCCAGGAACACGGCGCACAGAATGTTCACCATGTGCTGGACGGGGGCGCATTTGCTGCCGAACACCGGGAAGGAAAACAGGCTCCCCACCACGGCCACGGCGCACAGGACCCCGGCCACGGCCAGTTTTTTCACATTGCTGGATTTCATAAAAAAGACTCCTTCAAAAAAAGATGTGGGCAGGGAGAAAACGGTCGTGCCGCGGCAGCGTTTTCCCCTTGCAGAGCAAGGCTGCGAAGGGACAGGTCCCTCCGCGAAAAACATCGGTCGAGGCTTCCTGGCCTCCTCTCACGCCGGAACACGGCTTCCCATCGCTGCTGTCTGGCCCGGACGCAGGGCGCTCCCCCTCCGTCCGCCTCCGGTCCCCCGGAACGCCGCTCCTTTGCCGCCACATCCTTTCCCGAATGAAGTCAAAAAAACAGCGGGCACCCCATGGGGCGCCCACCGTTCAAAAGCGTTTTGACGACTTCCTACGGTGGCATGACCCACATCAGGTGAAGGGTCGAAGCAGACGCTTCCTCTCAGCCCGGCGCTCCGGGCTCCCCTGTCTTTTTACGGGCTTATTATGGCATCCCCAAAGGAGGTTGTCAAGGGGGAATTGTGAAACTTTCAACGATTCCTCTTGCATTTCTCCGCCGGAGGGGGTATGATGAAAAAAATTGAAGAACGGGGAGTCCGTATTGCCGGGCTGAGAGGAAACCGCCAAGGTTTTTACCCATTGACCTGATTTGGATCATGCCAACGTAGGGACGCATCGCTTGCCGCGAACAGACCGAGATCGGGATGTTTGCGGCTTTTATTTTTGAGGAGGGCCCCATGAAACTGGAATCAAAGACCCTGCGGCTGTACGCCGTGACGGACCGGGCCTGGGCGGCGGACACGGACGCGCTCATGGCCCAGGTGGGATCGGCCGTGGACGGCGGGGCGGCCATCGTGCAGCTCCGGGAGAAATCCATGGCGGAGGCGGACTTTCTGGCGGAGGCTGAGCGGTTCGTATCGCTGTGCCGCCGAAAGGGCGCACTCAGCATCATCAACGACCATGTGAAGATCGCGGCCCTGACCGGGGCCGACGGGGTCCACGTGGGCCAGGAGGACCTGGAGGCCGGGCGCGTCCGGGACCTGCTGGGCCCGGACAAGATCGTGGGCGTCTCGGCCCACACGGTGGAGGAGGCCCTGGCC
>JAEXWS010000241.1 GCA_023406225.1 Bacillota bacterium | reverse complement strand
TCTGACCAATGAGCTGGTGGCCGCCATTCAGGCCGGTCCCAACAAGACCGCCGAGATGCGGGAGAAGTACCGCCAGGCCGATCTGCTGCTGGTGGACGACGTGCAGTTCATCGCCGGCAAAAAGCAGACCCAGGAGGAGTTCTTCCATACCTTCAATACCCTCTATGAGTCCGGACGGCAGATCGTTCTGACCTCGGACCGCCCCCCCTCCGAGATGACCCAGCTGGAGGACCGCCTCCGCACCCGGTTCGAGTGGGGCCTTTTGGTGGACGTGGCGCCGCCGGATTTTGAGACCCGCCTGGCCATTATCAAAAACAAGGCCGCCATCCTGGGAATGGAGCTGCCGGACAAGATCGCCGCCTACATCGCGGAAAACGTCACCGCCAACGTCCGGCAATTGGAGGGGACCATCAACAAGATCCTGGCCTATAAGGACCTTCTGGGCAACGACACGGACGAGGAGACCGTCACCCGCGCCATCCAGGACATGCTGCGCCGCAGCAACGAGTATATCCCCTCCCCCCAGGCGATCCTGGAATACATCTGCAAATATTATGATCTGGACGAGTCGGTGATCCGTGGCCAGCAGCGGGTGCGGGACGCGGTGGCCGCCCGGCAGATCGCCATGTACCTCATCCGCAGCATGACGAACCTCTCCCTGGACGACATCGGCAAGCAGTTCGACAACCGGGACCACTCCACCGTTCTCTATTCCATCAAGCAGGTGGAAAAGCAGATGAAAAAGGAGCCCGCCTTCGCGGAAGCCGTCAAGGAGATCAAGACGAATATCAACTCCAAGCGCTGACCCTGTTTTTCTCCACCTTTCCTGTGGAAAAGGAAAACTTCGCTGTGGAAAACGCCGCGTTTTTTTCCGCTGTGCAAAACCGCCCCGTTTTTTCAACAACCGCCGTGGACCCGCAAAATTCGCCATGCCAGGCGTTTCGGCGGTTTTTCCACAAATTTTTTCCCTACGGCTTCTTTTTCTAACAAATCTAATCTTTCTTCTTTTAAAAAGCCTGTTCCGCCCATCATCCCATATAGAGAGGAAGCGACCGAATTATGAAATTTTCCTGTGAAAAAGTCCTTTTGCAAAGCGCCATCGCCGTGGCCAGCCGCGCCGTGGCCCAGAAAAGCTCCATCCCCGCCCTGGAGGGACTGCTTCTCCACGCGGATTCCCGGTTGACCGTCTCCGGCTACAATATGCAAACCGGCATCCGCACCAAGGTCTCCGCCGACGTGAGCCAGGAGGGCGACATCGTTTTGAACGCCCGGCTGTTTGGAGATATCATCCGCCGGATGCCGGATGACGTGGTCACCTTCTCCTCCGATGAAAAGCAGATGGTCCATCTCTCCTGCGGCGATTCGGACTTCGACATCCTGGGCCTCTCCGCCGCCGATTACCCGGATCTTCCCGAGGTGGAGGACGAGTATTCCGTCTCGCTCCAGCAAAAGACCCTCCGCGCCATGATCGAGGAGACGGCTTTCGCCGTCTCCACCAACGAGAGTCGTCCGGTCCACACCGGCGCCCTGTTTGAGATCACGGACCAGGGCCTTTCCATGGTGGCGGTGGACGGCTTCCGTCTGGCCATCCGGCGGGAGCCGCTGGAGAAGATCGAGGGGGGCGCCTTCTCCTTTGTGGCGCCCGGCGCCGCGCTGAACGAGGTGAAGAGCATCTGCGGCGATGTGGAGGAGCTGGCCTCCGTGACCCTGGGCAAGCGCCACATCTTATTTGAGGTGGGCGACACGGAGCTGATCTGCCGCCGGCTGGAGGGAGAGTTCCTGGATTACAAGAACGCCATTCCCCGGAAAAACCCCATCACCGTCATTGCGGACACAAAATCCCTCATCGGCAGCATCGACCGTGTGTCCGTTGTCATTTCCGACAAGCTGAAAAGCCCCGTCCGCTGTGTGTTCGACCATGACAAGGTCCTGCTCTCCGCCAAGACCGGAAACGGCGAGGCCAAGGATATCTGCCGCCTCTCCGGCGACGGCGGCGGTTTGGAGATCGGCTTCAACAACCGCTATTTGATGGAGGCTCTCCGGTATGCGCCGGCGGATTCCGTCCGCATCGAGCTGAATACCGGCGTCTCTCCCGCCATCATCGTCCCTACCGAGGGAGAGGAGAATTTCCTGTATATGGTCCTGCCCGTGCGGCTGAAATCGGCGGAGTGAGCTTGTGGAGAAGGAAGAACGAAAACGGCGGGCACGGGCCGCTCAGGCAAAGGTATCTTTGTCCCTGGGCGGGATCGGGCTGATGATCTCATGGGTCTACGGGGCCTTCTTCTATGGGAACGGCCAGCCGCGGCTGGGGACCGGAAAAAATCCGCTCAATGTCCTTTTGGACCTGGCGGCGCTGGCCCGTCAGGAACCCCTGGGCGCCGTGGTCGTTTCGGTCTCCGTTCTTCTGCTTTTGTTCGGCGTCATACAGTTCCGCCGAAGCAGGGACTGAATGAGAGGAGAATTATGAAAATCATTACCATCACCACGGAGTTTATCAAGCTCCAGGACCTGCTGAAGTTCGCCAATCTGGTGGAGAGCGGCGGCGAGGCCAAAGACCGCATCCAGTCGGGGGAAGTCACCGTCGGCGGCGAGGTCTGCACCATGCGGGGCAAAAAGATACGCCCCGGCGACGACGTGTGCTTCCAGGGGGCCCATTACACGGTGGCCTATGCGGATCGATGAGCTGTCTTTGCAGGATTTTCGGAATTACCAGGCCCAGACGCTCTCGCTGGACCCGGACTGCAATGTGATTTTTGGAGAGAACGCCCAGGGAAAGACGAATCTTCTGGAGGCGGTCGTCTACCTCTCCTGTGGAAAATCGCCCCGGGCCAGGACGGACCGGGAGATGATCGGCTTCAACGCGCCCGCCGCCCGGATGGCGGCGAAGGTCTTTGCCAGGGACCGGACCTTTCAGGTCCAGGTGGACCTTTACCGGGACCGCCGCCGCCAGATGCGGGTGAACCAGGTCCCGGTGAAAAGCAGCGCGGCCCTCTCTCAGGTGTATCACACGGTGTTTTTTTGTCCGGAGGACCTGTTTTTGATCCGGGAGGGCCCGGCCGCCCGGCGGAAGTTCATGGATACGGCGTTATGTCAACTTCGGCCCCGGTACGCCGCCGCCCTGGCGGAGTATCACCGGAGCTATGACCACAAGACCCGCATCCTGCGGGACGCGGAGGAGCGGCCGGACCTTTTGGAGACGCTGCCGGATTTCAACGAGCGGATGGTGCGCTTCGGCGCGGTGCTCGTCCATTACCGCCATCAGTTCGCGGCGCGGCTGGCGGAGTACGCCGCCGTCCATCACAGGGAATGCTCCGGCGGTAAGGAGCGGTTGGAGGTCTGTTACCGCACCGTCTCCTCCGTTTTGGACCCCGGCGCGGAGCTTTCCGTGCTGATGGAGCAGCTTCGCGCCCACATGGAGACCCATCAGGCGGCGGAGCGGGCTTCCCGGCTGTGCCTGTCCGGGCCGCATAAGGACGATCTTCTGGTGAGCATCGACGGGCGGGAGGCCAAGACCTACTCCTCCCAGGGGCAGACCCGGACCGCCGCCCTGGCGATGAAGCTGGCGGAGCGGGAAATCTACAAAAATGCAACGGGAGAATACCCGGTGCTGCTG
>JAEXWS010000237.1 GCA_023406225.1 Bacillota bacterium | reverse complement strand
CCACCTACACCGCGTCTCAGGGTCTGCTGCTGATGATCCCCAACATGTACAAGATCGCCGGCGAGCTGCTGCCCTGCGTGTTCCACGTGTCCGCCCGGACCGTGTCCACCCACGCCCTGAACATCTTCGGCGACCACTCCGACGTGATGGCCTGCCGTCAGACCGGCTTCGCCCTGCTGTGCGAGAACGATCCCCAGGAGGTCATGGACCTGGGCCCCGTGGCCCATCTGGCCGCCATCGAGGGCAAGGTCCCCTTCATCAACTTCTTCGACGGCTTCCGCACCTCCCACGAGATCCAGAAGGTGGCCGTGTGGGATTACGACGATTTGAAGGAAATGACGGATATGGACGCCGTGGAGGCGTTCCGCAAGCACGCGCTGAATCCCGAGCGGCCCAACATGCGCGGCTCTCACGAAAACGGCGATATCTTCTTCCAGCACCGCGAGGCCTGCAACGCCTATTACGACGCGCTGCCCGCCATCGTGGAAAAGTACATGGACAAGGTCAACGCCAAGCTGGGCACCGATTATAAGCTCTTCAACTATTACGGCGCGCCCGACGCCGAGAAGGTCATCATCGCCATGGGCTCCATCTGCGACGTGGCCGAGGAGGTCATCGACTACATGACCGCCCAGGGCGAGAAGGTCGGCATGGTGAAGGTCCGCCTGTACCGCCCCTTCGCGGCGGACAGGCTGCTGGAGGCCATCCCCGCCACGGCGAAGAAGATCGCCGTGCTGGACCGCACCAAGGAGCCCGGCTCCCAGGGCGAGCCTTTGTACATGGACGTGGTCACGGCCCTGGCCAACGCCGGCCGCACCGACGTCAGCGTGATCGGCGGCCGCTACGGCCTGGGCTCCAAGGATACGCCGCCCCGCAGCGTGTTCGCCGTGTTTGAGGAGCTGGGCAAGCCCGTCATGAAGCGCCAGTTCACCATCGGCATCGTGGACGACGTGACCCACCTGAGCCTGGAGGAGAAGCCCGCTCCCAACGTGGCCCCCGCCGGCACCATCGCCTGCAAGTTCTGGGGCCTGGGCGGCGACGGCACCGTGGGCGCCAACAAGAACTCCATCAAGATCATCGGCGACCACACCGACAAGTACATCCAGGCGTACTTCCAGTACGACTCCAAGAAGACCGGCGGCGTCACCATCAGCCACCTGCGCTTTGGCGATAAGCCCATCAAGTCCTCTTACTACATCAACAAGGCCGACTTCGTGGCCTGCCACGTGCCCGCCTACATCACCAAGGGCTTCCCCATCGTCCGTGACGTGAAGCCCGGCGGCACCTTCCTCATCAACTGCCAGTGGAGCGACGCGGAGCTGAGCGAGAAGCTGGACGCCGCCTCCAAGCGCTACATCGCCCAGAACAACATCCAGGTCTACACCATCGACGCCATCGACCTGGCCGCCAAGATCGGCATGGGCAAGCGCACCAACACCATCCTTCAGTCCGCCTTCTTCTCCCTGGCGAAGGTCATGCCCGGCGCCGAGGCCGTGGGCTACATGAAGGACGCCGCCACCCACTCCTACCTGAAGAAGGGCCAGGACGTGGTGGATATGAACCACAAGGCCATCGACGCCGGCGCCACCGCCTACAAGAAGTTCGACGTGCCCGCCGACTGGGCCGACGCCCAGGACGTGCCCGACGCCACCGTGCTGGAGGGCAAGCCCGCTCTGGTGGAGCAGGTGAAGAACATCCTCTTCCCCATGGGCAAGATGGACGGCGACAGCCTGCCCGTCTCCGCCTTCGTGCCCCATGTGGACGGCCAGTTCGAGCAGGGCGCGTCCGCCTATGAAAAGCGCGGCGTGGCCGTTTCCGTCCCCACCTGGGACTCCGGCAAGTGCATCCAGTGCAACAACTGCGCCTATGTCTGCCCCCACGCCACCATCCGTCCCTTCGCGCTGACGGAGGAGGAGGCCAAGAACGCCCCCGCCGCGGCGAAGATCGTGGACGTGAAGGCCGGCAAGGGCAAGGGCGTGTACAAGTACACCATGGCCATCTCTCCCTTGGACTGCATGGGCTGCGGCGTGTGCGTGGGCCAGTGCCCCGTGGACGCGCTGGCCATGGTGCCCCAGGAGCAGGAGGCCGAGCAGCAGGAGGTCTTCGGCTACTGCGTCTCCAAGGTCTCCGAGAAGGCCGACATGCAGGACAACACCGTTAAGGGCAGCCAGTTCAAGAAGCCCTACCTGGAGTTCTCCGGCTCCTGCGCCGGCTGCGCCGAGACCAGCTATGCCCGCCTCGTGACCCAGCTCTACGGCGAGCGGATGTACATCTCCAACGCCACCGGCTGTTCCTCCATCTGGGGCGGCCCGGCGGCCACCTCTCCCTACTGCACCAACAAGGACGGCCACGGCCCCGCCTGGTCCAACTCCCTGTTTGAGGACAACGCCGAGCACGGCCTGGGCATGTTCCTGGGCCAGCAGGCCACCCGCGAGCGTTTGGCGGACCTGACCCGGCGGCTCATCGCGGTGCCCCACGCCTGGTCCGGTTTGAAGGACGCGGCCCAGAAGTGGCTGGACACCATGAGCGACGGCGCGGCCAATGCCGAGGCCACCAAGGCTTACGTGGCGGCGCTGGAAGAGGGCCTGATGACCGTGGAGGCGTGCGAGGCGTTCATCGCCAGCCCCGCCAGCAAGGAAGTATTCGGCGAGAAGCACGGGGAAATGAAGGCCCACATGGAAGCCCTGAAGGCCTCCGGCGCGGTCTACTGCGACTGTGACGCCTGCGCTCTGGCGGCCGAGATCCTCAAGGACAAGGAGTTCCTCTCCAAGAAGTCCATGTGGATCTTCGGCGGCGACGGCTGGGCGTACGACATCGGCTTCGGCGGCGTGGACCATGTCCTGGCCTCCGGCAACGATGTGAACATCTTCGTGTTCGACACCGAGGTTTACTCCAACACCGGCGGACAGGCGTCCAAGGCCTCCAACATCGGCCAGGTGGCGCAGTTCGCCGCGGCCGGCAAGGAGATCAAGCAGAAGTCCCTGGCCGAGATCGCCATGAGCTACGGCTATATCTACGTGGCCCAGGTGGCCATGGGCGCCAACCCCGCCCAGACCCTGAAGGCCATCCAGGAGGCCGAGGCCTATCCCGGCCCCTCCCTGATCGTGGGCTATTCTCCCTGCGAGATGCACAGCATCAAGGGCGGCATGATGAACGCCCAGAAGGAGATGAAGCGCGCGGTGGACTGCGGCTACTGGAACCTGTTCCGGTTCAACCCCGCCGCCGAGGGCGCGAAGTTCACCCTGGATTCCAAGGAGCCGTCCGGCGGCTACCAGGACTTCCTGATGAACGAGGCCCGCTATTCCCGCCTGACCCGCGAGTTCCCGGACCGCGCGACCGTTCTGTTCGCCAAGTCCGAGGCCGCCGCCAAGGAGCGTTACGAGCACCTGCTCAAGCTCAAGGCGATGTACGAATAAAAACCGCATCCGGGAGGCGCTCCCCCCGGATGCCGGAAGGACAAGAGGAGGACCGCTTTGCGGTCCTCCTCTTGCCCTTTGATCCCCGCCGATGGGTGGGCGCCGCTGACGCGCGGCCTCCCGTTCCCAAAGGAAGCCCGCCTCCCGCGCGGGACGGGGCCTTTCGGCGGCGGCCCCTCCGCCTGAGCCGGATAGAAAAGGGCCGGCCCGTTCCGGGCCGGCCCTTTTCCTATCCGTTTAAAAGCGCCCCAGCCATCGCAGCGCCCTGCGCCCGGGTGGGGGGCTGGGCAAAGTCCGCCGCCTCCGGCAGCAGCCCCCACGCCCATGCCGTTTCCAGCGCCTCCCGGTCCCAGGCCCCCGCCGTCAGGCTCTCCGGCGGGGGAGCGGTCCGCACCCGCCGCGGCTCCAGGCCCAAAGCGTCCGCGCTCCGTACCAGGAACACCGCCACCTCCTGCCAGGTCACGGTCCGGGCCGCGCCGAAGCGGCCGTCTCCCGTCCCCCTGGCAATGCCCAGCCGGTGGGCCCAGCTCAGCGGGCGGAGGAACCACTCGATGCCCAGAAGATCGGTGAAGGGAGGTTCGTTCTCCTCCATGGCGGCGTCAAAAGCAGGCCCCGCCGCCTGGTAGAGCTGTCCGATAAACCGCCCACGGGTCAGCGGCGCGTCCGGCCGCTCCGCCTGGGCCAGCGGCTCCTTGTGGGCCAGCAGCCACTCCACGCAGGAATCCCTCCCGGCCAGGAAGTCCGCCAGGGTCTGGGGGACCGCCACATCCGGCTCCAGGGGGACCACGCCCCGCCCCGCCTCCGCGTCCAGCAGGGTGCCCAGGTCGATGTACTTGGTGGAGTACTGGACCTGGATGCCGGAATTGGGCAGGACGAAGACGTTCACGGACCCGAAGTGGTCCACGCTGCCGCCGGCGGGCTCGCCCGCCAGCACGGCCCCCATCTCCTGCAGCTCCACGGCGTTGATGATGGCGGAGGAGAAGGTGGCCTCTCCAATGAGGCCCACCACCTCCACGCCGCTGGAAACAGCGTCCCGCAGGACCTCAAACAGCGGCCAGATCACGCCGTCGGACCCGCCGCCGTTGCCCCGCAGGTCCAGGATGATCCGCCGGTACGGGGCTGCGTCCCTGCCCACCTGGGCCGCGAAGGCCTCCATGGGCAGGTCCGGGTCCTCCTGGCAGGCGTTGTATTGGATGTAATAAGTGTCCCGGTCCAGGGCCTTGGCGAAATAGAGGCGGCTCCGGTCCGTGTCCGTGGGCGCGTGTCCGCTCCGCCGCGCCGTCAGCGTCTCGATATCCAGGGCGGCCAGGGCCGTCTGATCCACCGCCTCCAGCGTCAGCGCGGCCCCGCCGGCCAGGGTCAGCGTCATCGCCTCGCCCGCCGGGATCAGGCCCAGATAGCCGTACAGCTCCGCCACGTTGATGGACTGATCCACCTGCCGCCGGAGCCGCACCGGATTGTCGGCGCTGAACAGCGTGCCGAACGCCGCCAGCACCTCGTCCATGCCGCGGCCGTTGATGGCGGTGACCTCGGACCCCAGCAGAGCGCCGTGCCGCGCCTCCGCCGCGCTGAGATACCACCTGCCGTCCATCCAGGAGATGTCCACGGGATAATAGCGGACCGCCCCCAGGGCGCGGCCCAGGCCCGTGGTGGTGTGGGAGTCGCCCGCGAGCGCCGTGAGGGACTGCAGATCCATGGCGAAGTCCGCGTCGCTCTCCGTGTCCAGCCGGGCCTCGATCTCCGCCTTTCGGGCCAGGAAATCCGCCTCCGGCGTGTTGGCGAACAGGTCCGGATGCCTCTGGGACAGCGTCTCATACAGGTACGTCAAATCCTCACGCCGCCCGGCCGCTTGGTCAGGCTCCGCCGCCCAAACGCCTGTGCCCAGCAGCACCGCCGCCGCCAGGGCGGCCGCCGCCGTCCGGCGGAAAAAAGTTCCCGTTCTCACAGTCCGCCTCCTCTCATGTGCCCGGACAGCGCAGCCGGAGCTGCTCCGCCGTGATGGCGTACCC
>JAEXWS010000215.1 GCA_023406225.1 Bacillota bacterium | reverse complement strand
GGGCGGAGATAGGGGAGGGGCAGCATCTGGGCCTCGTCGAACACCACTACGCTGCCCGCGATGCTGTGCAGCTTCCGGCACTGGGAGGAGCGGCTGGCGTACAGGGATTCAAAGAACTGTACCGCCGTGGTCACCACCACCGGCATATCCCAGTTCTCCGTGGCCTGAGCCAGGGGGAGATTCTCCGGCCCGGCCTCGGCCGCTTCCTCTGTGTCGTAGAGCACGTTGGAGTGGTGCTCCAGCACGGCCTCTTTCCCCAGGATGTCCCGAAAGGTCTTGGCGGTCTGCTCGATGATGGAGGTGTAGGGGATCACATAGATGACCCGCCGCAGGCCGTGGGCTCTGGCATGGGCCAGGGCGAAGGCCAGGGAGGCCACCGTCTTGCCGCCCCCGGTGGGCACGGTGAGGGTGAACAGCCCTGGTTCCCGGCGCTCCCCCTCCGCCATACAGCGCGTCAGGATGGCGCACCGCTGCTGATTCAGCTCCCCCTTGGGCGGAAACCAGCCCGAGATGGACTGCCGGAGCCGGGCCCACAGCGCGTCCATGGACACGCCGCCGGGCCGCCGGGCTGCTCCGTCCATAAACGTCTTGGTGTCCAGAAAATCCGCGTCCACCAGGCAGGAGTACAGCATCCGGGTAAAGAACATCATCTCGGCGCCGTCTCTCATTTGGGGAGACGGGGGCGTGGGCAGGGCAAGCTCCGCCCGCCAGGAGCCGTATGGAGCCAGCTTTCCCTGTGCCGCCCGGCTCATGCGGCCGAAGAAGGTGGACAGTTCCGGGCCGTCCCCCTGCCCTCCGCCGTCGGGCAGACCGCCGTGATGCCCGGCCACAGCCAGGGCGGCGAAGGGCTGTCCCCGCTTCCAGCACTCAAAGGCTCCGGCGGTGGCGTGGTCGATCCTGGGACCGCCGTGGAGGCGCCTTTGAAAGGAGGCGGAGTATTTACCGATATCATGGGCCAGCCCGGCCAGAGACGCCTGTCCCTCGCCGCCGAAGGGACGGGCGAACGCCGCCGCCAGCTCCGCCGTGCCGGTCAGATGCTCCAGGACCGTCTGCTCTCGGCCATCCTCCGCAATATGGGCTAAAAACACGGGTGATTCCATCATACGCCTCCTCCACAAAATATGAGATCGGGTAGTGCCGCCGGGTTATTCCGGGGGGAAAGCTGGTTTTTCAGCGCCGTCAGCGGCATGCTGTCCACCGCCTTCACGTCCCGCATCAGGGCCTTGCCGGTGGCGGCGGCGCGCTCGTTCCGGGCCGGGGAGCGCGGAAGCAGGCGCATTTTCCGCGTGTCCCGCTTTCCGCCGCCGATGCGGCATACGTCATGGTCAATGATGCGGGACTAACTGCTTCGTGCTTCCACAATGTGGCGCCTTGGTCTGCGGTTTGATTTCATTGTATGTCATTCAGTCAGATCTTGCAAATACAATAAAGAAAATTTTAGCTTTACAAATCGGCCAAAAAATTATGAAAAGGCCGTGAAATCAACGATTTCACGGCCTTTTCTGGTGGAGACGATGAGGATCGAACTCACGACCTTACGGATGCGAACCGTACGCTCTCCCAGCTGAGCTACGCCCCCAAACCTGTGCCGCCGTCCAGTTTTGGCCGGCAACAAGTGATATTATACCATATTTTTTTTGCTTGTAAAGAGTCTTTTTTTCAAAAACCGCAAAATTTTTGGTTGCCATTTTTTAAGTCCTATAGTAAAATGGATAAGCTATCAGAAGTCCTCCGCATGCAGCTGCGGAGCCGGTCTCGCGCAATGGAAGCCTGCGAATCATGTCAGGCGGGGAACCGAGCAGCATTAAGCGGGATGTTCCATGTGACGCGAGGACGCCGGTTCCGCAGCTGCATACGGAGGACTTTTATTCTGTTCAGGAGGCGTTCCATGTATCAGGCCCTGTACCGCAAATGGCGGCCCAAGACGTTTTCCGACGTCACCGGCCAGTCCCACATCACCGAGACGCTGCAAAAGCAGGTCGCGGAGGGCCGCACCTCCCACGCCTATCTCTTCACCGGGACCCGGGGCACCGGCAAGACGACCTGCGCCAAGATCCTGGCCAAGGCCGTCAACTGCGAGCATCCGGTGAACGGCGACCCCTGCAACCGGTGCCCGAGCTGCCTCGGCATCGAAAACGGCAGCTTTCTGGACGTTTTGGAGCTGGACGCCGCGTCCAACAACGGCGTGGATCAGGTCCGCGCTCTCCGGGACGAGGCGATCTACTCTCCGGCCAACGTCAAAAAGCGGGTCTACATCGTGGACGAGGTGCACATGCTCTCCACCCCGGCGTTCAACGCGCTGCTGAAGATTTTGGAGGAGCCGCCGGAGCATTTGATGTTCATTCTGGCCACCACGGAGCTGCACAAGGTGCCCGCCACCATCCTCTCCCGGTGCCAGCGGTTCTCCTTCCGGCGCATCACGCCCCGGGACATCGCAGCCCGGCTGGCCTATGTGGCGGAGCAGGAGGGCATCGCCCTGGCCCCCGAGGGGGCGGAGCTGCTCTCCCGGCTGGCGGACGGCGCTTTGCGGGACGGATTGAGCCTGCTGGACCAGTGCGCCGCGGCGGGCGGGACCATCGACAGCGCCGCCGTGCTGGAGGTGCTGGGTCTGGCCGGGAACCTCCAGACCGCGCAACTGGTCGAATGCGTGCTGCGGCGGGACGCCAAGGCGGCGCTGCTGCTGCTGAACCAGCTCTATGCCGGCGGCAAGGACGTGGGAGCAGTGCTCTCGGAGCTTTCCACCCTGGTCCGGGACCTGCTGCTGCGGCGGACCGCCCCGGAGGGGGGCGCGGCGCTGCTCTCCGGCGGATACGACTCCGCCACGCTGGACCGGCTGGGGAAGGACGCGGGCGGAGCCCGGCTCCTCTATCTGGCTTCCACCCTGCAAAAGGCCACCGCGGACCTCTATTTTAGCTCCAACCGCCGCACGGACGCGGAACTCTGTCTGCTGCGGCTGTGCGACGAATCCCTCTCCGGCGACCTGACGGCCCTGGAGGCCCGGGTCCAGCGGCTGGAGGAGGAAAACCGGCGGAGCGGGACGATCCGCGCCGCCGCGGCCCAGAGCGCGGCGGCCGCGGTAAAGCCCGCCGAGCCACCCGCGCCGGAGGCGGCCCGGACGGAGCCGCCCGCCGGGAAGACCGCGCCTGCAAAAGAAGAGCCGCCTCTGCCCGAGGAGCCTCCCCTGCCGGAGGAACCGGGCGGACGGGTGTTCGATTTGCCGGAGGAGGCCGCTTTGGCGGCCCCCGCGCGAAAAGCGCCCGCCCCGGCCGCGCCCGCGGTGGACGGAAGCTGGTGGCGGGCCTTGGCGGAGGGCTGCAAGGGCCGCCTGCCGCCCATGTACCGGGCGTTTTTGGACATGTGCGCCGGCGCGCTGGAGGACGGTCAACTGACGGTCTACGCCCCGGACGACATCACCCTGGGCCGTTTGGAGAACGACCGGGTGAAGGGCGCGCTGTGCGAGGAGGCGGAACGGGCCGCCGGGATGCCGGTGCGGCTGGTGTTCCGGGTGGGAGAGCCGCCCCAGGCCTCGCCGCAGCAAAATTTGCAGAACCTGCTGAAATTCGGCAGCCGGTTCGACAATATCGAGATCAAATAAAGGAGATACGACCATGGGATACAGCGCACGCCGCGGATTTACAAACGGCAAGGTTTCCGGCGCCCAGCGCCAGATGGAGGTCCAGCAGAAGATCGCCCGGATGCAGGAGCAGATGGCGGCTGCCCAGGAGGCCGTGGAGGCCCAGGAATTCACTGCCAGCGTGGGCGGCGGCGCGGTGAGCGCCAAGGTCAACGGCAAGAAGGAAGTGCTGTCCGTGTCCATCCAGCCCGAGGCGGTGGACCCCTCGGACGTGGAGATGCTCCAGGACCTGGTGGTTTCCGCCGTGAACGAGGCGCTTCGCCAGGCGGGAGAGGCCATGGACAAGGGCATGGACGGCATCACCGGGGGATTGGACCTGGGAGGACTGGGGCTTTAAGGCTTAAAGAGGGGACTGCGTCCCCCCTTTAGATCCCCCCCACCAGTCTGCGGACTGGTGCGTTTGCCCCAGGGGCAAACAGGTCAAGGAATTTTCGGCAGGCGCATGTCCTGCCGAAAATGATTGGATTTTCTTCTTTCGCCGTTGGCGAAAGAACTGGGGAAACCGCAGGTTTCCCCTAGCCCCCTTCCTTTTGCGCCTGCGGGCGCGGGATGGGCGGTTACTTAGGGGAAACCGCGGGTTTCCCCTGGCCCCTTCCCTTTGCGCCTGTGGGCGCGGGACGGGAGACGGGGGATGGAGGATAAGGGGCGGAGCCGGTGGCTCCGCCTTTTTTAAAAGGAGGACCGATGAAAAATATGCGGATCTTGGCCGCGGCGCTCTGCGCCGTGCTGTTGACGGGGTGCGAGGCGCCGGCGGCGGAGCTGGCGCCGGGGCCGCAGGCGCGGAACGCCGTCGCCTATGTGCCGCTGGACGACCGGCCCGACAATGTGGAGCGGGTGGCGTATCTGGCGGAGTCCCTGGGCTATACCCTGGAGATGCCGGAGGCGGACCTGTACCGCACCCGGCTCAGCGGCCAGCCCCGCAACGCCAACGGGACCCAGTACGGGGACCGGGGGGCCCTGTACGAATGGGTGCTGGAGCAGGAGGCGGCGGGGTGCGACCGCTACATCCTCTCGCTGGATCAGCTCCTCTCCGGCGGGCTGGTAAATTCCCGGTCCATGTTTGAGATGGAGCCGGTGACGCTCTCCGACGGGACGGTTCTGACGGAAATGGAACTGCTGGACCGTCTGCTGTCCACGCTGGCGGCGGATGGGAACAACCGGGTGTGGCTGCTGGACAGTGTGATGCGCCTGGCTCCCACGGTGGGGTACGACCACTGGGACCTGGAGGGGTACAACGCCCTGCGGTCTTACGGCATCGAGAGCCGTCCGGAGCTGGACGGCGAAGAGCTGACCGTGGAAAACATTCGGGCGGACTACCGCCTGAACGGGAACGGAGCGCCCCTGTCCCCGGGGGATTTCGGCCTGGAGGAGTGGGAGGTCGCGGAGTATCTGGCGGCCCGGAGCCGAAAACTGGCGCTGTCCCAGCGGATGCTGGAGACGGTGCGGGGCGGCGGGTACGAGCATTTCCGGGTGCTGGTGGGCGTGGACGACTCCTCCGAGGAGGACAGCATCCAGAAAAACGAGATCGCCTATCTGCGCCGCTGGCTGCGGGAGGGGGACGCGCTGCTCTCCGGCGTGGACGATCTGGCCTTCAAGGCGGCGGCGAAGCTCTATCTGGAGGAGAGCGGCTGGACCGGGGCCACGGCCCAGGTGCTGTATTACGGCGATATGGAACGGGAGGCCGCCTGCGCCTATGACTATCAGCCCCTCAAGACCATCGTGGAGGAGCATCTTGACTTTTTTGGCCTGCGGCAGGACGCCCCGGGCGATGTGATCGACCTGCAGGTCCTGGTTTTGACCCAGCCCGCAGACGAGGCGGAAAAGGCGGCCTACTATACCGCCCTGATCGAGCGGCTGAAATGGAACCGGGAGACGGCTTTGCCCACGATCCTCATCGACGCGGGGAACGGCAGGTACGGCGCAGCCTTCCACGACGCGCTGACGGAGCAGACGGAGCTGGGCTGGCTCCTCAGCTACGCGGGCTTTCTTGACATGGCCATCGTCACCGGCACAGCGCTGAGCCACGGCGTGGCCCGGTACGCCTTTTTGAAGCAGGGGACCCCCGACGCCGGGACGGAGGCGGCTTTCGCCCGGACCCTGGCGGACAGCGTGCTGAAGGACTTCTGCTATAAAAACGCGGTGCGGGACGACCTGCTGGCCTATGTGCGAAGCGATCTGGCCGGGAACCCGGACAACTTCTGGCAGCCGGACATCGACCGGGAGGCGGTCCAGGCCCGGCTGGAATCCGGCATGGCGGAGCGCACGAAAAAGGCGCTGAAGAATTTGGAGCGCAGCAATTTCATCGCGTCTCTGGAGCCGTACCGGGAGCTGGGCTGGGGGACCGTGACCCTGGGGGCTTACAGCTTCCCCTGGGACCGGGCCTTTGAGATCGGCATGGAGATCGAACTGGGGCCGTTCACGGAGCCCCACAAGGCGTTTTTAGGCGTTTACTACCGGTAAAAAGAAGGCCGTCCATCCGGACGGCCTTCTTTTTACCATGGTCCCGCTTGCCCCAGAGCGTCTTTGGCTTCGGAGAACACCCGGTCCGCGCCGCCTTTTTCCGCCGCCGCCAGAAGATACCATCTGCCGTCCCCGCCCAATAGGGGGAATGCCAGGTCCCCATAGTCCCGGCGGCACAAAAGGCCGTCCTCCCAATAGGAGCTCAGGACGCCGCCCGTGCTCACCAGATTCAGGTAAGTAAAATGCGTCCACCCGTCCCTGTCCTCCCGGTGCCGCGCGGAAAACTGGCCGTCATACCAGACCCGGCCGTCCACCGTGACGCTCAGGCGCCCCTCCAGACTGCGCAGGGAGGGATTGGCGCTGTAGCTGCGTTTGCCGGAGAGGGTCACTTCCGCGGGGAAAAGGGCCTCGCCGCTTTCATAGTCGTAGAGCGCGCCGCCGCAGGCGTGGTCCCCCACGCCGATCGGGACGGACGCCGTATACAGCACCACCGCAAGGAACGCGGAAAAAACGACCGCGAGGAAAATATTCTGCCGTTTTTCAAAACCGGGTCTTCCAGCCACGGGCGGCCTCCTTTCAAAGCTCCTCCTTGGCCTCCGCCAGGATCTTTTTCTCCGCCTTGGTGGTGAGCAGGCTCTCGTCAAACTTGGCGAACAGGTCCGGGCGGCGGGTCATGGTGCGCTTGTAGCTCTCCTTTTTCCGCCAGGCCGCCACCTTCCCGTGGTCCCCGGAGAGCAGGACCTCCGGCACGGCCATGCCGTGCCACTCCGCCGGGCGGGAGTATTGGGGGTATTCCAAAAGGCCGTTCCAGTGGCTCTCCTCCTCAAAGCACTCCGCGTCCGGCAGCACGCCGGGCACCATGCGGCATACCGCGTCCGCCACCGCCATGGCGGGGATCTCTCCGCCGGTGAGGACGAAATCGCCCATGGACAGCTCCTCGTCCACGCAGGCGTCGATAAAGCGCTGGTCCACGCCCTCATAGTGGCCGCAGACCAGGATGAGGTGGTCATACCGCTCCTTCAGCTCTTTGGCTACCTCCTGGGTGAAGGTGCGGCCGCAGGGGGACATGAAAATGGTGCGGCCGGGGCCGTAAGTCTCCGTGATGTGGGACCAGCAGCGGTACAGGGGGTCCGCCTGCATGACCGCGCCCCGACCGCCGCCGTAGGGATAGTCGTCCACCTGCATCTGCTTGTTGGTGGTGTACTGGCGGATCTGGTGGGTGCGGATGGCGATGTGCCCCCGCTGCTGGGCGCGGCCCAGAATGCTGACGTTCAGCATCGCGTCCACGGACTCCGGGAACAACGTCATGATATCAATCTGCATCGGCGGCCATCCCCTCCCAAACGTGGACTTCCATGCGGTTTTGCTCCAGGTCCACGGACTGGATGAACGCCCCCGGCACGGCGGGGATCAGGTATTCCCTCCCGCCCCGGACGGTATAGACCTGATGGGCGGGGTAGTTCTCCACCGCCGTCAGTTCCCCCAGGCGCTCTCCCGTGGCGGCGTCCACCACGTCCATGCCCAAAAGCTCCTCGTCGAAAAATTCGCCGTCCTTCAAATGGGCGTCGGCCCGGCGGACATAGAGGTCCTTTCCCTTGAGGGCCAGGGCGGCGTTCATGTCGTCCACGCCGGGGAGCTTCAGCAGCACCAGGCTCTTGTGGACGTGGTTGGCGGTGGGGACCACGGGCCGCCCGTCCAGCAAAAAGGTCTTGAACCGGGTGAGGAGGGAGGGGTCCGTCCCGGCGGGCTGGACCCGGACCTCGCCCTTGATGCCGTGGGCGTTGACGATGCGGCCCACGCGGATGGTCTCTAATTTCATGGAGTGAGGCTCCTTTTCGTTGGTTGATGCGTTTAGTATAGCCTGTTTTTTCCCGTTGGGCAAGGGGCTTGCGCGATGGAATGGGACATGGTATGCTGAAAAAAACGGCATGGAGGAATGGAAATGAACGAAAAAGTGGCGGCGTATCTGGAAGAGCAGAGGAAAAAGACCCGGGAAGCCCGGGGGCGGAAGCTGGTGGAGCTGGGCCTGTGGGAAAAGGTGTTCGACCCGGAGGAGAAGGGGTATTCCGAGGAGTACCCCGAGTCGGAGGATGGGAAATTCTATCGGAAAGCGCCGGTGGAGGTCACGGACGAGGAGTGGGCGGATATCTGCCGGTACGCGGGCGGGTCGCCCGCGCGCAACCCGGTGAGCAGGGCGCTGCGCGTGATCGCAATGTGCATCTACATCGGCGGCGGAGTGATCGGGCTGTTGCTCTGCCTTTATGTCGTGGCCAGTTACGGCGGCTTCCTGGCAGGGATCTTCCAGGCGGGGAGCATGTGGGTCTCGGCGGCCATTTTCGGCACGGTGATGCTGGGCCTTTCCGAGGTCATCCGTCTCCTGGACCGCTGACGGCCGGTGGAGGCGGGGAGGAGGGACCGGCGGTCCGAAAACCGCCGTCCCCGTATCCCCGCCCGCGGAGAAAAAGCGCCTTCCATCATGCCCGGCAGGGCATGCGCCTCACGAAAACTCCGCCCGGAGCGGCGTCACTGGCGGCGGGGAACGGAAAAAGGCCCGGGCCGAATGGCCCGGGTCTCAGCCTGTCTAAAAAGCCTCGCAGAGTTCGCGCCCGGAGGCGCGAAGAAAATGAAATCCATGTTCTCCGACGACATGTGCGTCGGGGAAAATACATCTCGGTCCGTAAGTGTGCGAACTGTCCGCTCACACAGACAGTGAGTGCGCGCGACGGGCCGCAGCCTATTCGAAAAAGTGCCTTCGGCACTTTTTCGACAGCCTCAGGCCCGGGCCGAATGGCCCGGGCCTTTTCTGCGTCCGGGGGGAGACTGCTCCCCCCGGATCGTTCAGTCTACGATATCGACGGAAACCTTCACGCCGGTACGCTGGGCATAGGAGCGGATCACGGTCCGGATCTCCTTTGCGATACGACCCTGACGGCCGATGACCTTGCCCATGTCGTCGGGGGCGACGCGCAGCTCCAACGTCAGTTCCTGATCGCCCTGGACCTCCGTAACAGAGACGGCGTCAGGATCATCCACGAGGTTCCTGGCGATGTAGAGCAGCAAGTCCTTCATGCTCCGTCCTCCGGATCAGAGGACTTCTACTTTTTTCAGCAGAGCTCTGACCGTATCGGTGGGCTGGGCGCCGGACTTGATCCAGGCCTGGGCGCGCTCCGCGTCGATCTTGATCTCGGCGGGGGACACGCAGGGGTTGTAAGTGCCCAGCTCCTCGATAAAGCGGCCGTCGCGGGGGAAGCGGGAGTCGGCCACCACAACGCGGTAGAAGGGGGCCTTCTTGGCGCCCATGCGGCGCAGTCTGATTTTGACCATGATTCTGTTACCTCCAAAATGTTTTGAAAATCTGATGTGTTTATCTATAAATGCGAGAGCATCTATATCCTATTTGAACCGTTTTTTCCGGCCCATGCCGTGCATCCGCCCGCCCATGCCGCCCATGGGCATCCGGCCCTTGGAGAGCTGCTTGGTGAGCTGCTGCATCATCTCAAACTGCTTGAGCAGCCGGTTCACATCCACCACCTGCAGCCCGCAGCCCGCCGCGATGCGGCGCTTGCGGCTGGCGTTCAGGATTTGGGGATTTTCCCGTTCCAGGGGGGTCATGGAGAGGATGATGGCCTCGGTATGGGCCATCTGCTTTTCGTCGATGGACGCGCCCTGGAGCTGCCTGCCCATGCCGCCGGGCATCATCCCGGCGAGCTGGCTGAGATCGCCCATGCCCCGGAGCTGCTGGAGCTGGTCGTAATAATCCTGGAGGGAGAAGCGGTTTTTGCGGAGCTTTTCCTCCAGCTTGGCGGTCTGCTTTTCGTCGTAGGCCGCCTGGGCCTTTTCGATAAAGGAGAGCATGTCGCCCATGCCGAGGATGCGGGAGGCCATGCGCTCGGGGTGGAAGGGCTCGATCATATCCAGCTTTTCGCCGGTGCCCGCGAACTTGATGGGCTTGCCGGTGGCCGCCCGGATGGAGAGGGCCGCGCCGCCCCGGGCGTCGCCGTCCAGCTTGGTGAGCACCACGCCGTCGATGCCCAGCGCCTCGTCGAAGGCGGAGGCCGCGTTCACCGCGTCCTGGCCGGTCATGGCGTCCACCACCAGCAAGATCTCGTTGGGGTGGACCGCGGCCTTCATCCGCTTCAGCTCGTCCATCAGCGCCTCGTCCACGTGGAGCCGTCCGGCGGTGTCCAGAAACACCATGTCGCTGCCGTGCTCCCTGGCGTGGCGGACGGCGTTTTGCGCGATCTCCACCGGGTCGCCCTGGCCCTGTTCGAACACGGGAAGGTCCAGTTGGCCGCCCACCACCTTGAGCTGCTCGATGGCGGCGGGACGGTATACGTCGCAGGCGGCCAGCAGGGGGCGCTTGGTGTACTGCCGGCGCATCAATCCGCCCAGCTTTGCGGTGGTGGTGGTCTTGCCCGCGCCCTGGAGGCCCACCATCATGACCACGGTGGGCCCGTTGTTCACCATGGCGATCCGGGCGTTTTCGCCGCCCATCAGCCGGGTGAGCTCCTCATTCACGATCTTGACCACCTGCTGGGCGGGGGTCAGGCTGTCCAGCACGTCCGCGCCCACGGCCCGCTCCGTGACCGCCGCCACAAAGTCCTTGACGACCTTGTATCCCACGTCGGCCTCCAGCAGGGCCAGCCGGACCTCCCGCATGGCCTCCCGGACGTCGTTTTCCGTCAGGCGGCCCTTACCCCGGAGCTTTTTGAACGTTGCATTCAGTTTTTCGGTAAGCCCTTCAAATGCCATAGTTTATTCCTTCAATGCGGCGGCCTCGCCGGCGATGAGGTCCGTCAGCTCCGTGATGCGCGCATCCTCATACCGGCGGTAATTGATGGTCTTGATCTCGGCCGCGGAGGCGGCGATGGCGTCCAGATGGCCGCGGACGGCCTCAAACCGGCGGATCAGGCCGGTCTTGTCCTCCACCTCCTGCATGGCGGCCTCCGCCCGGACGATCACATCCCGGACGCCCTGCCGGGAGATACCCGCGTTTTCCGCGATCTCCGCCAGGGACAGGTCCTCATTGTAATAGAGGTCGAAGAATTCCTTCTGCCGGTCCGTCAGAAGCTCCCCGTAAAAATCGTAGAGCATGGTCATGCGGTAGGTCTGATTTTTCATGCCCGCCTCCGTTTCTGTAAAGTTCTATTCCTTTACAACAAGAGATAGTTTACAGGAAATCGGTGAAAATGTCAAGGGAAAACCTGCGAAAAATCCTGCCGCGGAGAAAAAATCCGGCGGGAGGGAAAGAGGGTGTCTCCGAAAGGCGGACAAACAGATACCTGTTGTGGAAATGCATAAAAAACGGAGAGAAATATGACAAAATTGCATATCGGCATGTACGGATTGTTATGATTCGTCAAAATATTGCCCGAATTATCAGTATAGTGACGAAAATGCGTTGGAATGCTTGCGCTGGGGCGCAAATATGACTATACTGTGAACAAGAGCACCGGGCGGCGCAGGCCCGATGTCAATTATGAAGGAACGGGAGGAAACACAAGATGCTGAGCAATTTCTTTATGGAAACCCTAGGCAGGCCATCCCTGGTTGCGGCGGACGACATGTGGTCGCTTCTGGCGATCCTGTGCGTCTCTGTGGCGCTGGCCATCTGGCTGGAGCAGAAATACGCCTGGGCGTCTAAGCTCTCCGGAGCGATCATCGCGCTGATCTTCGCATTGGTCCTGTCCAACGTGGGCATTCTTCCGGTGAACAGCTCCTTGTACGACGACATCATCTGGGGCGTGGCGGTGCCCATCGGCATTCCCATGCTGCTGCTGCAGTGCAACCTGAAAAAGATTTGGAGAGAGGCCGGGCAGATGCTGGTCATCTTCCT
>JAEXWS010000102.1 GCA_023406225.1 Bacillota bacterium | reverse complement strand
GAGCAGGCGGTGCCGCCCTCCCGGGCCGCCTCCTCCGCCAGACCCAGGCACGGGAACGCCTCCCGGTCCGGCTGGGCAAAGGTCAGCGGCGGACAGGAAAACAGGTCCAGCGGCTCCGCCGGGCTTGCGCCCCGCTCCGGATACGTCATAGCGTACCGGATGGGCAGGCGCATATCCGGCGTGCCCAGCTGGGCCAGCACGGCACCGTCCCGGTACTCCACCAGGGAGTGGACGATGGACTGCCTGTGGATGGCCACGGCGACCTGCTCCAGGGGCAAGCGGTATAGGCGCATGGCCTCGATGACCTCCAGGCCCTTGTTCATCAGCGTGGCGCAGTCCACGGTGATCTTGGGGCCCATGGTCCAGTTGGGATGCTTCAGGGCGTCCGCTTTTGTCATCTTGCCCACTTCCTCGCGGCTCATGCCGTAAAACGGCCCGCCGGAGCAGGTGAGGATCAGCCGCCTGATCTCCCGCCGGTCCGCGCAGCCGCGGAGGCACTGGAAAATAGCGGAGTGCTCGGAGTCCACCGGCACGATCTCCGCGCCGGACCGCTCCGCCGCGTCCATCACCAGCTCTCCCGCGCAGACCAGCGTTTCCTTGTTGGCCAGGGCGATGCGCTTTTTCTCCCCGATGGCGGCGAGCGTGGCCCGCAGGCCCACCATGCCCACAACGGCGGTAACCACCGTGTCCGCCTCGGGGACCGCGGCGGCCTCCGCCAGGGCCGCTTCCCCGCTCAGGACCCTGGTACCCGTATCGGCCAGACGGACCGCCAGGTCCTTTGCCGCCGCCTCGTCGGTCAAAACGGCAAGACGCGGCTTGAACCGCCGCGCCTGCTCCTCCATCCGCTCCACGCTGGCGCTGGCGGTGAGCGCCGCCACCTCCAGGCCCATCTGGGCCGCCACGTCCAGGGTCTGGCGGCCGATGGAGCCGGTGGAACCCAGTATTGCTATCGTATTCGTCATAACACCATCTTATCTCATAAAGCTTAAAATAATCTCAATGACCGGCGTCACGAACAGCACGCTGTCGAACCGGTCCAGCACGCCGCCATGGGCCAGGAAGAGCCGTCCGTAGTCCTTGATGCCGAACTCCCGCTTGATGAGGGAAAAACTCAGATCGCCGATCTGCGCCGCCACGCCGCACACCAGGGCCAAAAGCGCCATCTGCCCGTATCCGACGCCGCCGCCGAACCAGCGGTCCATCACATAGGCGAACAGCAGGCCGCAGAGCACATTGCCCAGCAGGCCGCCCACGGACCCCTCCACCGTCTTGTGGGGGCTGACCTTCGGCGCCAGCTTGTGCCTGCCCAGGGTCACCCCCGCGAAATAGGCGAAGGTGTCGCAGGCGAAGCTTAAAATAAAGGGCAGGAGCAGATAGGCCCGGTGGATCCCCGCCGCCTCCATCCGCAAAAAGGCGGAGAAGGAATAGGCGATGAACACGCCGCCAAACAGCGCCGCCATGACCTGGTGGAATTTGACCGCTCCCGCCTTGCAGACGGCATAGCCGAAGAACAGGAACGTCTCCAGCGCAAACAGCAGCGCGATGGCCTCCGGCCGCTCGTAATACCACGCCACGGTAAATACCGGGAACACGGCGCTCATGCCCACCAGCTCGCTCCGCTTCACGCCGCTGACGCACTGCTGCAATTCCATGCCCGCAACGCCCGCCAGCACGCACAGCGCCGCCATCAGCACGATGGACGGCGCCCAAAGCACCACATAGACCAGGACCGGAACGCCCACGACCGCCACCAGGATTCTTGACTTCATAAAAATCAGCCCTCTATATCTGTGAAGTGTTACTTCTTTACGCCGCCGAAACGGCGGTCTCTTGCCTGGTAGGCCGCGATGGCGCGGTCCAGCTCCGCCTCGTCAAAGTCCGGCCACAGGGTATCCGTGTAATAAAACTCCGAATAGGCGCACTGCCACAGCAGGAAATTGGAGAGCCTTTGCTCTCCGCTGGGCCGGATGATCAACTCCGGATCCGGCACGCCCCGGGAATCCAAATAGGCGGAAAACAGCGTCTCGTCCAGCTCCCCGGGCCGTCTCTTCCTCTCCGCGCAGTCGGCGGCGAAGGACCGGGCGGCGCGCAATATCTCGTCCCGCCCGCCGTAGTTCAAACACACGTTGGCCTGGAAATCGTTTTCAGCGAGGTGCTCCGTGATCTCATCCGTCTCACGGGCCAGAGCCCGCAGCTCCGGGCTGATGGGCGTCATATCCCCGAAGAAATGGAGCCGGATATGGTCCCGCTCCATGGTGTCCACCGCCTCCAGCAGATACTTTTTTAAAAGCAGCATGATGGTGCCCACCTCGTCGGCGGAGCGCTTCCAGTTCTCCGTGGAGAAGGCGTATACCGTCAGATACTGCACGCCGATGTTCTTGCAGTACGTGGCGATGCGGCGGAACGTCTCGGCTCCCGCCTTGTGGCCGGCGGTGCGGGGCAGGCCCCTCCTGGTGGCCCAGCGGCCGTTGCCGTCCATAATAATTGCAATATGACGAGGAGGGCCCCCGGCCCGCCCCGCCATATCGGAGGTTTTCACTCTGTCAGCCATCAGACCGCCATCAATTCCTTCTCTTTTTTCGCCAGGAGCTCATCCAGCTTCTTGCAGCTGTCGTCCGTCAGCTTTTGCAGGTCCTTTTCCGCCTCTTTCAGATCGTCCTCGGTGATGTCGGCGGCCTTTTCCATCTTCTTGAACTTCTCCACCGCGTCCCGGCGGATGTTGCGGATGGCGACCTTGCCCGCCTCGGCGTACTTGTGGATCTGCTTCACCAGCTCCTTGCGGCGCTCCTCCGTGAGCTGGGGGAAGCTCAGGCGGATGCTCCGGCCGTCGTTCTGGGGATTGATGCCCAGATCGGAGTTCTGGATGGCCTTTTCAATGGATTTCAGGGCCGTGGCGTCCCAGGGCTGGATGACCAGCGCCCGGGGATCGGGAGAGGAGATGGCCGCGATCTGCTGGATGGGGGTGGGACTGCCGTAGTAGTCCACCATGATCCGGTCCAGCACGGCGGCATTGGCCCGGCCGGCCCGCACGGAGGCGAAATCGGCGGACACGGAGTCGATGCTCTTCCTCATTTTCTCCTCGTATACCTTGTATTCGTCCTTCAACATAATGGGGTCCTTCCTTTCACATTCTGTTATCGAAGCCGCCGCAGACGCGGCAGGTCACTCTTTGACAATGGTGCCCACGTTTTCGCCGCACAGGGCGCGGATGATGTTCCTGGGGTCCTTCAAAGCGAACAGCAGCACGGGGATATGGTTGTCCATGGAGAGGGACGTGGCGGTGGAGTCCATCACCATCAGGTGCTGGGAGAGCACGTCGTCATAGGAGATGGTGTCGTATTTCACGGCGGTCGGGTCCTTCACCGGGTCGGCGTTGTACACGCCGTCCACATTCTTGGCAAGCAGGATCACGTCCGCGCCGATCTCCGCCGCCCGCAGCACCGCGGCGGTGTCCGTGGAGAAGAAGGGGTTTCCGGTGCCGCAGCCAAAGATGACCACCCTGCCCTTTTCCAGATGCCGGATGGCCCGGGAGCGGATGTACGGTTCGGCGATGGCCCGCATCTCAATGGCCGTCTGGACCCGGACGGGAATGCCCTTCTGCTCGCAAACGTCGGCCACGGCAAGACAATTCAAAACCGTGGCCAGCATCCCCATATGGTCGGCCCGGGTGCGCTCCATCTTCCCGCCGCCGTCCTTGACGCCCCGCCAGAAGTTGCCGCCGCCCACCACGAGGCCCACCTCAACGCCCATGTCCAGGCACTCCTTGACCACGTCGCAGACCCGGCCGATCACCTCGAAATCCAGGCCGCTGTGCTTGTCTCCGGCCAGCGCCTCGCCGCTGATCTTCAGCAGCACGCGTTTATAGACTGGTTTTGCCATACCAAACCTCCGAAATTGGATTGAATTCATACAGGTGTATTCTATCGTATTTTTCCGTTTTTGCATAGGGGGTAGAC
>JAEXWS010000098.1 GCA_023406225.1 Bacillota bacterium | reverse complement strand
CCCCGTAGCCGAACAGGTCCAAAAAGGCCCGGTTCACCCGCAGGATGGACCCCTCCGCCCCGGAGACCTCACACGCCGCCATGGGGCAGCGCACATAGCGGAACATCAGGTCCGACTGGGCCTCGCTGTTCCAGATGGAGCCCAGCACCCGCAGGTCCTCGCCCGACGCTGGCTCGGGCAGGTTGTGGCTCTGCCCGCCGCGGATCAGGCGCTCATAGTCCTCCACCGGCATGGGGCGGGCGAAGTAGTAGCCCTGGATGTATCCGCAGCCCACGCTTTGCAGAAAGTCCCGCTGGCGGCGCGTCTCCACCCCCTCCATGATGACGGGGATGCCCAGCCAGCCCGCCATGCGGATGACGGAGACCAGGATGCACTCGCTGCGGCCGTCCTCCTCCTCGATGGGGAGGAAGTTCATGTCGATCTTCAAAATGTCCACATTGATGTCCCGGAGGGTGTTCAACGAGGAATAGCCGCTGCCGAAATCGTCCATCATCACGGAAAAGCCCCGGCGGTGCAGGGCCTCCAGCGTCTGCTTCATCAAATCGGGGTTGTCCATATAGGCGCTTTCCGTCAGCTCCAGGTTCAAAAGGCGGGGCGGGATCCGGTATTGCTCCACCAGCGCCGCGACGGCGTCCACCAGGTCCGGGCTGTACATATTCACCCGGGAGACGTTCACGGAGATGGGCGCGGGGTCCTGCCCCTCGTCCATCCACCGGCGCAGGATGCGGCAGACCTCCTCCCAAACGTAGCGGTCCAGCTTGGAGATGAAGCCGTTGTGCTCGAACACCGGGATAAACTCCCCCGGGGAGATCATGCCCCGCTGGGGATGCATCCAGCGCACCAGCGCCTCCGCGCCGCAGGGAAGGTCCGTCTTCAAATCGTATTTGGGTTGCAAATACACCTGGAACTGGCGCTCCCGCAGGGCCTCCTCCATCTCGTTGAGGACCCACTGGGTCTTAAACGCCGCGTCGCTGAGGGAGTCATCGTAATAGGCGTAGTACACCTCGTAGCGGTCCTTGCACTGCTCCGCCGCCATGGAGGCCCGGGCGTACATGCTCTCCACGTCCAGGTCCGGGTCCTCGATGCGGTAAATGCCGAAGGCCAGCTCCACATAGTACTGGCTGGTGAAGCCCCGCAGGCTCCGGCGCAAATCGTCCATCAGCCGCAGCAGCTCCTCCTCCCGGTAGGGAAGGCACAGGCAGAACACGTCCGCCTCCATCCGGCCGAAGGCCCGGTAGGGCAGCGTCCGCGTCAGGTCCCGGACGGTGTTGGCCACGAACCGCAGCAGGCGGTTCCCCTCCTCCTCTCCGAAAAAGGAGTTCACCAGGCGGAAGCGATTGATGTCAAAGCGCACGAAGGCGAAGGGCTCGCCCCGGTGCTCGGAGAGCATCCGCCGGGCGGCCTCGAACAGCCGCTCCCGGTTGTAAAGGCCCGTCAGCGCGTCGTGCTCCGCCATGTAGCGGAGCTGCTCCATCAAATACATCTGGCTGCGGCTGATGATGTTTTTCAGCCGCAGACGGACGGTGTTGGGATGATAGGGCTTGCGGACAAAGTCCCAGGCCCCCAGCTTCAAGCAGCGGTTCTCCACCTCGCCGCCCTCGTCGGCGGTGGCCACCAGCACCGGAATGTTGGAGATGTCCTCCCGGGCGGAGGCCTTCTCCAAAAAGGCGTAGCCGTCCATCACGGGCATGATGAGGTCCAGGACCACGCCCGCGATCTCCCCGCTCCGCTTCTCCAGGATGTCAAGGGCCTCCTGCCCGTCCTTCGCCCGGAGGACCTTGTAATCCTCCTCCAGGATATGTGTCAGGAGCTGGCGGTTGATCTCATTGTCATCCACGACAAGAATGGTATTTTTGGAGAACATTCATTCATCTCCCCAACCCAAAAATATCTATAAGTAGTTTCAGTATACATAGTTTTTCAGAGAAATTCAAGAATAGCGTTGGGATGCGACATTTTTCGCAGATTTTGCGAAGGTTAGGCCCTTTTCCGCCATCTTCCATTTTGCGCCTCCTTCCTGTATAATGAGCGCAACGACAAAAGGAATGAGGCGGAGATATGGAGCAGACTTTTTCCATGCGGCCCATCGCCCGCATCCGCAGCGACTTTGCCACCAAATTCGGCGTGCCCCGGCAGAGCGGGCTGGTGCCGTCCCTGGAGGCGGAGGTGGTGATGGAGCCGGACTTTCGCAGCCCCGAGGCCCTGCGGGGACTGGAGGGCTTTTCCCGCATCTGGCTGATCTGGGCGTTTTCCGAATCCGTGCGGGAGGGCTGGTCCCCCACGGTGCGGCCGCCCCGGCTGGGCGGCAACGCGCGGCTGGGCGTGTTCGCCACCCGCTCTCCCTTCCGGCCCAATCCCATCGCCCTGAGCTGCGTGGAGCTGGCGGGGGTGGAGCTGGACGGGGCGGAGGGGCCGGTCCTGCGGGTCCGGGGCGCGGACATGATGGACGGAACGCCCATCCTGGACATCAAGCCCTACGTCCCCTACGTGGACAGCCACCCGGACGCCCTGGGCGGCTTCGCCCCCGCACCCGACGACGCGCTGGAGGTGGACATCCCCCCGGCGCTGCTGGAAAAAGTGCCGCCCGGGCGGCGGGAAGCCCTGCGGGGCGTGCTGGCCCAGGACCCCCGGCCCCGCTATCAGGACGATCCGAAGCGGGTCTACGGCTTCGGCTTCGCGGGGCTGGAGGTGCGCTTTTCCGTGGCGGAGGGACGGCTGACCGTCCGTTCGGTGGAGCCGGGTGAAACTGGCAAAATTTAGGTATCATTTATTTGGCACACAGTTGTAACATTCTTTTTTCCTCCCTTTTTCGCATCCCGGCCATTCTTTTTCGCCCCGCGTGCACGCCCCCGTGCAATTCCCGCCGGAACCCCCCGGAATCAGAGAGATTTCAAGGTCCGGCGGGATCTTTTGCAAAAATTTCGCCGGGGCGCGAACGAAAAAGGAGGAGCTGTATTTTGCATACGACTGAAACCTACCGCCTGAATCAATGGGAGCCAAGCGACCGCATTTTGATGCGGGACTTCAACAGAGACAACCAGACCCTGGAGACGGCGCTGCTGGGTCTTTCCGCCCAGATCGCCCAGCAGGCCACCCAGGCCGCTCTGGAAGCCGCGCGGCAGGAGGCGGCCGCGGCCGTGGCGGCGGCGAAGCAGGAGGCGGCGGCCGCGGTGGCCGCCGCAAAACGGGAGGCGGCCGCAGCGGTGGCGGCCGTGCCCTATGTGAAGCTGATGGACATCACCACCTCGGCGGCGGCCAACCGGGTGGACCTGGACATGAGCGGCATCGATCTGACCAAATACGCGGAGGTGACGATCCTGCCCCAGCTCGCCGCGTCCGGCGGCGAACTGATCCGCGTCCGGTGCAACAACATCGCCGAAGGCGTGTACTACACCACCTCGGGCAACGCGAACACGTTTCTGCTGGCCTTCGACCCGGCGAACACCACGGTCCTTCGGATGCACCCCTTCCGCGGCGCCGTCGCCCTGTGGTACACCCACCTGTACACATCCGGTGTCGGAGGCAGCTCCGGCGCGGCCCGGATGGCGGCGAACCGGCTCCAGGCGGGGGCGCTGACCTCCCTGAACTTCTATGGAGCGGACGGCGGCGCCATCGCCAAGGGCGGAAAATTTACGGTCTATGGGGTGAAGCGATGACGATCGACGTTTTGCTCTGCCGGGCGGACGGCACCCAGATCCTGGAGCGGCAGGAGGTCCCGGAGGATTGGCTTTCCGGGGAGGCGCGGGAAGCGCCGCAATGAATGGAAAAAAGGTCCCACGCCCGAGGGCGTGGGACCTTTCAGTTTGTCGAAAAAGCCTCGCAGAGTTCGCGCCCGGAGGCGCGGAGAAAATCAGATCCATGTTCTCCGACGACACGTGCGCCGGAGAACATACATCTCGGGCCGCAAGAGGGCGAGCTGTTCGTTCACAGCGGACGGCGAGTGCGCGCGACGGGCCGCAGCCTACTCGAAAAAGCGCCGAAGGCGCTTTTTCGACAGCCTCAAAGGTGGTGGTCCCGCAGGAGCCTTTTCGCCTGCTCCCACAGCTCGTCGCTCACGGTCTGGACCACCGCCACTCTCTCCACCAGTTCCGGCAGGGCCTTCACCAATTCCGCCTCCACCAGCGTCTCGTTGGTCAGATCCGCCGAGGGGCATCCGGCGCATTGGCCCAGCAGCTTCACGTACAGCACGCGGTTTTCCAGGCGGTCCACCTGGATCTCGCCCCCGTGGGCGCGCAGGGCGGGGCGGACGGCCTCGTCCAGCACCGCTTCGATGCGTCTGCGTTCTTCATTCATGGTTCGTCTCCTCCTGTTGCTCCGCCTTTGCGGCGGCGATCTCCCTGCGGATGCGGCTGCGGGCGTCGTCAAACAGCAGCTCCCGGTTGTGGCGGAAATAGGCCTCGCAGCCGAACTGCTCCACAAACCAGCTGGTATCGTACCCGGCGGTGATCTCCGTGACGAAGATCACCAGCTCCTGGCCCTGGCCGAAGGTCTGCTCCAAAAAGCGGAAGGCGTTGTCCATCTGGGCCGACACGGCCTCCGCCAGGGCTTTGCGCGTCTCCGCCTCCCGGCCCAGCCGTTCCCGGGCCGCCTCCAGCACGGCGGCGGGCTCCGTCACATCCTCCCGGGCGAGGTCCTGGCGGAAGCTCTCCAAAAGGCCGATCTCCCGCTGGCCCTGGTCCCGGTCCTCTTTGCCGAGCCGCCCCGCCTCCCGGGCCTGCTTCAGCGCCGCCCGCCGGGCCGCGGTCTGCCGGGAGAGCACGTCCTGCGCGGCCCCGCCGGGCAGGGCCTCCTTCAGCTCCTTGAGGGCGGCGTGAAAGGCGCTCGTCAGGGCGTCCTGGGTCCGGGCGCGGCCGGCCGCCTCGCTGAGGCGGGAGAGCAGCAGCCCCATGACGGAGAGCTTTTCGTCAAAGGGGGCCGCCCGCAGCTGCGACACGGTGATGGGCTGCCACGCCCCCCGCAGCACGTCGTCCACATGATAGGTCCGCTGGTATTTGTAATACAGGGCCAGATAGCCCGCGAAGTCCCGGGCGACCCGGGGGAGCTGGATATACTGCTCCACCACCTCCCGGTCCACCCGCAGGCCCAGGGCCTCATAGGCGTAGATCAGCTCGGACAGGTCCTCCCAGCCCCGGGCCGTGGCGAACTGCAGCCCGTCCACCGTGGTCTCGATGCGGTAGAAGTTCTCCTTCCGGATATCCAGGTAGGACACCACCGCCCCGTGGACCCCCCGGCGGACGGCGTACTCCTTCCACACGGCGAAGTCCTCCGTCACGTCGATGCGCTTCACCCGGTCCAGCGTCACCACGTCGAAGTCCCGGACGGACTTGTTATACTCCGGCGGGTTGCCCGCCGCCACGATGAGCCACCCCTCCGGCAAAGGCTGGTTGCCGAAGGTCTTGCACTGGAGAAATTGCAGCATCATGGGCGCCAGCGTCTCGGACACGCAGTTGATCTCGTCCAGAAAGAGGATGCCCTCCTTCAGCCCGGTCCGCTTCATCAGCTCGTGGACGGAGGCCAATATCTCGCTCATGGTGTATTCGGTGACGGAGACCTCCGCGCCCCCATATTCCCGCTTTTCGATGAAGGGCAGGCCGATGGCGCTCTGGCGGGTGTGGTGGGTGATGGTGTAGGCCACCAGGCCCACGCCGGTCTCCGAGGCGATCTGCGCCATGATCTGGGTCTTGCCGATGCCCGGCGGGCCCATCAGCAGCACGGGCCGCTGGCGGACGGCGGGGATGAGATAGTTTCCCAGGGCGTCCCGGGTGAGATACGCTTTCAGGGTGTTGGTGATCTCCTGTTTCGCCTGTTTGATGTTCATAGGGGGTTCTCCTTGTTCATAGCTGGGGCAGCTCGTCCCAGTCGGTCTCATCGGGAAATTCCTCCGCCGTTCTGCGGGCGGCGTCCTCCAATTCCGGGATGGTCAGCGTCAGCCGGATGGCCCAGGGCGGGAACTCCACGGCCAGGGGCGGCTCCTCCAGGAGGATAAAGGCCGTGTCATAGGGCGGGCGCTTCTTGGGGTAGACCCCCATGCCGTCGGTGAAATAGAGCAGGCCCCGGAGGCTGGTGAAGGCCCCCTCCGCCCGGAGCTTTTCCACATGCTCGAACACCGGGCGGAAGTCCGTGGCGCTGCCGCCCTTCAGTTCAAAATGCTCCATATACGCCTTTAACTCCTCCAGGTCGTGGATGGCGGTGTCGGAGCGGATCTGGTCGTCACACTGGAGAATGCGGATGTTCACCTTCCGGGTAAAGGTCTGGGTGCTGCGGAGGACGGCGTAGGTGCAGGCCAGAAACTGGCGCACCAGTTCGCCGGAGGTGGACATGGAGGTGTCCACGGCGATGACGAAGTCCTCGATGCGCTTTTCCTCCCGGGTCTCCGGCGGCTCCACCAGGGGCATGTTGCCGAAGAGGCGGAGGCCGTAGGTGTAGAACACGTAGTCGAAGGCGTCCCCGTCCACCTCCAGCACCTCCCGGGGGACGGCGAAACGCCGCAGGAAGGCCCGGTAGTCCACGTCGTCCCGGTTGGCCACCCGAAGCTGCTCCAAAACCGCCTCGCCCCCCGTCCCCTGGGCCGCCAGGGCCGTCTCCAGCCCCGTCTGGGTCCGTTGGGAGCGGTCGGCCCACTGCTGGTCCTGGCGCTGGCTCTGCCGTCCGCCGTCCTGCTCCCGGGGGTCCCAGAGCACATGGTCGTCCACCAGGAAGGTCCGCTGGAGCCGGGCCAGGGCGTACTCCGCCAGGTCCTGACGGAGCAGATGGCGGTAAACGCCCTCGGCGGTGAGCACCGGCATGGCGGCGCGGCACTCGCCGTAGAGCTTTTTTCTGGCGGGGGAGAAATTCCCGTTCAGGCAGGGGTAGTCCAGCTCGTCCAAAATGCTCTCCACCGCCACGTCGCAGGCCAGGTCCCACAGCTCCGGGACCCTGCCCCGCTTTTTCGCCAGATGGCGCAGCATGCAGTGGAGGACGGCGTGCAGATACGCCCGGTTCACCAGAACGTCCGAGCGGAGATACCGCTCCGAGAGGAAGCTCGCGTCGTAATAAAGGCCCTCGCCGTCGGTGGCCAGGGACTCCGTCACCCCGCCGCCGGGGCGGAAGTCCAGGGCGCACAGGGCCGTGTCCAGGTACGGCAGGCTCATATACAGCCGGTTCCGGGCCGTTTGCAGGATCTCCCGCCCGATGGCGGCAAGGTCCTTTCCTTCGTTTTCCAAGCAAGCCGCCTCCCTTTACAGGTCAAATGTCTTTTGCAGGCCGCCGGGAAAGCGGCGGCGCCGCTCCTCCAGCAGCAGGGCCAGCGCCTCCGCTGCGCCCTGCTCCCGGGCCATGGCGCAGGCGGCGGAGAGGGTCTCCCGGTCCGGAGGGGCCTGGTCCAGCAAAAACCGCAGTCCCGCCGCGTCCCGCTCCTCCAGCAGCCATGCCGCCGCCTCCGCCAGATGGCCGCGGAGATACGCCCGGTAGGCCGCCGCCGGGGTCCCCGTTAGGTCCCGGGGGGTCCGCAGCCGCCAGTAGGCCAGCCGGACGGCGCACCGGGGATCGTGCTCCATGCCCAGCATGGACTGCCAGAGGCCGTCATACGCCTTCAGATCCAGCTTCTTTTGGTAGAAGCAGTGGTGATAGGAATAGCCCGCGCCATAAATGTTATAATCAAAGTGGTGGGCGGGGCAATTTTCCTCATAGACCTCCACATACTCCGGGAAGATCAGCCGCACCGTCTCTTCCCCGTACCGCAGGGACACGTCCAGCTCCCGGCTCAGCTCCCCGGCCAGATAAGCCAGCAGCTCGCCCTCCCGGCCGGTGCACGTCACGCGAAAGTCCGCCAAGGCGCGGCAGTTCATCAGCGCGCCGCCGCCCCAGCGCAAAACCGTGTCCCGCAGACGCAGGGTCCGAAGGGTCCGGCAGTTGAAGAGGGCGTAGTCCCCCACCCGCTCCAGGGAATCCGGCAGCGTCAGGTCCTCCAGAACGCCGTTGTCCCAGTCCGCCCCGGCGGGGGCGGGGCCACAGGCCGTTACGACCTCCTCGCCCTCCTCCGTCCGCCCAGGCGCCAGGGCCCGGTCCCCCAGGGCCGTGACCGGCAGGCCGAACAGCGTCTCCGGCAGGACCGCCCGCCTGTCGCAGGTGGCGGCCCGCAGGATGGTCACGCCGCCCGCCTCCCGGCGGACCGTCAGTTTCCAATTGTTCACGCCGCTGACCGTCTCCAAGCCCGTTCCTCCCAAGCCATTGTTTCCGAGGGTGCAGTATATCACATCCTTGTCCGTTTTCCTAGGTGTATCCGCCACAAAACACGCAGAACCAAAATTTTTCAAATTCCCTCTTGACAAACCGTCCATACCGTATATACTGTACATGTACAGTACGAACGGAGGCGGATATGTGGAACTGATCATCCGAAACACCCCCAACCAACCGATCTACGACCAGATCTATACGCAGATCAAGGCGCTCATCATCGCCGGAAAGCTCCAGCCGGGGGAGGCGCTGCCCTCCATCCGGGCGCTGGCCAAGGACCTGCGCATCTCGGTCATCACCACGAAGCGGGCCTACGACGAGCTGGAGGCCGACGGCTTTTTGTACACCCTGGCCGGAAAGGGCTGCTTTGTGGCGGAAAAAAATCTGGACCTGGTCCGGGAGCAGCAGCTCAAGGAGCTGGAGGACCACCTGTCCGCCGCCGCCGCGCTGGCCAAAAGCTGCGGCGCGACCCCGGCGGAACTGCACGAAATGCTGCGCATCCTGATTGAGGAGGAACATACCTGATGAATGCGATCGAGCTGTCCCATGTGAATAAATCCTTCGGCGGCTTCGCCATCCAGGACTTGAGCCTGGCGGTGCCCAGCGGCACCATCTGCGGCCTGGTGGGTGAAAACGGCGCGGGCAAGTCCACCACCATCCGCCTTTTGATGAACGCCCTGCGGCCCGACAGCGGGCAGGTGTCCGTGCTGGGGGTGGACGCGTCCTCCCGGTCCTTCCAGTCTGTGAAGGAGGACGTGGGCGTGGTGCTGGATGAGGCCTATTTCCCCGAGGTGCTGAACGCCGTCCAGGTGGGCAGGATCATGGCCGGGACCTACCGCCGCTGGGACGCGGCGGCGTACCAGCGGTATCTGGACCGGTTCGAGCTGCCCGCGAAAAAGCTCTTCCGGGACTACTCCCGGGGCATGCAGATGAAGCTGGCCATCGCGGTGGCCATGAGCCACGCCCCCAGGCTGCTGGTGCTGGACGAGGCCACCTCCGGCCTGGACCCCATCATCCGGGACGAGGTGCTGGAGAGCTTCAACGAGTTCACCCGGGAGGAGGACCACTCCATCCTGATCTCCTCCCACATTTTAAGCGATCTGGAAAAGCTCTGCGATTACATCGCCTTCCTCCACCAGGGGCGGCTGCTGTTTTGCGCGGAGAAGGACCGCCTGCTGGAGGACTACGCCATCTTCGTGGGCACCGCCGGCCAGGCGGACAGCCTGGAAAGCGAGGCGGTGGTGGGCCGGGAGGCCAGCGGCTACGGCGGGGTCCGGGCGCTGGTGAGGCGGGACGGCGTTCCCGCCGGATTCGAGCTGGAAAAACCCACGGTGGAGGACGTGATCCTCTTCATGGTGAAAGGGGCGAAGCAGGGATGAAAGCGCTGGTTTTAAAGGACTGGTACGTGGTATTCAAGCAGATGCGGCTGTTTTTGGTGTTTATTCTGGTGTTTTCCCTGCTGCCGGGCACGTCCGCCAACCTCTTCGCGGTGGTGTACGCCGCCATGCTGCCCTACACCGCCCTGGCTTACGACGAGCGGTGCAAATGGGACCAGCTCGCCGCCATGATGCCCTACTCCGAGCGGGACATCGTGCTGGGCAAGTACGTGCTGGGCTGGCTGTTCACCGCCGGGGCCATGGTTTTCTGCATGGCCGCCCAGCTCGTGATGTCGCCCTTCACCCACGCCCGGCCGGACGTTGCGGGCACGCTGCTGGTGGGCTGCGCGGGCACGGTCATCATGGCCTGCATCCTGCCGCTGATGTTCCGCTTCGGCGTGGAGCGGGGCCGGATGTTCTTCATCATGTTCGTCGTCGCCGGCGCCATCGGGGCCACCTCCGCCATCACCGTGCAGGCGGACGCCCTGGAGACGCGCCCCGCGCTGCTGACCGTCCTGCTGCCCGCGGCGGCGGTGGTCCTCAACGCCGTGTCCATTCCCCTCTCCATCCGCCTGTACCGGCGGTGCAGCCGCTGAGGGCCGGGCCGATGGACCAGGAGAAGCAGGCGCCCCAGCCGGTCCCAGAGGACGTGGCCGCCGCCCTTTGGCTGCTGGGCGCGGCGCTGCTCATGTGAGGCGGCACGGCCAAAAGGAAGGCGCTTGGGCCGGTTTTCCAAGGACCGCTTCGGGTCATGGGGGGTGCGCACACGCCGAAAAGCTTTGGGCGGAAATTCGGCGGCTTTCCCACGACTGGCGGCGGGGCGCAGGGACCGAACGGGCTTTCCGCGTCAAAAAGGAACGGCGTTTTGTCCATCCGGTGGAACCGGAAAACAGGAGGAGGACCGCTTTGCGGTCCTCCTCCTGTTTTCCCGGCGTCCGGGGAGAATCCCGGACGCCCGCGTTTATCCCCAAAGGGCGGCCAGCATGGGAATGACCTGCTTTTTGCGGGACATGATGTGGGGCAAAAAGGCGCTGTTGTCCAAGCTCTTCACGTTGAAGGCCTGCCGGATGGTGTCCTCGTCGCCCACAAAGAGGAGCTGGGTGCCCTCCAGCAATACGTCGGTGACCATGAGGATCACCGTGTGGAACCCCTTCTTCACGCGCACGTCGGCCATGGCCCGGAGGAACTCGTCCCTGCGCTCCAAAAGGCGCTCGGAGTCCATGCAGGTGATCTGGCTCACCGCCAGATTGTGGCCCGCGATGTGAAATTCCTTATAGTCCGTGTGGAGCATCTCCTCCACGGACCGCTCCTCGCCGCAGGCGGCGGAGAAGATGGCCTGTCCCAGCTCCTCCAGGGAGACGTTGGCGATGCGGGCCATGCGGTTGGCCACGTCCACGTCCCGCTGGGTGTAGGTGGGAGACTTGAACATGACCGTGTCCGAGATGATGGCCGCCGCCATGAGGCCCGCCATCTTGGCCGTGGGCATCAGCCCTTTTTCCTGGTACATGCCCGCCACGATGGTCGTGGTGCTGCCCACCGGCTCGTTGCGGACGTAGACCGGGTGCTTCGTCTCGATATCCGCCAGGCGGTGATGGTCCACGATCTCCAAAATCTCCGCCTGCTCCAGGCCCCGGACGGACTGGGCCCGCTCGTTGTGATCCATCAGGATCACCCGCTTGCGCCGGGGGCGCAGCAGATGGTAGCGGGAGAGGGTGCCCACCACCCGCTCCTCGTCGTCCAGGATGGGATAGGCCCGGAACCGGCTCTCCAGCACCGTATTCTGCACGTCGTCGATATAGTCGTCCAAATGGAAGCTGACCAGGCCCGTTCTCTTGCAGATGCTGGAGATGGGCAGGGAGTGGCAGATGAGCCGCACCGCCCGGTAGGCGTCGTAGGGCGTGGAGATGACGCAGGTGTTTCCGCTCTTTTCCAGCAGCTCCGCCTCTACCTCCGCCTGACAGACGATGACGCATTCCACGCCGATCTCCAGGGCCCGGCGGATCATATCCGGCTGGTCGCCGCAGACGACGATGCAGCTTTTATCGGAGAACAGCAGGTTTTCCCGGCTGGCGGGCAGGGCGATGGTCACCTCGCCGGAGATCACGTCCTTCATCTCCCCGCCCTCGTTCAAGATCTTGCCCTCCAGCACGGAGAGGAGGTTGTAGACCGGCACCTCCCCCACCCGGGGGTTGCGGACGGAGGCCATGTCGTAAGCCGCCACGTCCCCGGCGGAGAGGGTGCCGAAGAGGGTGCCGTCCTCATTGGCCACGGGGATGACGGAGATCTTGTTGGCCTGCATGGTCTGCCAGCCCCGGCTGATGGTGGCCGCGGCGGAAAGGGTGGGCGGCGTGTCGTAATCCAGGTCCCGGACCTGGGTGCGGAGGTCCCCGATCAGCCGGGGCGGCTGGAAGCCGAAGCGGTCCAGCACGGCCTGGGTCTCGTCGCTGATCTGACCCAGGCGGGCGGCCTTGCAGTGCCGGTCCCCCAGGGCGTTTTTCAGCGCCGCGTACGCCATGGCCGAAACGATGGAGTCGGTGTCCGGGTTGCGGTGGCCGGTGATATAAATGGTGTCCATATGAATTCCTCTCATGGGATGACGGGCATCCGTCCTTTTTTCTCCATTATGATTCCCAAACCGCCGGTTGTCAATCGTAAAACTGTGACGAAAAAGCCGCCCAATGGCGGCTTTTTCGTCATAAACGGTCCAAATAGTCCTCGATCGCGGCAGCCATGAAGTGGGCGGTCCCCGCGCCGTAGCTGTCCAGGTGCTCGGCGAAGCGGTCGTCCGCGCCGTACAGCCCCGCCAGGCGGCGGAGCTTCTCCTCCCCGCAGCCGTTGTGATACCGGGCCAGGTGGTCCCTCCAGCGCTCCACCAGCGCGCGGGCCTCCGGGCCGGCGGGGTCCCCCGCCGCCGCGGCGGCAAAGGCGGTCAAAATGGCGTCCTCCTCCCCCTGTTCGGGGCTGGCGCCGATATAGTTCGGCATGTAAGATGTCCTCCGTCTCCTATAAGATGAGCAGGTCCTTGGGGGCCAGGGTCAGGTCCCGGCAGCCCTCCTCCGTCAAAACGATCACGTCCTCGATGCGCACGCCCAGCTTTCCGGGCAGGTAGATCCCCGGCTCGGCGGAGATGACCGCCCCGGCGGGCAGGGGCTTGTCGTTCATGGGGGAGGCGTTTGGCGCCTCGTGGATCTCCACGCCCACGCCGTGGCCGAAGCTGTGGCCGAAATAAGCGCCGTAGCCCGCGGCGGCGATGACGGCCCGGGCCGCGCCGTCCACCTCCCGGCCCGTGACGCCCGCCCGGGCGGCGGCAACGCCCGCCTTCTGGGCCTCCAAAACAGTCTCATACACCGCGCGCATCTCGTCGGTGGCAAAGCCCACCGCCACGGTGCGGGTCATGTCGGAGCAGTAGCCCCGGTAGACGCAGCCAAAGTCCATGGTGACGAACTCCCCGGCCCGGACCTCCCGCTCCGAGGGGACCCCGTGGGGCAGGCTGCCGTTGGGTCCGGAGACCACGATGGGGTCGAAGGACATGTCCGACGCGCCGAAGTGGAGCATCAGGTACTGGAGACGGGCGGCGATCTCCTTTTCCGTGACGCCGGGGCGGATCTCCTTCAATATCTCGTCCAGGGCCCGCTCCGCGATGCGCTGGGCGGCGGTCATGGCCGCCAGCTCCTCCTCGTCCTTCACGCTTCTCAGCTCCGCCAGCAGATCGGCGGCGGGGACCAACTCGCAGGGCAGGGCCCTGCAATAGGCCGCGTGCTCCCGGACGGTCATATACGCGTCCTCAAAGCCCAGGCGGCGGATGTTCCGCTCCGCGGCCGCCTCCGCCACCAGGGCGGGATAGCCCCGGCCCGCTCCCACCTCCCGCAGCTCCGCGCCCTGGACGCAGCGCCCCGCGGCCTCGGTATAGCGGGAATCCGTGAAGTAATAGCACTTGCCGGGGGTGACCAGGGCCGCGCCGTCACCCCCCGCGGAGTGAAAGCCGGAACCGTAGAAGCGGTTGGCCTCACCGGTGAGGAGCATGCCGTCCAGGCCGCGGGACGCCAGATGGGCGGCGATCTTTTCAAAATGATCCATAGGAGGGCCTCCTTCTTTTTTGAAACAGGGAACTTGCGGACGGGCCGCCTTCTCCCGCGCCCTCAGGGGCCCGGGGCGGCTTTCTCACTGCTCCGCCGCCGCCTTCACGAACCCGTAAAACAGCGGGTGGGGCCGGTCGGGGCGGCTTTTGAACTCCGGATGGAACTGGGCCCCCACGAACCAGGGGTGGTCCGGCAGCTCCACGATCTCCACCAGCCGCCCGCTGGGGGACAGTCCCGCCAGGACCATGCCCTCGGCCTCCAGCGCCTCCCGGAAGACGTTGTTGAACTCATAGCGGTGGCGGTGGCGCTCGGAGATCTCCGGCGCGCCGTACAGCGCCCGGCTCCTCGTGCCCTCCCGCAGCAGGCAGGGGTATCTGCCCAGGCGCATGGTGCCGCCCTTCTCCGTCACGTTCACCTGGTCCGGCATGAGGCCGATGACCGGGTGATCCGTGTTCTCCGAAAACTCGGAGGAGTTCGCGTCGGCCCAGCCCAGCACATGGCGGGCGAACTCGACCACCGCCATCTGCATCCCCAGGCAGATGCCGAAATAGGGCACGCCGTTCTCCCGGGCGTACCGGACCGCCGCGATCATGCCCTCGATGCCCCGGTCCCCGAAGCCGCCGGGCACCAGCACCCCGGAGCAGCCGGACAGCGCCTGCGCCGCGTTCTGCTCCGTCAGGGATTCGGAGTCCACCCAGCGGATGTCCACCACCGCGTCGTTGGCGGTGCCCGCGTGGTTCAGGGATTCCACCACGGAGAGGTAGGCGTCGTGGAGCTGGGTGTACTTTCCCACCAGGGCGATGCATACCCTCTTCCGGGCGCTCTTCTCCCGCAGGACCATAGCGCTCCACTCCCGCAGGTCCGGCTGGTGGGTGATGAGGCCCAGCTTCCGGCACACCACCTCGTCCAGCCCCTCCTTCGCCATGAGCAGAGGCACCTCGTACAGCGTCTCCGCCGTGACGTTCTGGATGACGCAGTCCGGCTGGACGTTGCAGAAGAGGGCGATCTTCTTTTTCACCTCGTCGGAGAGGCCGGCGCCGCACCGGCACACCAGGATGTCCGGCTGGATGCCCAGGGACAGCAGCTCCTTCACGGAGTGCTGGGTGGGCTTGCTCTTCAGTTCGCCGCTGCCAGGGAGCTGGACGACGAGGGGCACGTGGATAAACACCACGTCCCCGCGGGGCCGCTCCGCCGCCACCTGGCGGATGGCCTCCAGAAAGGGCTGGCTCTCAATGTCGCCCACGGTGCCGCCGATCTCGGTGATGACCACATCCACGTCCTCGCCGGCCATGGCGTAGACCCGGCTTTTGATCTCATTGGTGATGTGGGGGATGATCTGGACGGTGGCGCCCAGATAGTCCCCCCGGCGCTCCCGGTTCAGCACGGACCAATAGATCTTGCCGGAGGAGATGGAGCTGTTTCCGGAGAGGTCCTCATCCACGAACCGCTCGTAATGCCCCAGGTCCAGGTCCGTCTCCGCGCCGTCGTCGGTGACGAACACCTCGCCGTGCTGATAGGGGCTCATGGTGCCCGGGTCCACATTGATATAAGGATCGAATTTCTGGTTGCGGACCCGCAGGCCCCGCTGCTTCAAAAGCCTGCCCAGAGACGCCGCGCAGATCCCCTTGCCCAGCCCGGAAACCACGCCGCCTGTGACGAACACGTACTTTGTAGGCAATTGCCTCACCTGACCTTTCCCCATTTGAAAGAATGGCACGCTTAAAACAAAAAAATACACCGCCGGATGCTTTTGCGGCTGAAGATCCCTTTCTTTCGGGACTTTCAGCTGCGATCCGCGGTGTTGCCGTTTGTTCACTTGTCGTTTTGCGGCGCCGCCGCAAACCGCCGCTCAAAGCGTTTCCAAAATACTTTCCCAATATAGCACCCTGCTTTTCAATTGTCAACGGCGGGTTTTTCGCGTCCCTTTACGGATTTTCAAAGCAGACGCAAGTATAGAAAATCATTTGGAGGAATGGACACGAAGAAAAGCGCCAATCTAAAAATATCCAAAACAAAAGCCTTTGAGTTCTGATACTCAAAGGCTTTTATTGCAGAGAAGAAATGACACTTTCAAAGATATCCAATGCTTGTTTTCTTTTGGTAACATCAAGGGCTTGTAGTTTTCGAGCAATATCGTTGCTCTTGGCTTCGTAACCTACAATCAAGCTGTCTTGAAGAACGTCGTCAGCCGATGCAGTCAGCGTATTGAGTATCAGAATGAACGTTTCCAGCTTCGGTACTTTGTCGCCACGTTCAATATCGGCCAGATACCGTGTGCTGATGCCAATTTTTTCCGCACAATCTTTTAGGCTCCAACCACACTTGGCTCTATAAGACCTTAGTTTCTTACCAAGGCTTTTGGCATCCATAAACATCACCGCCTATCCAGGGATATTTTCTACCAACAGCATACAATTTATTTAAATACCGTGAAATGCTCTATTAGAGGAAAAGTCCCTAAATAGGGGTTACACTTCACAAAAATATGTGCCAACAAGAGAAACATGGTCAAATCAACCGGCATCATCAGAAAAGTGGACGAGCTGGGGCGTGTGGTGCTTCCGATTGAGACAAGGCAAGCTTTTGATATAGACGAAAAAAACAGCCTTGAAATGCGGAGCAACAGAGGATTTAAAAGAACTCAAGCCAGGCTGTTATCTTTGCGATGCCTGCATTAAAGAATTAAAATAGGACCATAGGCAATATAAAAGAGAGCGCAGCTTAAATCGGATGCTCTCTCTTTTTTGCGGTTCGACGAAGGGTTTGGTGAATAGGCCGAAAACAACAAAAATTGAAAGGGGGATTTTTTTGCCCTGTTTCTTTGCGTTTTTTGTGAAAAATGACGATTGACTTTATCCGTTTAAAGCTGTAGTGTAAATGAAACAGCACGCTGATTTTATTCGCCTTACCGGCAGAGAGGAGCCTGTTATGCGCCACGCCAGTTTTCTCATGGGCTCCTACTACTTTAGCCAGGTCCGCTATGCGGGCCGCTATTATCGTGCCCAAAAACGCACGCTGTCCGGTTGCAACAGGTAAAAGGCGCTTCATCCGTATGGAAGGCGGCTCTGTTCTTCGGACAGAGCCGCCTTTTATAATTTTATTCAGGACCTATTTTGAAAAGGAGATCATGCATATGAAAAAGAAGCTGCTTGCGCTGAGTCTTGCCGGCGCCATGTCTTTGTCCCTGGCCGCCTGCGGAAACGGCGGCCAGACCACGCCGCCCGCCGGGAACGGAGACGCCGCCCACTACACCATCGGCATCTGCCAGCTGGTCCAGCACGACGCGCTGGACGCCGCCACCCAGGGGTTCAAGGACGCCGTGGTGGAGGCCCTGGGCGAGGAGAACGTCACCTTTGACGAGAAGAATGCCTCCGGCGACTCCCCCACCTGCTCCACCATCTGCGGCCAGTTCGTCACCGAGGGCGTGGACCTGATCCTGGCCAACGCCACCGCCGCCCTGCAGGCCGCCGTGGCCGCCACCGGCACCATCCCCATCCTGGGCACCTCCGTCACCGAGTACGGCGTGGCCCTGGGCATCGACGGCTTCACCGGCACCGTGGGCGGCAACGTCTCCGGCACCTCCGACCTGGCGCCCCTGGCGGAACAGGCCGCCATGGTGAAGGAGCTGTTCCCCGACGAGAAGAACGTGGGCCTTCTGTACTGCTCCGCCGAGGCCAACAGCCAGTATCAGGTGGACACCGTGAAGGCCGAGCTGGAGGCTCTGGGCTACACCTGCGAGCTGTACAGCTTCGTGGATTCCAATGACGTTACCTCCGTGACCAAGGCCGCCTGCGACGCCAGCGACGTTTTGTATATCCCCACCGACAACACCGCCGCCTCCAACACCGAGGCCATCAACAACGTGGCCCAGCCCGCCGGCGTGCCCATCGTCTGCGGCGAGGAGGGCATCTGCGCCGGCTGCGGCGTGGCCACCCTCTCCATCAGCTACTACGACCTGGGCGTGGCCACCGGCAAGATGGCGGTGAAGATCCTCACCGGCGAATCCAGCGTCAGCCAGATGCCCGTGGAGTACGCGCCCCAGTTCACCAAGAAGTACAACCCCGACCTGGCCAACGCCCTGGGCGTGACCATCCCCGGCGACTACGCCGCCATCGGCTGAGCTTTTTGACCGCATCCGGGTCCGCGGGAAAGGGAAGCCCTTTCCCGCGGCTTTTCTCAAGGCCGGCGGCCCGCCGCCGCCTCACTATGTATTTTGGAGGGACTCTACCATGCTGAGCATTGCGAACCTGGTGGGAAGCCTGCCGGGCGCTGTGGCGCAGGGACTGATCTGGGGCATCATGGCCATCGGGGTCTACCTGACCTACAAGATCCTGGACATCGCGGACCTGACCGTGGACGGCACCATGTGCACCGGCGGCGCCGTGTGCGTCATGATGATTTTGAACGGGCACAGCGTGGCCGCCGCGCTGCTGTGCGCGTTTCTGGCGGGGATGGCGGCGGGGCTGGTCACGGGGCTCCTGCACACGGCCATGGGCATCCAGGCCCTTCTATCCGGCATCCTGACCCAATTGGCCCTGTACTCCATCAATTTGAAGATCATGGGCTGGGGCACCGGGGTCGGCAAGGCCAACCAGGCCCTCAGCGTGGACAAGTACGACCTGGTGGTTTCCTCCCGGTACCTGTTCGACAGCAGCTATCCCTGGTATAAAAGCCCCATCCTCTGGGGCGCGGCCTTCTGCCTTGTGATCGTGCTGGCGCTTTACTGGTTTTTCGGCACGGAGCTGGGCAGCTCCATCCGGGCCACCGGGGCCAACCCCAACATGAGCCGGGCCCAGGGCATCAACGTGGACTTCAACAAGGTGCTGGGACTGATGCTCTCCAACGGCCTGGTGGCGCTGTCCTCCGGCCTGCTGGTCCAGTACAACGGCTTTGTGGACATCAACATGGGACGGGGCGCCATCGTCATCGGCCTGGCCGCCGTCATCATCGGGGACGTGCTGTTCTCCCGCCTGTTCCGCAACTTCGGATTGAAGATGCTGGCGGTGGTGTTCGGTGCGATCATCTACTATCTGGTCATGCAGGTGGTTTTGTGGCTGAAGCTGGACTCCGACATGCTCAAGCTCCTCTCCGCGGCCATCGTGGCCGTGTTCCTGGCGATCCCCTACTGGAAGAGCAGATACGGCCATGTGAAGGTCCCCGCTCAGGCGGCGGCCCGGGGAGGTGACGGCAATGCTTGAACTGAAAAACATCTGGAAGACCTTCAACGCGGGCACCGTCAATGAAAAGCAGGCCCTGCGGGGCGTGGACCTGACGCTGAACGACGGGGATTTCGTCACGGTCATCGGCGGCAACGGCGCGGGCAAGAGCACCATGCTCAACGCGGTGGCGGGGGTGTGGTCCGTGGACGAGGGGTCCATCGCCATCGACGGCGTGGACGTCACCCGCCTGCCGGAATACAAGCGGGCGGCCTTCATCGGCCGGGTGTTCCAGGACCCGATGATGGGCACCGCCCCCACCATGCAGATCGAGGAAAACCTGGCCCTGGCGGCCCGCCGGGGCCAGCGCCGGGGTCTGAAATGGGGCATCACCCGCGTAGAGCGGGAGGATTACCGGGAGCTGCTGCGGAACCTGGACCTGGGGCTGGAGGACCGGCTGACCAGCAAGGTGGGCCTGCTCTCCGGCGGCCAGCGCCAGGCCCTGACGCTGCTGATGGCGGCGCTGAAGCAGCCAAAGCTGCTGCTTCTGGACGAGCACACCGCCGCCCTGGACCCCAAGACCGCCGCAAAGGTCCTGACCTTGTCAGACCAGATCGTGGCGGAGACCCAGCTCACCACCATGATGGTCACCCACAACATGAAGGACGCCATCGCCCACGGCAACCGGCTCATCATGATGTACGACGGGAAGATCGTCATCGACGTGGCGGGCGAAGAGAAGAAGAAGCTGACCGTGCCCGACCTGCTGGCCCTGTTCAGCAAGGTCAGCGGGTCCGACGAGGCGGACGACAAGATGCTGCTCTCCTAAAGGACCGCGGCGATCCGCCCACGCGCCCCGTTTTTCCGGGGGTCGGTGTCTCCCACCGGCCCCCGCCCGATTTTCCCGATTTGTGCAATCTGACGGTTGACAACCGTCCGCGGCCTGCGTATAATGCAAAGCAATCAAGGCAAACCGATGAGCAAGAGGAGTATCCGGCGGGGCAACCTTTCAGAGAGCCGTGGGTGGTGGGATCACGGCAGAGGACTTTCCGGTGAATGGACTTGCGAGGGCAGAGCGAACGGCCGAAGCGGCCCAGTAGCGGCTGACGGGACCCGCACCCGTTACCAGGGCGGCGCGTATGGAAGTACGTGAAACGAGCGGGCGCATTGCGTCAACTTGGGTGGTACCGCAGGATGGAAGTCTTGTCCCAATATTGGGACGGGGCTTTTTTTGTTGCCTGAAGAGAGGATGGGTACGTACATGAAGCTGAGACGATGGCGGCGTTTGGAGAACGAGAACCCGGCCAAACGCCTGTGAAACTTTTTAATAAAGATTGGAGAATCATGATGAAAAACTTTAAGAAGATCGCTTCCGCCGCTCTGGCGCTGTCCCTGACCCTGGCCCTGGCCGCCTGCGGCGGCGCTCCGGCCCCCGGCGGCGACGGCCCCTCCGAACCCGAGACCGGAAAAAAATACCTGATCGGCATCAGCCAGTACGGCCAGCACGCCTCCCTGGACAACTGCCGGGAGGGCTTCCTCCAGGGTCTGGCCCAGGCGGGCCTGGTGGAGGGGACCGACTTCACCTACCATTACGAAAACGCGGGCTTCGACGACAACGTGGCCGTGCAGATCGGCCAGACCTTCTCCGCCGAGGGCGTGGACTTGATGGTGGCCGTGGCCACCCCCTCCGCCACCGCCTGCTACGCCGCCGCCGAGGATAAGGATATCCCCGTGGTGTTCACCGCCATCACCGACCCCGTGGAGGCCAAGCTGGACTCCGGCAACATCACCGGCACCTCCGACAAGCTGCCGGTGGAGGCCCAGCTGGACCTGATCCGCCAGCTCCAGCCCGAGGCTGAGACCATCGGCATCATCTACACCACCAGCGAGCCCAACTCCGTCTCCGCCATCGCGGAGTACCAGGAGAAGGGCGGGGACTTCGGCTTTACCATCGACGCCATCGGCGTCACCGCCCAGGCCGAGGTGACCCAGGCCGCCGACACCCTGATCGCCCACGGCGTGGACTGCATCTCCAACCTGACCGACAACAACGTGGTGGGCGTGCTGTCCGCCATTCTGGAAAAGACCAACGAGGCGGGCATCCCCATCTACGGCTCCGAGGTGGAGCAGGTGAAGCTGGGCTGCGTGGCCGCCGCCGGCATCGACTATATCCAGCTTGGCATCCAGACCGGCCTGATGGCCGCCAAGGTCCTCCGGGGCGAGGCCGCCTGCCGGGACCTGCCCTATGAGACCATCGCGGAGTACGGCATCTATGTGAACTCCGACGCCCTGGCCGGAATGAACATCACCCTGCCCCAGGCCATCGCCGATAAGGCCATCGAGAGCGCCGAGGGCTGATCCACCTCTATAATATTAAGGAGCGCGCCATGAAACTCATCACCTACCGCCTGGACGGAAGATCCGCCGTGGGCGCCCTGCGGGGCGAAACCGTCCTCCCCCTCCCCTATCCGGACATGAACACCCTCATTGAAACGGCCGCCCTCCCCAACCTGCTCTCCGCCGCGGACGCGGCGGAGAGCAGCGGCGCGTCCCTGGCGCTGGACGCCGTGGAGCTGCTGGCCCCCATCCCCCGGCCCCGGCAGGACGTCATCTGCCTGGGCATGAATTACCGGGACCACGCCGCCGAGGCCGCCCAGTACGACGCGGGGGCCTTCGCCAGGGAAAAACCCGTGGCGGTGTACTTCTCCAAGCGGGTGACGGAGGCCGTGGCCCCCGGCGGCTTCATTGAGAGCCACCCGGGCCTGGTGGAACGGCTGGATTATGAGGCGGAGCTTGGAGTCATTCTGGGAAAGACCGCCCGGAACGTAAAGCCGGAGGAGGCCGGGGACTATATCTTCGGCTACACCGTCCTCAACGACGTGTCCGCCCGGGACGTGCAGACCGGCCACAAGCAGTGGTACTTCGGCAAGGGCCTGGACGGCTTCACCCCCATGGGCCCCTGCATCGTCACCGCCGACGAGATCGCCTTTCCCCCGGCGCTGGACATCACCGCCCGGGTGAACGGGGAGCTGCGGCAAAGCTCCAACACCCGGCTCTTCATCACCTCCATCCAGGAGGCCCTGGCGGAGCTGACCTCCGGCATGACCCTGCTCCCCGGCACCATCCTCGCCACCGGCACCCCGGCGGGGGTGGGCATGGGCTTCGATCCCCCCAGGTTCCTGAAACCCGGGGACACCGTGGCGTGCGCCGTTCAGGGCATCGGGACTCTTTGCTGCACCGTGCGGTAGAATACATGAAAAAGGGGGCGTTCGCATGCTTTTGGATCTGTTCGTCAGCACCCTGACCCAGGGGCTGATCTACGCGCTGATCTCCTACGGCGTCTACATCACCTATTCCATTCTGGACTTCCCGGACCTGGGGGTGGACGGCACCTTCCCCCTGGGGGCCGCCGTCACCGCCATTTTGCTGGTGAAGGGCGTGGACCCCTATCTGACCCTGCCCATCTCTCTGGCGGTGGGGGGCCTGGCGGGGCTGTTCACCGGCTTCGTCCACGTGCGCCTGGGCGTGCGGAACCTGCTGGCGGGCATCATCACCATGACCGCCCTCTTCTCCGTCAATCTGGTCATCGTCAACGGCTCCAACCTGACGGTGGAGCGGGCGGTGGATACCATTTTCACCGCGGGCCCCACCCTGGCGGTGCTGGGCGGATTGACGCTGACCCTGAGGAAGCTGGTGGTGTCCGCGGCGCTGGTGCTGGCGGTGAAGCTGGCGCTGGACGCGTACTTTAAAACCAAGTCCGGCCTGCTGCTGCGGGCCGTGGGCGACAACGCGGGGCTGGTCACCACCCTGGCCCAGGACCGGGGAAAGGTGAAAATGCGGGGGCTTGTGATCTCCAACGCCCTGGTGGCCCTGGGCGGGTGCATCGTCTGCCACGAGCAGCGCAGCTTTTCCGCCACCATGGGCACCGGCCAGCTGGTCTACGGTTTGGCGGCGGTCATCATCGGCGTGTCCCTGGTGAACTTCTACACGGGCACGCCCCTGGCCCGCAAACTGCGGAGCCGGCGGGGCCTGCGTTTTCTGGGGTCCCCCCAGGGCACGACGGCGGTGATCCTGGGCAGCTTCCTCTACAAGGCCTGCATCCAGGCGGCCCTGAGCATGGGCCTGCCCGCCAATATGATGAAGCTCATCACCGCCGTTTTGTTTTTGCTGGTGCTGGTGGTGTCCGGACGGAAGGGGGAGGAGATCATCCATGCTTGAGATCCAAGACGTCACAAAGGTCTACAACCCCGGCACGCTCACGGAGCAATGCCTCTTCAGCGGCTTCTCCCTGACGGTGGAGGACGGCCAGTTCGTGACCATCGTGGGCAGCAACGGCAGCGGCAAGACCTCCCTGCTGAACATCATCTGCGGATCCATCCCCATTGAAAAGGGCGACGTGCGGGTGGGCGGCAAAAGCATCTCCAAGCTTAAGGACTACCAGCGGTACGCCGCCATGGGCCGGGTGTACCAGAACCCGGCGGCGGGCACCTGTCCCAACCTCACCATGCTTGAAAACCTGTCCCTGGCGGACAACAAGGGGAAGCCCTTCGGCCTGAGCCGGGGCGTGAACCGCCGACGGGTGGATTTTTACCGCGCGGAGCTGCAAGCCCTGGGCCTGGGGCTGGAGGATAAGCTGGACGTGAAGATGGGCGCCCTCTCCGGCGGCCAGCGCCAGGCGGTCTCCCTGCTGATGGCCACCATGACGCCCCTGCAATTCCTCATCCTGGACGAACACACGGCGGCTCTGGACCCCAAGACCGCCGAGATCATCATGCAGCTCACCGACAAGGTGGTGCGGGAGAAGCATCTCACCGCTATGATGGTCACTCACAACCTGCGCCACGCCGCGGCTTACGGCGACCGCATCCTGATGATGAGCCAGGGGAAGATCGTGCTGGACCGGGCCGGGGCGGAGAAGGCCGCCATGTCCATGGAGGATATTTTGGCGCGGTTCAACCAAATTTCCATCGAATAAACCGAAAAGGCCGCTCCCCCGCCGGGGCGGTGTCATCAAGTCAAGCCCCCGCCGTTCAAAGGCAGACC
>JAEXWS010000077.1 GCA_023406225.1 Bacillota bacterium | reverse complement strand
GGGGGGGGCCGGGGCGGTCGGCGGAACAGCCGCTGAAGGCCCTGGCGGCCCCGGCGGAACGCGCCTCCGATCCCCCGTCCGCAGCGGCGGAACAGGTCCGCCGCCCCGCGGGCCAGCCGCCGGCAGGCCCCGCGCAGTCCGGTCCCGGCCCGCTTCAGCGCGGCGGAGAGCCGGGGGAGAAGGGGGGCGCGCGCGGGTCCCGGCGCGCTCAGGCGGCTGGGGTCCACGCGGTAGGCCTCCAGGATCTCCGCCGCCAGCTGGTCCAGGTCCCCGAAGTCCCGGATGGCCTCCTCCTCGGTGAGCCCGGCGGCGGTGCGCAGGTCGATGTGCTGGGCGTATTCCGCCAGAATGTCCTGCTGTTCCGCCGCCGCCAGGATGCGGATGCGGTTTTGCAGCTCCTTCAAAAAATCTTCCTTGTTCATGCCTGCTGCTCCTTTAAGAATGCATTGACCTGTTGGGAAAACTGCGTCCACTCCGTCTCCAGGGCGTCCCGGTACAAGACCCCGGCGGCGGTGAGGTGATAGTATTTCCGGGGCGGCCCCTCGGAGGACTCCATCAAGTAAGTCTCAAAATAATGCTCGTTGGTCAGCCGTTTCAGCAGGGGATAGATGGTGCCCTCGTTCACGTCCACCACCTTGGAGACCTCAGCCACCAATTCGTAGCCGTACATATCCCGCTTGCGGACGGATTCCAGCACGATCAGCTCCAGCACGCCCTTTTTGAACTGCGCGTTCATAACATCTCCCCTTTGACAGCTATACTATACCAACTACTATGCATTGTCAAGTACCATTGAAATAAAAATAGTGGCCTGCCGGGGCAGGTCACTCGGGGGAGGGGGCGCTCTGGGGTCCTCCTCCTGCAAATAAAGCTCTTCGCATTTGAGCTGGGCCGCCTCCAGGATGCGGATGGCCTTTTCCGTGTCCCGCATGAGGGTGAGATAGAGTTCTTTCCAGTCCGGCATGCGTGCACCTCCTATACAATCTATAGATTATACAATCTAATGGTCTGAATGTAAAGAGTAAAATCCACATATTATCTAATCTATAAATTAGGTAATGGATGGGTGCAGTATGATTCGATTGAATATTTTTGAACTGCTGAAGGCAAGGGGAAGGACCAGGTACTGGCTTGCGAAACAAATGGGCATGAGTCATCAAAATCTGACGAAACTGGTGAACAACGACAGGCGGTCGATCCGGTTGGAAACGATAGAGGTCCTGTGCCAGATTTTGGACTGCACGCCGAACGACCTCTTTACCATCGACTTTGATAAGCCGGAGGACCAATAAAGAACAGTTGGAAGCCTGACGGGCCGCGGGGGGGGGCGCCCCCCCGCCCGTCAGGCTGAAAAGACCGGCTCTCCTGGGCGGAGAGCCGGTCTGCTTTTATGCCAAAAATCCCTTCAGGATGCACTCCTCGGCCTCCTCCTCGGTCAGTCCCAGGGTCTCCAGCTTCAAAAGCTGGTCTCCGGCGATCTTTCCGATGGCGGCCTCGTGGATGAGCTGGGCCTCGGTGCAGTTGGCGGTGATGGCGGGAATGGACTTGATCTTGGCATCCCCCATGATGATGGAATCGCACTGAACGTGCCCGAAGCACTGGGCGTTGCCCACCATCCGGGGGTAAAACACCTGGCTGGACGTGTCCTGTGCCACGCTCCGGGAGATGACCCGGCCCTTGGAGTCCGCGCCCTCCAGCACGATCTCCATGTCGCTCTCCGCCTCCTGGGATCCGTGGGTCAACAGCCGCTCGGTGATGACCGCCTCGGCCCCGGGGCCGCAGACGATCTTCGTATAGCGCTTGGTGGAGTCGATGCCCCGGATCTGGGTGGTGTCCATCTGGATGGAGGCGCCCTCCTCCAGATACACGATGGTCTGGGGATTCATGACGCGCCCGCCGTCGCCCTCGCCGTAGTGCTTTTCCGCATAGTGGACGTGGGAGTTCTTCCCCACGTAGAAGGTGTGGACGCCGTCGTGACGGCTGGTCTGGCTGCCGCAGTTGTGGATGCCGCAGCCCGCCACGATGTCCACATTGCAGTTTTCGCCAATGTAGAAATCGTTGTACACCATCTCCTCGATGCCGGGCTTGGTGATGATGACGGGGATATGGCAGGTCTCGCCCACCGTGCCGTCCAGGATGCGGATGTCGATGCCGGGCTTATCCTCTTTTCCGGTGATCTTGATGTGCTCCGTGGACTGGCGGCCGTCGCAGCCGGTGTCCTTGCGGATGTTGAACGCCCCCACGGGCTTGCCGACCAGGTCCGCGATCTTCTCCAGCAGGGCGCGGTCGATCTCCGTATCCATCATTGTGCATGCGCCTCCTTCGTCAGCACCGGGCAGCCGCCCAGGGTGTCCGCTAAGATCTGGGGCAGGATCTCCTCCGCGGAGCCCCGGTGGCGGATTGCTCCGTCGCCCACCACCACCACCTCGTCCGCCAGGGAGATGATGCGCTCCTGGTGGGAGATGATGATCATGGTGGCGGTGCCCGCCGCGTGGATCTGTTCAAACGTCTCCGTCAGCCGGGCGAAGCTCCACAGGTCGATGCCCGCCTCCGGCTCGTCAAAGATCATGAGCTGGCAGTTCCGGGCCAGGATGGAGGCGATCTCGATGCGCTTGACCTCGCCGCCGGAGAGGCTCACGTCCACTTCCCGGTCCAGATAGTCGTTGGCGCACAGGCCGACCTTGGTGAGGTACTGGCAGCACTGGTCCTTGGTGAGCTTCCCATCCCCGCTGGCCAGGGTCAGCAGGTCGCGGACCGTCAGGCCCTTGAACCGGGGGGGCTGCTGGAAGCCGTAGCTGATGCCCAAGCGCGCCCGCTCGGTGATGCTGAGGCCGGTGATGTCCCGGCCGTTCCACAGGATCTGCCCCGCCGTGGGCTGCGCCAGACCCATGATGATCTTTGCCAGGGTGGTTTTGCCGCCGCCGTTGGGGCCGGTGAACACCACCAGCTTGTGCTCGTCGATGGTGAGGGAGATATCCCGCAGGATGCCCAGCTCCGCATCGCCCTCCCGGACGGTGTAGCTGATATGTTTCAGTTCCAACATGGATTCGGAACCTCCTTTATTGGAAAAAATGCTCATAGCTTGTCTATTCTAGCAGACGCCATGAAAAAAAGCAACGTGAAGACGGATGTTTCCCAGAGTATTTTAACCGAATTACGGGATTTGTACCTGTTGCCGCCGCAACAGGTACGGTTTTTTTGATTTCCGCATATATTGGGTGGAAAAGGAGGGACCCATATGGAACAAACGCTACATAGCCCCGACACATATGATTACCGCCAATACGACCGCGTCTGGCAGCGGGTCGCGCCCAATCTGGAGCCCTATCCCGGCTTCGGCGTCCCCGCCATGGCGGAGCTGGCCGGCGGCGCGCCCGCGCCGGTCCAGCCGGCCCAGCAGCCGGTCCAGCAGCCGGCTCAAAGCGCCGTGATCGCGGCGGAGGAGCAGCTCCCCGGCGCCCAGGCGGACCCCTGCTGCATGGGCAGCGCGGCGGAGGAGATGCTGGAGGTCATCGAGGGGTTCATCGAGGCGGAGCTGGCGGACCGGCGGTACTACCTGGCCTTCGCCCGGCAGGCGCCGTCCTGGGCCCGGCAGCGCCTGCGGGAGATCGCGGCGGACGCGGGGGAGCACGCCAAGCGCCTCATGGCGGTGTACTACCTCGTCACCGGCGCGTGCTACCAGCCGTCCATCTCCTGCGAGCGGCTCTTTGTGAACCGCTGGTGCGCCGCTCTGCGGGAGCGGTATCACGTGGAGGCGTGCAACGGCATGAACTACGTCCGGGCGGCGGAGGGCACCACGGACCCCTGCCTTACCAAGCTGCTGACGGAATTGAGCAAGGAATCGTACCGTCACGCGGACCAGCTTCTGGCCATGCTGGAAAAGGCCCTGTGAAAAGCGGAGGGAAAAGACGATTTTTGTCGTCTTTTCCCTCTTTCCGCCGGTTCAAAAGTGTGCTATGATGAAGTGGAACATCAGTTTCACTTCAGGAGGGCGCCATGTTTACCGGATTTACGGACGAGACTGTGGACTTCATGTGGGGCATCCGCTTCAACAACGAGCGGACCTGGTTTGAGGCCAACAAACAGACCTATCTGACCCAGTTTTACGGCCCCATGCGGGACCTTGGGGACGAGATCTACGATTTTCTGCGGGAAAAGCGGCCGGACTGCGGCCTTATCCGCAAGGTCACCCGCATTTACCGGGACGCCCGGCGGCTCCACGGCCGGGGGCCCTATAAGGACAGTTTGTGGTTTTCCGTGGAGCAGCCGTCGGAGCAGTGGACGGCCCATCCCACCTTCTGGTTCGAGCTGATGCCCGAGGGCTGGACCTACGGCATGGGCTACTACATGCCCAAGGCCCTGACCATGGCCAAGCTCCGGGCCAGGATCGACCGGGACCCCGGGACCATGGAGGCCCTGACGCGCAAGCTCGCCCGGCAAAAGGAGTTCGCGCTGGAGACGGAGGATTATAAGAGGCCCCGGTCCGCCGCCCCGTCGCCGCTGCTGGAGCCGTGGTACAAAATGAAGTCCTTTTCCATCTGCCACACGGACAAGCTGACGGACGAGCTGTTCTCCCGGGACGTCGTGGAGCGGCTGAAGACGGGATACGGGTTCCTTCTGCCTTATTACGACTACTTCATTACCCTGGACGGCGACCCGGACCCCCGGGAAATCGGGCTTGCAAAGGACGGGGCAAACGGCTATACTGTCCATAATTGATTTTGAATGATAAAGGAGCGATGACCATGAGAGCATGTCCCGACCGGGCGGCGGCCCTGGCGCTGCTGCGCAGATACAACGGCGAGCCCTTCCACATCCAGCACGCGCTGACGGTGGAGGCGGTGATGCGCTGGTACGCCGATGACCTGGGGTACGGCGAGGACGCGGATTTCTGGGCCGCCGTGGGATTGCTCCACGACGTGGATTTTGAGAAGTGGCCCGACGAGCACTGCAAAAAGGCCCCGGAGCTGCTGGCGGAGCTGGACTGCGGCGAAGACCTGGTCCACGCGGTGTGCAGCCACGGGTACGGTCTGTGCTCCGACGTGGAGCCGGTGGAGGAGATGGAAAAGGTCCTCTTCGCCTCGGACGAGCTGACGGGCCTCATCGGCGCGGCGGCGCGGATGCGCCCCAGCAAGAGCTGCCAGGACATGGAGCTCTCCTCCCTGAAAAAGAAGTTCAAGGACAAGAAGTTCGCCGCGGGCTGCTCCCGGGACGTGATCCGCGCCGGGGCGGAGCGGCTGGGATGGGAGCTGGACACGCTGCTGGACAAGACCCTCCGGGCCATGGCCGCCACCGAGGACGCCGTGAGCGCGGAGATGAAAAAGCTGTGATGAAAAAAGCGCCTGTGTTGATTTGAAACACAGGCGCTTTTTTGCACGCTGCCGCCTCCAAAACGCATCCCGGGGGGACCGGCCTTGCTTTTTGTGCCGCGCCACGGTATGCTCAAAGCGTCAATTGACGAAGGAGGGCGTTATGAAGATCACCGTGGAACACAGAGACGTTCCGGAAAATGAGATCGTCCTGCGCTGCCGGGAGCTGGACGAGGAGATGCTCCACGTTTTATCCCTGCTGAAGTCGGGGATGCAGACCCTCTGCGCCTGGACGGAGGACCGCCAGCCGGTGTTCCTCCGCCCCGGCGAGGTGCTGTACGCCGAGTCGGTGGAGGAGCGGACCTGGCTCTACTGCGAGGGGGCGGTGTGGCGCACGGCCCTGACCCTCTCGGAGCTGGAAGCCCGGTATGAGGGCGTGGGCTTTTGCCGGGTGAGCCGGTCCATGGTGGTGAACCTCCACGGCATCCGGCAGCTGAAAAGCTGCGGGGGGAGCCGGATCGAGGCCGCCATGCGCAACGGGGAGAAAGTCGTGATCTCCCGGCATTACGCGCCGCTCCTGCGGGAGCGGCTGGGCATGTGAGGAGGAATGGAACATGAATGAATTTCTGCGTTTTTACCGCTGGGGCCTGGGCATGAAGCTCTATATGGGCGTTTACACCCTGGCGCTCATCTTCGCCAAAAGCGTGGTGAACCTGCTTCAGGGGAGCAGCCAGGTGAGCGTGTGGACGATGCTCCAGATGCTGATCGCCTGCATGCTCCTGGCGATTGCGGAGACGGGGCTGTTTCCGGACCGGGCGCTGGACCGGGCGGCGCTGGCGCGGCGCACGGCGGCGTGGGCGGTGCTGGCCAACGTGCTGCTCATCGGCGGCGCGGCGGCGTTCGGGTGGTTCGCCGGGGTCCCCGCGTGGGGGGGCGCGGCGCTGGTGTTCGTGCTGGAATGGGGCCTTTTCGCCATGTGGGTGGGGCGGCACATCGCCCTGAAAAGGGATACCCGGGCGCTGAACCAGAATCTGAGGGATTTCCAGGAGAAAAAGTGACGCCCCGGCCCGCCGGGGGCCGTGACCTCCCGCCAAAAGGCCTATAGGAAGAGGGAGACCGCGCACCATACCAGCAGCAGGGCCATGACGGCGTTGGTGATCCGGGCGTACCGGGAGAACAGCAGCCGGAACACGGACCCAAAGGCCGACCAGCACAGCGTCAGTAAAAAGCCGATGAAGGCCAAAAGCAGGGCGAAGCCCGCCAGCGCCGCCGTTTGGCCCGCATAGACCGGGAGCACATACGCCTCCATGGACATGATGCCGTAGATGTAGATCTTCACATTCACGAACTGGAGCAGCAATCCGTCCAAAAAGCCGCTCTTCATCCCCGCCTGCTCCGTGAGGGAGCCGCTGCGCCAGGTCTTCCAGGCCAGGTGCAGCATGTACGCCGCCCCCACCGCCAGCATGGGCGCTTTGATCCTGGGGATGAGGCCGGACACCGCGCCGCACAGCGCCGTGCACAGCAGCATGACCGCGGAAAAGCCCGCCCAGATGCCGAAATTGAAGGGCATGGCCCTCCGAAAGCCCAGGCGGCTGCCCGCGGCCAGGGAGGAGAGGGTGTTCGGCCCGGGCGTGACCGCGGTGGCGAGGACGTAAATGAGAAACGGACCCCAGGGAAACGACATGATTCTTGACCTCCAGTTTTAAATGCGGTACAATATGTAAGAGAGAAATCCGATATTTTGGATTTCCTTTATAGTGTACTACTGGTTTTATATCTTGTCAATGGAGGATGTAAATTTTGTTGGACATCAATCGGACCGTGGCGGAAAATGTCAAGCGGGCGCGGGAGGAGAAGAAGCTGACCCTGGACGCGGCGGCGGCGGTCACCGGCGTCTCCCGGAGCATGCTGGCCCAGATCGAAAAGGGGGATGTGAATCCCACCATATCGGTGCTGTGGAAGATCGCCGGGGGCTATAAGGTCTCCTTTACTTCCCTTGTGGAGCAGACCCGGGAGCAGCCGGTGCTCATCCGGGGCGCCGGGGCGGAGCCCATCGTGGAGGACGGCGGCCGATACCTCAATTACCCCACCTTCACCTTTGACCGGGAGAAATCCTTTGAGACGTACCGCATCGTCATCCGGCCCGGCGGACATTTGGAGGCGCAGCCCCATCTGCCCGGGTCCGAGGAGTATGTGACGGTGTTTGGCGGGACGGCGGAGATCGGCGTGGAGGAGGCGTCATACCGCCTGGAGACCGGGGATTCCCTGCATTTTGCGGCGGACCGGGCCCACAGCTACCGCAATCCGGGGGACACGGCGGCGCAGCTCAGCATGCTGATTTGGTATAAGCCGTAAAAACGGCCGGAGGAGCCGGCTTTTTGCGGACATGGCCCCGCTTTGCGGGAGCATATTCCCCCCAGAGAGGCAAAAAAGGCCCGGGCCGTACGGCCCGGGCCTTTTTTGCATGGAGCGTCATTCCATGGAGATGATATAGTAGTATACGGGC
>JAEXWS010000009.1 GCA_023406225.1 Bacillota bacterium | reverse complement strand
TATCGCTGCCGCCGAACTCACGGGCGGAGACCAGCACGCCCTCGTCGGCGCCCATGGCCATCAGTTCCCGCAGCATGCCGGCCGCGGGAGGGGGGCCCATGGTGACCACGACGACCTTGCAGCCGGTCTCATCCTTCATTTTCAGGGCGGCCTCCACGGCGTTCATATCGTCGGGATTGGTGATGGTCTGCATAGATGCACGGTTCAGCGTGCCATCCGGATTGACTGCGACCTTGCCGGAGGTATCGGGAACCTGCTTGACACAAACGATGATTTTCATTTTACCTGTTACCTCCTATGTTATTTCACGCCCAGATGGCTGGAAATGACCATGCGCTGGACCTCGGACGTACCCTCGTAGATCTCGGTGATCTTGGCATCGCGCATCATGCGCTCCACGGGATACTCACGGGTGTAGCCGTAGCCGCCGAAGAGCTGGACGGCGCGGCGCGTGACATCGGAGGCGGCTTCAGCGGCGAACAGCTTCGCCATGGCGGCGTCCATGGAATACTCCTCATGCAGCTGCTTCTTGCAGGCGGCGGCGTAAACCAGGTACTGGGCGGCCTGCATGCGGCAGTGCATGTCGGCCAGCTGGAACTGGGTGTTCTGGAACTGGCTGAGGCGCTTGCCGAACTGGACACGCTCCTTGGTGTACTTCACGGCCTCGTTGACCGCGCCCTCGCCCAGGCCCAGAGCCTGCGCGGCGATGCCGATCCGGCCGCCGTCCAGCGTCTGCATGGCGATCTTGAAGCCCTTGCCTTCCTTGCCCAGCAGGTTCTCCTTGGGAACGATGCAGTCCTCAAAGATCAAATCGCAGGTGGAGGAGCCGCGGATACCCATCTTTTTCTCATGCTTGCCGGTGGAGAAGCCGGGGAAATCCTTCTCCACGATGAAGGCGGAGATGCCGTGGTTGCCCTTGGTCTTGTCGGTCATGGCGAAGACCACGAAGGTATCGGCCACGTTGCCGTTGGTGATGAAGCACTTGGAGCCGTTGAGCACATAGTGATCGCCATCCAGGACGGCGGTGGTCTGCTGGCCGGAGGCGTCGGTGCCGGCGTTGGGCTCGGTCAGGCCGAAGGCGCCGATCTTCCTGCCGCTCAGCAGGTCGGGCAGATACTTCTTCTTCTGTTCCTCCGTGCCGTTTTCAAAAATGGGCGCGCAGCACAAAGAGGTATGAGCGGAGACGATGACGGCGGTCGTGCCGCACACCTTCGCCAGCTCCTCCACGCACATCGCATAGGACAGAACGTCGCCGCCAGCGCCGCCGTATTCCTTGGGGAAATAGATGCCCATCATCCCCAGCTTGGCCATTTTTTCAACGGTCTCCATGGGGAAGCGCTCTTCTTCGTCGATCTCCTCAGCCAAGGGCTTGACTTCGGTCTCGGCAAATTCGCGGTACATCTTACGGAGCATCAGCTGCTCGTTTGTCAGATGAAAATCCATTACCATTTACTCCTTTTCTTCTGGTTTTACTTGCTGTAATCGTAGAAGCCCTTGCCGCTCTTCTTGCCGAGCAGACCGCCGCGGACCATCTTCTTCAGCAGCAGAGCGGGACGGTACTTGGGATCGCCGGTCTCGTTGAACAGCGTCTCCATGATGGCCAGGCACACGTCCAGGCCGATGAAGTCGCCCAGAGCCAGGGGGCCCATGGGATGGTTCGCGCCCAGCATCATGGCCTTGTCGATGTCGGCCACGGACGCCACGCCGGTCTCCACCAGGCCGGCGGCCTCGTTGATCATGGGGATCAGGATCTTGTTGACCACAAAGCCGGGAGCCTCAGCCACTTCGACGGGGTCCTTGCCGATCTCCTTGGAGAGGTTGTAGATGAAATCGAAGGTCTCCTGGGTGGTGTTGGCGCCGCGGATAATCTCCACCAGCTTCATGCTGGGGACGGGGTTGAAGAAATGCATGCCGATGACGGGGTGCTTCAGGCCCAGGCCCATCTCGGTGATGGACAGAGAAGAGGTGTTGGAGGCGAAGATCGTCTCGGGCTTGCACATGGCGTCCAGCTCGGAGAGCAGGGTCTTCTTGGTGCCCATCTCCTCCTTGACGCACTCGATGACGAGATCGGCGTCCGCGCAGGCGGACTTCTCCTCCACCAGGACGTTCGCCAGCAGGGCGTCCACGGCCTCCTGGGTCATCTTGCCCTTTTCCACGCGCTTTTGCAGGGAAGCCGCCAGCTTATCCTTGTGCTTCTGAGCGGAAGCAACGGAGCTGGCATACATCAAAGCGGTATGGCCCTTCGCCGCAAAAACCTGCGCAATGCCGCTGCCCATGGTACCCGCGCCAAAAATCGCTACCTTCATAATTTTTCCTCCTGTTATTTGTATTTGTCGTTCGATCCACCAGTCATAAACGCCTTTTCGGCAGTTACAAACAGGTCCGCCGGCCGCTCCGGCCGGTCATGGGGGAAAACAGAGTTCATCCGCACATTGCCAATTTACTCACAATGTTTATTATAGGGTCCCCGCCCCCATTTATCAAGTCTAATTTATCGTCCAAAGCCCGCTTTCCCGCTTTTTTACACTTCCCACAAAATACTCGTTAAAATTTATACAATTTTGTTAAGCCCTTAACATAATCCTGTCCCGCTCCGGGCTCCGCACGGTCCGGAAAGCCATTTACAGACCCGATTTCCTGTGGTACAATAAGCGGACCGCCACAAGTTCTGGTGGAATTTGACGAATCGAACGATCCCGGGAGGATTTCACATGCGGATGCGCAAAAAGAAGAATCTCATTCCCCGGATGGAGCGCTGCGGCGCGCTGCTCATCCGGGACCCTTACGGCCGCTCCGGCCGCTGGCGGGAGCTGATGCCCCAGGCCCGGGAGCTGCGGCTGGAGCTTGGATGCGGCAAGGGCCGCTTCACAGCGGGCGTGGCCAAGGCGGAGCGGGACGTGCTGTTTATCGCCGTGGAGCGGGTGCCCGATGCCATGGTCATCGCCATGGAGCGGTGCGCGGCTGAGGGACTGACCAACGTTTTTTTCATCGACGCCAACGCGGACCAGCTCCCCTCCTTCTTCTCCCCCGGCGAGGTGGACCGCATCTATGTGAACTTCTGCGACCCCTGGCCCAGCAAGCGCCACGCCAAGCGGCGGCTGACCCACGGAAATTTTCTGAAGCTCTACCGCCAGGTCCTGCGAAACGGCGGCCAGGTCCACTTCAAAACGGATAACCAGGAGCTGTTCGAGTTCTCTGTGGAGGAGTTCCCCCGGTTCGGCTTTGAGCTGTCCGAGGTGACGCGGGATCTGCACGGAAACGGCCCCGTGGGCGTCATGACGGACTATGAGGCCAAGTTCCACGGGCTGGGCCAGCCCATCAACCGGCTGGTGGGGACCATGGTGGACTGGGAGGAGCCCTTCCCCCAGGACCTGGAGACGGTAGTTGACCGCTGGCTGGACGCCTTTGCCGCCAATGTCCCCGAGGCGGACCTGGGCGCCCGCGTGCTGGCGGAGGGGAATTACCTGTGGCACCTCTTCTCCTGGAATCTAGCGCCCTGCCTGGAGGGAGACGCGGCCCGCCAGGCGCTGGCGGCGCGGCCGGACGCCGGCTTCTACCTCTTCTATGCGGAACATCCCCCCGCGGACGCCGCTCCCGTCCGGGAGATCGCCCGGGCGGACCTCCCCGCCCTGGCCGCGGGCTGCGGGGCGGTCCCCGGCGCGGACTGGTATCTGGTGGACAAGGACTTTACCTGGACCTACGTCCAGACCCACGAGGAGGACTGCGGCCCATATTACTGCAAACGGGACGCGGAATGAAACAAAAAAAGGAGCTGCGTTCAGCAGCTCCTTTTTGTCGCGGTTTATTATGGGCGGTCCGCTCAGGCAGCCTTCTTGGCGATCTCGGTCAGCTTGGTGAAGGCGGCGAAATCGTTGACGGCCATCTCCGCCAGCATCTTGCGGTTAATCTCGATGCCGGCCAGCTTCAAACCGTGCATGAAGCTGGAGTAGTTCATGCCGTTCATCTTGCAGGCGGCGGAGATGCGGGTGATCCACAAAGAGCGGAAATCGCGCTTCTTCAGCCGGCGGCCGGTGTAAGCATAGCTCAGGGACTTCATGACCGCCTGGTTGGCGACACGGAAATGCTTGGACTTGGAACCCCAATAGCCCTTGGCCATCTTCAGGGTCTTATTTCTTCTTTTGCGCGTCATCATCGCGCCTTTAACTCTAGCCATTGTGAAAAGCCTCCTATTCTAAAAACGTCTCGTATCTTATTTGTAGGGGATCATCTTGCGGATCGCGTCCACGTTGGTCGTATCCGCATAGCCGCCGGAGCGCAGACGACGAGTCCGTTTCGTGTCCTTCTTGGTCAGGATGTGGCTCTTATAGGCCTTGGCGCGCTTGACCTTGCCGGTCTTGGTCAGGTTGAATCTCTTCTTTGCACCGCTATGGGTTTTCAGCTTAGGCATATTGGTTGCTCCTTCCGTGTGTTTGACAAACGTTATTTTTACTTACCCGCCTTGGGAGACAGGAAAATCGACATCATCCGCCCCTCCAGCTTGGCCGTCTTGTCCAGGTTGGCGGTCTCGGCGCATTGCTCGGCAAATTTTGCAAGGAGGGCCCGGCCGATATCGGTGTGGACCATCTCGCGGCCGCGGAAACGGACGGAGACCTTGACGCGGTTGCCTTCAGCGATGAACTTCTGCGCATTCTTGAGCTTCGTGTTGAAGTCCCCAATGTCAATGCCCGGAGACATGCGGATCTCCTTGATCTCGACCACATGCTGGTTTTTCTTGGCTTCCTTTTCCCGCTTGCTCTGCTCAAAGCGGAATTTGCCGTAGTTCATCAGCTTGCAGACAGGCGGCGTCGCCTGCGGCGAGATTTTGACCAGGTCCAGGCCCTGCTCGTCGGCGATCTTCAATGCCTCCGCGGAGGACACGATGCCGAGCTGCTCACCTTCGGAACCGATCAGACGGATCTCCTTGTCGCAGATCTCTTCGTTCAGTTCATGCACTAACTTGCTAATAGTCGAAGCACCTCCATTTAAAAATCACAAAACGCGGACACCATACCGGCATCCGCGCAACAACAAACCGCCTTGCGAGGCAGTTTGAGAACAACGCTGTAAACCTCTTTGCCGTCGGCGGGAGGTGAGGCGGATGCGATCAGCCTTCTTTGTTTTGCTGATTTAGTATATCAGGCCGCATCTGCTTTGTCAACAATATTTTTACGAAAAACCCCCGCATAAATTCTCCGGCCCCGGCCACACTAACGCATGCACTCAAACATGCGAAAGGAGGTGTCCGCATGCAGAACCGCGAGAACGAGCAGAACAACCAGAACAACCGCAATCAGAACCAGAACCAGAATCAGCAGAACCGCGAGAACAACCAGAACCAGAAGGAAAACCGCAACCAGAAGGAGAACCGCAAGTAAGCGGCCCCCTTCCGGACCAGCGGCGGATGGGGAAGCTCTTCCCCGGCCGCCGCTGGTCTTTACATATGCCGGAGGCCCGAACGCTTTGGGCGGCCCTGTTGGGCCGGGATCCGGCCCCTCCTTGCTCCCGGCGCTTCGCTGTGGTATGATGGGTCCCGACGCCGAAATCTGTCATGGGGAGGGTCCCTGCCTTGAAAAAACACGAAACGCTCACCGGCTGCCTCTTCGCCGCCTTCACCGTGGCGGTGTGGGGGTCCACCTTCATCTCCAGCAAAAAGCTGCTGGCCATTTACACCCCGTCCCAGATCATGCTGGCGCGGTTTCTCCTGGCCTACGCCGCCCTTTGGCTGCTGCGGCCCAGAAAGCTGCGCCTCCGCCGCCGGGAGGAGCTGACCTTCCTTCTGATGGGCCTCACAGGCTGCTCCATATACTTCTATACGGAGAACTCCGCCCTGACCTACACCCTGGCCGCCAACGTCAGCATCATCGTGGCCGCCGCCCCCATCTTCACCGCCGTCCTGGCCCATTTCGCCGGGGAGGAGCGGTTCCGCTCCGGCACGCTGATCGGCTTTTTGATCGCCTTTACCGGGGTGGTGCTGGTGGTGTTCAACGGCGCGTTCGTTCTGAAGCTGGATCCCCGGGGCGATCTGCTGGCCCTGGCCGCCGCCGTGTGCTGGGCCGTATACTCCGTTTTGCTGCGGCGGGTGGGCCGCCGGTTCCAGGACTCCATCCTCGTCACCCGGCGGACGCTGTTCTGGGGCGCGGTCACCGCGCTGCCCATCGTGCTGCTGGAGCGCGCCCCCTTCCCCGCCGCGCCGCTCCTGACGCCGGCGGCGGCAGGCAACTTCCTCTTCCTCGGCCTTGTGGGAAGCGGCCTTTGCTACGTGCTTTGGAACCGGGCCATGGGCCTGCTGGGCGTGGTGTCCACCAATAACTTCATCTATCTGGTGCCCTTTGTCACCATCATCGCCGCCGGGATCTTCCTGGGGGAGCCCGTCTCTCCCATCGCCGTTTTGGGCGCGGTGCTCATCACCGTGGGCGTGGTGGCCGCCCGGCGGAAAGCCCCCGTCAAGTCCGAAAGCGCCCCGCAGACGGCGGAAAAGAAAAACGCGGAGCCGTAAGGCTCCGCGTTCCGCTTCAGCGGATAAACTGGATGTTGGCGTCCACCCGCCCGCCGATGCCGTCGACGGAACAGCTGCTGGAGAACTGCCAGGTGTCCACCTGATAGTAAAAGGCCGGGAACACCCGCTCCGAGGCGGCGCTCTTGTACTCCGGGAACCAGATGGGATACCGGCTGAGCTGGGGCAGGTTGAACTTGTTGTAGCCCACGTACTTGCTCACATACACCATCGGGTCATAGCCCGCCGCCTCGATGCGCTGGCAGAAGGCCAGGGCGCAGGCGGTGGCCACCTCGGGGGCCAGGCCGTAGACCCGGTAGCTGGAGTCGTGCATCTCCCAGTCGTAGGCGATGGGGCCGGTCAGCTCCCGGCCGTCCAGCAGGCTGATGATGTACTCGGCCTCCTCAACGGCCTCCTCCACCGTGATGGCCTGGGAGAAGAAATACACGCCGGTATCGATCCCCGCCTCCATGGCCCCGTCGATGTTCTGGGCGTAGAAGGCGTCCGCGTTCAGCGAGCCGGAGGCGGTGCCCCGGAAGCCGATCCGCACCATGGCGAACTCCACGCCGTCGTTGGCCGCCGCGTCCCAGTCGATGACATTGCCGGTGGTGGCCCGGTTTTGATAGGCGGACACGTCGATGCCGAAGCGGGTGTCGAACTCGCTCCCGGCGTAAACCAGGCGGTCGTCCTCCCAGTAAAAGTCCCCGTCATAGAGGCGGCTGGTCTCCACGCCGCTGTAGATGGGCACATTGTAGTTGTCATAGGCCAAATAGCCCTCGGGCGCGACCCAGGGGTAGTCGGCGGGCGTCACCGGCGGCGTCTCCGGGTCCGTCGGCCGCTCCGTCTCCTCCCCGCCCAGGACGGTGGGCGTCACGCCGCTGAAGTTGCGGATATCGCCCTCCACCGTCACGTTGGTCATCGTCACGGGCCCCGTCACGCCGGGGGCCAGGATCAGATCCCTGGAGATGGTCATATCCATCAGCTCCGCCCCCTCCGGGGAGTTGATCATCACCGTGCCGTCCACGGCTCCGGTATAGGTCCCCCCCTCCTGGAGCAGCACGTCCACCATATTGTTCAGGATGTTCACGATCTCCCCCCGGGTGATGGCGTCCGCGGGGCGGAAGCTGCCGGAGTAGGAATCGGTGATGTAGCCCCGGGCGGTCATCTCCGCCACGGAGGGGCGGGCGTACTCCGCGATCCGGTCCCCGTCGGCATAGGAGGTCTCCGCGGCGCTCCCGGTGATCTGGAAGGCCCGGGCGATCATCGTCACCGCCTGCTGGCGGGTGATGGTGTCCCCCGCCAGGGCCTTGCCGCCGTTGCCCAGATACACCCCCGCGGCGTGAAGCTTCAAAATGGCGTTCTCCCAATAGGTCCCCGGGGTATCCGTGAAGGTGGACGCGGGAGAAACGCTTTGGAAATGGAGGAACCGGTCCAGGATGCCGGCGAACGCGCCCCGGGTAATGGAGGCGTCGGGGCGGAAGGTCCCGTCGTCATAGCCGTTGATGATCTGGTATTCCTCGCTCCATTTGCGGATGGCTCCCTCGGCCCAATGGCCGGCGGTATCCGTAAACTCCGCCCGGGCCGGCAGAGCCGTCCCCACAAGAAGCGTCAGCGCCAGAAGCAGCGCCGCGGTCCGTTTTCCTCCCATAGTCCGATCCCTTTCCTTTGTATTCGACAAAATGTCTCAGAATGGTTTACATATTAACATAGCCACCGGATTCCTGTCAACGATTGAAACGGCGGAGGCCACGATTTTCCAGCCGTCCATGCGGCCTGGTCCTTTAAAAAATTTCCCCCGCCCTGAATAATTCCGGCGGGGCGAAACGTGTTGTAGGTGAAAGGAGTTGAGCGCATGTGTTCATATGGTACCGATGAATACATCCGCCGGGTCGTCACCACATACAGCCAAATGCTGCTGCACGTGGCCATGACCCGGCTGCACACCCCCGCGGACGCGGAAGACGCCGTCCAGGAGGTCTTTTTGCGGCTGCTGACCGCCCGCCCCCGTTTCCGGGACGCCGAGCACGAAAAAGCATGGCTCATCCGGGCCACGCTGAACCGGGCCAGCGACCTGTGCCGGACGGCGGAACGGCGGAACGTGCCGCTGGAAGACGCCGGGACCGCGCCTGAGCCGCCGCGGGAGGACGGCTCCCTTCTCTCCGCCGTGCAGGCCCTGCCGGCGAAATACAGCGCTGTCATCCATCTCTACTATTACGAGGGCTATTCCATCAAGGAGATCGCATCGATCTTACACCTGCCCGGCCCCACTGTGGGCACGCGGCTCTCCCGGGGACGGGAAAAGCTGCGGAACATGCTGAAGGAGGAGGAGCAATGAACCGTACCGAATACCGCGCCGCCTGCGACGCCGTGAAATTCAGGGAGGATTTTGAAGCGGACGCCATCCGCAGGCTCACCGAACGCTGCGGGCAGCCCGAAGAAAAGGAGCAGACGTTCATGGAACTCAAACGTACAAAACGCATCGCGGTCCTGGTGGCCGCCGCCATCGCCATCCTGGCCCTGTCCGTCTCCGCCGCCATGCTGTGGCTCACGCCGTCCCAGGCGGCGGAACGGCTGTCCGATCCCGTTCTGGCCGAGGCCTTTGCCGGTAAAGACGCCGTTTTGCTGGACGAAACGGTCCGATCCGGGGGTTATACCATCACTCTGGGCGGGCTGGTCTCCGGAAAGGGCATCTCCCGCTGGTGCGGCGACGCCGACGAAAGCCGCACCTACGCCATGGTGTCCCTGGCCCGCACCGACGGCACGCCCCTGGACGGCGAGACTTTCGACTATTTCGGAAACACCATCACCCCCCTGGCGGCGGGGTATCCGGCCTGGCAGCTCAACACCTGGACCCTGGGCAGCAGCGCCCAGGCGTTCATTGAAAACGGAACGGCCTATTACATTCTGGACACCCGGGACATCCAGATATTTGCGGACCGGACCGTGTACCTGGCCTTCTACGAGGGCTGCGACATCCCTGACGCCGGCATGTTCGACATGGCCGGGGACGGTTCCCTCTCCTTCGCCGAAGGCTTCTCCGGCGCCCACGCCCTGTTCACCCTGCCCCTGGACCCCGCCCTGGCGGACCCCGAGGCGGCGGCGCAGTTTGCAGAGGACGCCGGCATCCCCGCCGAACGCTGAATCAAGACCAGCCCGCGCTAGATAGCGCGGGCTGGTCTTTTTTGTCACAGAAGGTCATCCGCGGGGATCTCCAGCCCGCAGACCTGAACGCTCTTCACCTGTCTCAGGTCCAGCGGCATTTGAAACTCCAGCGTCACTCTGGCTCCGCCGCCGCCCCCGCCGATGCCGCACACGTAGCCGTCATTTCCGATGGTCCTGCCGTCCTTCATGCAGATCAGCGTCCCGCCGAACTCGTCGAACGCCGCATCCTCCAGTCCCTCGGGAAACCGGAACTCCATATACAGCGCCAGAGGCGAGAGGGAGATGGTCTCCAGCACGCCCGGCTCCCCCGCCACGGTGCAGGGCAGCTCCACCCGGCGGGGCTGCGCGCCGGTGTCGGGCAGCGTCACTTCCAGCGTCCAGGGGCCGGAGGCGCAGGTCTCCGTCTTTTCCTCCCCGCGCACGCCCAGATCGCGCAGCGCGATGCCGTACCGGCCGCTCAGCGGCGCGCCGCTGCTGCTGAAGGAGAAGATCATCCCGTACTGGCCGGGGCCAAGGTCCTCCCGGGTCTCCGGATACGAAACGCTCATCCCGTAGGAAGAGGGATGCTCTCCCGCCTCGTTCGTGATATCCATATCCATAAAGCGGAGGTCGCCCGGCTGCCGTCCGTCCAGCAGGTCCTGGCGCAGGATGGTGCACCGCACGGACACCATGGCGAACTGTCCGTCGGACACCACGTCCAAGATCTCAAGGCGGAGCGTCTCGTCCTGGACGACCGCGCCCACGCTGCCGCCGCCCATCTCCAGGAGCTGTTCCGTGTCCGCCGCGTCGCCGTACATGTCCGCCCAGCCGCTGCCGTCGAACATCCGGCGGAAAAACTCTCCGCCTGTGAGCGTGTAGGCTGCGGCGGTGCCGGCCAGCAGGGCCGCCACTACCGCCACGGCGGCGTACCGGGTGAACCGCCGGCGGAGCCCTGCCGGGGCCGCCTCCTCTTCCCCGCCGCTCCAGCGCCGGTAATACCCCGCCGGGTCCGCCAGCATCCGCTTCATCCGGCGGCGCTGGCGGCGGGACTGCCGGACCGGCGGAGCCTCCTCCGCCGCGTCCAGGAAGAGCGCCTCCTCCAGGGCGTTTTTCAGCATGGCGTCAAATACACGCTCGTCCATTCAGATACCCCTCCTTTTGAAGCTGCTCGATCAGCAGCCGTCTGCCCCGGAACACCCGGGACTTCACCGCGCTCTCGCTCATTCCCAGGGCCCCTCCGATCTCCGCCAGGCTCCACTCCGCCACAAAGCGGAGCTCCAGCACTCTGCGGTACTCCTCCGGCATCTTGCGGATAAGCTCCACCAGCGCGTTGAATTCGCCCCCGTCCGCCGGGACGGCGGGCTCCCACGCGCTGTCCTCCAGCTCCGTTTCGAAGCGGTCCCGGCGCAGCATGTCCAGCGCGGTGTTTTTCACCACCACCGCCAGCCACCCCGCCAGCCGCTCCGGGGGCCTGTCCCGCAGCTCTTCGGAGTGCTGGATGAGCTTCATGAACGCGTCATGGACCGCGTCCTCGGCCCGGGGGCCGGATCCCAGAAGCTGGGCCGCCAGCCGGGTCATCCGCCGCTGGTTCTCCCGGTAGACCTGGGTGAACCACGCCTGGTCCCCGCCGCTTTCCAGCAGGCACAAATAACTTGAAAGCAACCGCCTCTCCCCTTTCCTCGGCTATCCGTTCACTTCATTAACGTTTGGGGGCGCGAAAAGGTTTCAGGATTTTGAAAAGCCGCCCCGCCCTTTCCGGGCGGGGCGGCTGCGGCTCATTCCACCGTCACGCTCTTGGCCAGATTCCTGGGCTTGTCGATGTCGCAGCCCCGCTGGAGCGCCACGTAGTAGGCGAACAGCTGCAGCGGCACCACGCCCAGGGAGGGCTGGAGGACGGGATGGGTCTTGGGCACGGCGATGATGGCGTCGGCGGTCTTTTCCATCCTCTCCCGGAAGCTCTCCTCCGTGAGGGCCAGGACCTCCGCGCCCCGGGCCTTGACCTCCACCACGTTGCTCATGGCCTTGTCGAACAGCGGGGCGTAGGTCCCCAGGGCCACCACCAGCGTCCCCCGCTCGATCAGGGAGATGGTGCCGTGCTTCAGCTCGCCGGAGGCGTAGGCCTCGGAGTGGATATAGCTGATCTCCTTCAGCTTCAAGGAGCCCTCCATGCCCATGGCGTAGTCCAGGTTCCGCCCGATGAAGAAGATGGAGTCGTGGTTATAGTACCGGGAGGCGAAATACTGGATGTCCTCCGTGTGCTCCAAAAACGCCTGCATCTTCTCCGGCAGGCGCTGGACCTCCTCCAAAATGGCGGCGTACTCGCTCTCCTCCACGGAGCCAAGCTTCTCCGCCAGATACAGGCCCACCAGGTCCATCAGCACCAGCTGGGTGGAGTAGGCCTTGGTGG
>JAEXWS010000003.1 GCA_023406225.1 Bacillota bacterium | reverse complement strand
TATCGCTGCCGCCGAACTCACGGGCGGAGACCAGCACGCCCTCGTCGGCGCCCATGGCCATCAGTTCCCGCAGCATGCCGGCCGCGGGAGGGGGGCCCATGGTGACCACGACGACCTTGCAGCCGGTGGCGTCCTTCATTTTCAGGGCGGCCTCCACGGCGTTCATATCGTCGGGGTTGGTGATGGTCTGCATAGATGCACGGTTCAGCGTGCCATCCGGATTGACTGCGACCTTGCCGGAAGTATCGGGAACCTGCTTGACACAAACGATGATTTTCATTTTAATTTTCTCTTCTCCAGACTATCAGATAATAATATTTTGCTTTTTCGCGGCGAACGTCAATTCATCCCGGAATTTGGGGTGGGCTATGGCGATCAGGGCCTTGGCGCGCTGGCTCAGCGTCCTGCCCCGCAGCCGCGCAATTCCGTACTCTGTCACAATATTGTCCACATCATTTTTCCCGGTGCTGACCACAGCGCCCTCCGTCAGAGTCGGGCGGATCCGGCTCATCCCGCCGCCATTGGCCGTTGAGGCGAACGCAATGTAGCTCCTTCCGCCCTTGGACTGCGTTGCGCCCCGCACAAAATCCCGCTGTCCGCCAGTCCCGGAGATGTGTTTTGTCCCGATCGATTCCGCGCATACCTGGCCGTAGAAGTCAACTTCCAGGGCGGAATTGATCGACATAAAGTTTGGATGCCGGGCAATCACCGCCGGATCGTTCACATAGTCCACCGGAAGCATCGCCACCATCGGGTTGTCGTCGATGTACTCATACATGCGTTTCGAGCCCAGCGCGAAGGTGGCCACCGTTCTGCCGGTATGGATGGGCTTTGCGCTGTTGTCCACGGCGCCGCAGTCGAGCAGTTTCATCAGGCTGTCCACGAACATCTCCGTGTGGATGCCCAAATGCCGCTTATCCTTCAGCATGCCGCCCACAGCGTCTGGGATCCCCCCCACGCCCAGCTGCAAAGTTGCGCCGTTCGGAATCTCCTCCGCGATAAAACCGCCGATCTTTTCACTGATCTCGTCCGGCTCCTTTCCAGGCGCCTCCTGCAGCGGCTCGTGGTTTTCCCAGAATGCGGTGACCTGCGAAATGTGGATCTGACAGGAGAACAGGCTGCGCGGCATATACTTGTTCACTTCCAGCAAAACGGTCTTTGCGCCGGACATAATCGCTTCCGCCACGGACCCTGAGCATCCCGTGCTAAAGCAGCCGTGCCGATCCATCGGGGAAACCACGGCCACAAATACATCCGGCTTCACGTGATATGCATAGAGCCTCGGGAAGTCCCGGTAATAGCCCGGCATCACGTCGGCAATTCCGGCGTTGACCGCCTTGCGGGCATTTGCCTGGGAAAACCAGGACACGCCGCGATAGTCCTCTCCAAAATCTTCACGGAAAAACGGATAGGCGCCGAGATCCAGCTTCGTGTGCTGCGTAATGTTGCTCAGCCCGCCGCTTTTGACCGCTTTCGCCACCGCTTCAAAAAACAACGCGGAGTTTCCGAGGGCGATGTCCGATGCGCATACATCGCCGGAGTGAAGGAAGGATACCGCATGTTCCGCAGTGGTCCGCTTTCTCTGATACTGCTCCTGAATACTTTCCATAGCCTGCCCCTTCCCCTGTCAGCGGACTCCCATCGCTTTCGAGATGACCATCCGCTGGACCTCGTTGGTCCCCTCGTAGATCTCGGTAATTTTTGCGTCGCGCATCATGCGCTCCACGGGATATTCCCGGATGTAGCCGTAGCCGCCGAAAAGCTGCACCACACGGCGCGTCACGTCGCTTGCCGTCTCGCCGGCATACAGCTTGGCGATCGACGCGTAAAGCCCCAGCTTCTCATCTTTCGCGTCCTTCGCCGCCGCCGCGCGATAGACCAGAAGCTGCGCCGCGTCCACCCTCGCCTTCATGTCGGCGATCTGGAACTGCGTGTTCTGGAACTGGCTCAGGCGCTTTCCGAACTGCATGCGCTCCTTGGTGTATTTAACCGCCTCGTCAAGCGCGCCCTCCGCGATGCCGAGTCCCTGCGCCGCCACACCCACGCGCGCCGCATCAAAATTCTGCATTGCGTACTTGAACGCCATGTTCTCCTTCCCCAGCAAATTCTCCTTGGGAACGATACAGTCCTCAAAGATCAGATCGCAGGTCGCGCTGCCGCGGATCCCCATCTTTTTCTCATGCTTGCCGACGGAAAAGCCGGGGAAATCCTTTTCCACGATAAACGCGGAGATCCCCTTCGCCTTTTTTGATTTGTCCGTTACGGCGAAAACGACAAACACAGACGCCTCGGACGCGTTCGTGATGAAACACTTGGTCCCGTTGAGCACATAGTGGTCGCCCACCAGCTTCGCCGTGGTCTGCTGCGCCGCGGCGTCACTGCCTGCATTGGGTTCCGTCAAGCCGAATGCGCCCAGCTTGCGGCCCGACAGCAGGTCCGGCAGATACTTCATCTTCTGCTCCTCGCTTCCCCACTGGTAGATGGGGTTGCAGCAAAGGGAGGTGTGGGCGATCACGATCACCGAGGTCGTTCCGCAATATTTTGCCAGCTCCTCGATCGCCAGCGCATATGCCAGCGCGTCGCCTCCGGCGCCGCCGTATTTCCTGTCGAACGGGATCCCCATAAACCCGTAGCGGCCCAGCTTTTCCACCGTCTCAGTCGGAAAACGTTCCTCCTCATCGATCTCTGCGGCCAGCGGCTTCACCTCGTTTTCCGCGAATTCCCGATACATTTTTTGAAGCATTTTGTGCTCATTTGAAAGGTTAAACATGTTTTTACTCTCCATTGC
>JAEXWS010000190.1 GCA_023406225.1 Bacillota bacterium | reverse complement strand
ATGCTGATCGGCGCCGTTGCGGTGCTGCTGCTCGCCACCTATGTTCCGGCGCTGACGACCTGGCTTCCCGCGGCGGCGGGTTAAGCCCCAAGAAATGGAGACGATTGGTATGATTCAAAAAATTGGTTTTTTGGGCATGGGCGTTATGGGACTGCCCATGGCGAGGAACGTGGTGGAAAAGTGCGGACTGCCGGTGCTGGGCTATGATGTGGTCCCCAGGCAGATGGACGCCTTTCGGGCCTTCGGCGGGATACCGGCGGAGGATCCGATGGAGGTCTACAAGGCGTGCGACGTGATCCTTCAGATCCTGCCGACCCATCCCATCATCCGAAACTCCGTGGAGCAGGCCGTCCGGTACGGAAGGCCGGGCGCCGTCATCGTGGATATGAGCTCCACCGCGCCGGACATCATCCAGGAGCTGTATGGAACGGTGAAGGCGGCGGGGATGTCCCTGCTGGATTCGCCGGTCAGCGGCGGAAATCCCATGGCCGAGGCGGGCACCCTTGCCATCATGACCGGCGGCGACCGCGCGGCCTTCGATCTGGTGAAGCCCATCCTCTCCTGCATGGGGAATCCGGTCTACACCGGCGGGCCCGCCAGCGGGAGCGTCACCAAGCTGGTAAACAATATGATCGGCGGAGCGATCCTGACGGCCATCGCGGAGGGCTATGCCTTCGCCGCCAAGGCGGGCATCGACTTGCAGACCACCTTCGAGGCGACGCGGGGCGGGTTTGCCGGCGGCCCCATGTATGATAACAAGGTGCCGATGCTCATCAGGCGGGACTACACGCCCGGCGCCCGGGTGGCGGTCCACAGGAAGGATATCCTCAACGCCAAACACTACGCCCACAAGCTGGGCGTGGATACGCCGCTGATGGACGTGGTGCTGCATGTCATGGACTGGATGAACGACAACGGCCATATCGATGAGGACCAGATCGCGATGGTGAAATACTACGAGGACAAGATGCGCGTCCAAGTGGGCGGGGCGGGCTGAGGGTCCGGAGGCTCCAAACCAGGCGGCCCCTGCGCAAAATTCCATCAAAAAGCTCCGCCCGGCCGGGCGGAGCTTTTTTCATCGTTCCAGATACGCTTTGACGTCAAAGGGCACCAGCGCCGTGTCCCGCCTGAGGTACAGCGGGTGGTGGGGATGGCCGGATTTCAGAAGCGGTCCGGCGGTGTACCATTTGGCGCCCGCCGCCTCGCCGTCCGCGGCAAAATCCCGCATGCACGCCATGAGATAGTCCCGCTTTTCGATGATGTTGCCCCAGGCGGCCCAGACGGCGGGACAGGCCGACAGGGAGAGAAGGTAGCGGAAGGCCGCCCGGTTTTCCGCGTGGAGCGCGGCGTTGCAGAGAGGCTCCATATCGTCCGGGCGGGTGGCCCGCTGGGCGTAGACGTTGAACATCAAAAAGCTGTCGTATCCGTTGGAGCGGGCGATGCGCTCCACGGACTGGAGCGTGGGGTCCAGCGCGTCCGGCGCGGCGGTGGAGGGATTGATGCCGATGCAGATCAGGGGCCGTTCGCCCCGGGTGCCGAGAATGTAGCGGTATTCGGAGTAGCGGTTCGGCACGTAGAGCCACCGCTCCGCGTCGTAATCCGACGTGGGACGCAGGGCGGCTTCCAGCGCGGGGGAAAACCGCTCCAGAGGCAGGGCGTCCGTGGTTCCCTGGGGAATGTGCATGGCGGCGTACCTCCTTGATACAAACTGCGTCCAGCATAGCACATCCTGTCGAAAAAGGCAATGGAGACTGTTCACCAGACGCAAAATGTGGTATGATGGCGGGAAGAATACCACGAGCCGATGGGGAGGACGCTATGCTGCGCATTTTGATGGGCCGGGCGAAAACGGGAAAATCGGACGCGGTCCTGCGCCGCATCGCCAAGCTGGGGGACGCGTCCCGGCAGATCTTGCTGGTGCCGGAGCATGCCTCCCACCAGGCGGAGGTGGATCTGTGCCGCGTCTGCGGGGACACGGCCAGCCGCCACGCGGAGGTGCTGAGCTTCCGCCGTCTGTGCGACCGGGTGCTGGCGCTGACCGGCGGCGCATCCCAGGTGACGCTGGACGCGGGCGGCAAGCTGCTGACGCTGCAAAAGGCGCTGCTGGAGGTGGCCCCGGTGCTGACGGTGTATCGCCGCCCCTCCCAGAAGGCGGCGTTTTTGCAGCAGCTCTTGGACCTCTTTGACGAGCTGCGGAGCTATGAGGTGACGCCGGAGGCGCTGGCCGGACATGCCGGGGAGGTCCAGGGAGCCACCCGGGACAAGCTCCGGGACCTGAGCCTTCTGTACGGCGCGTACGAAGCCCGGCTGTACCGTCCCGGCTTCGACGCCCGGGACCGGATGACCAAGCTGTGCGACCATTTGGAGGAGTCCCGCTACGTCCTGGGCAAGGATGTGTTCCTGGACGGCTTTACGTATTTCAACGCCCAGGAGCGGCGGGCGCTGGGGATCTTGCTGCGGCAGGCGGCCTCCGTCACGGTGACGCTGCTGGGCGAGCCGGAGAGCCGGGAGGAGATTTTCGAGGCGTCCCTGAAAACCATGGAATCTCTGCGCCGCCTGGCGGCGGAGAACGGCTGCGCCTGCGAAACGGAAACGCTGCGCAGCGCGGACAGGACCGCCCTGGGGCATCTGGAGCGGCACTTTTTCGGCGAAAACACGCCCTTTGAGGGAGATCCCGCCCCGATCCGCGTCCGGGAGGCGGACACCGCCTTTTCCGAGGTGGAGCAGGCGGCGGCGGATATCCTGCGTCTGACGGCGGCGGGGGCCTGCCGTTTTCGGGAGATCACCGTGGCCGCCCGGAATATGGGCGATTACGAGGGCGTCATCGAGACGGTGTTTGAGCGGTACGGCATTCCCGCCTATCTGAGCCGCCGGAGCGACATTCTGGAAAAGCCGGTCTGGAGCCTGCTCACCGGCGTACTGGCGGCCATCGGAAACGGCTATGAATACGAGGACATGTTCCGCTGGCTGAAGACCGGGCTGGCGGGATTGTCCCCGGCGGAGTGCGACCTTTTGGAAAACTATGTGCTCAAGTGGGAGATCCACGGCCAAATGTGGCTGCGGGACCTGGACTGGACCGGGAACCCGGACGGCTACGGCGCGCCCTGGGACGCGCGGAGGCAGGAGCGGCTGGACGCGGTGAACGGCCTGCGCCGCCGGGTGCGCGCGCCGCTTGCGCGCCTGTCCGGCGGATTGAAGGACGGGGATACGGCGCTGGAGAAGGTGGAAGCCCTTTACGGGTTCATGGAGGAGCTGGGCCTCCAGGCCGCCCTGGAGGCCCAGATGCGGGGCCAGGCCGCCGCGGGGCGCATGCAGGACGCGGAGGAGACGGCCCAGCTCTGGGAGATCCTCTGCGGCGTGCTGGACCAGTTCGTGGAGATTTTGGGACCGGAAAAGATGGGGCTGGACGAGTTCACCCGGCTTTTGCGCCAGGTGGCCGCCCAGTACAGCGTGGGGACCATCCCCGTGTCCCTGGACCAGGTCAGCGTCAGCGAGATCACCCGGAACGACCGGCACACGGCCAGGTATCTGTTTTTGCTGGGAGCCAACGACCATGTGCTGCCGGACGTCGGCCAGAGCGGCGGCATTTTGAACGACGACGACCGGGACGAGCTGGCCCAGCGGGGCGTCGTCCTGGCCCCCACTGGCATGGAGCGGATGGGCATCGAGCTGCAAAACCTCTATGCCGCCCTGGCTCAGCCCGTGTGCGGACTGACCGTCAGCTATCCGGCGGCGGACGCCGCGGGCGCGGAGCTGCGGCCCGCCTTTGTGGTGGGGCGGCTGCTGGAGCTGTTTCCGGCGCTTCGGTTGGAGCGGGAGCGGACTGACAAGGATTACCGCTTGACAGCGGCTGCCCCGGCGCTGGAGATGGCGGGCCAGGACCCGGAGGGGCCGTTGTGGCGGTATTTTGCGGCCCGCCCGGCCTTTCGCGCCCGCCTGGCCGCCATGGAGCGGGCGGCGGCGCTGAAACGGGGCAGCCTTTCCCGGGCCGCGGTGCAGGCGCTGTACGGCGAGCGCATCAGCATGTCCGCCTCCCGGCTGGAGCGGCTGCGGTCCTGTCACTTCTCCTACTTCATGGAATACGGCCTCCGGGCGAAGCCCCGGGAGGCGGCGGCCTTCGACGCGCCCCAGATCGGCACCTTCCTCCACTACCTGCTGGAGCATGTGACGCGGGACGTGCTGGGCCTGGGCGGCTTTGCCCGGGTGGACGGCGAGGACCTGCACGCCCTGGTGCGGCGTTATATCGACCAGTATGTGGCCCAGGAGCTTCCCAATTTCCAGGACCGGACCGCCCGGTTCCACTATCTCTTCGCCCGCTTGCGGAACACCGCCTACGCGGTGATCGACCAGATCGCGGAGGAGCTGCGGGAATCCGACTTCGTGCCCCTGGCCTTTGAGCTCACGTTCGGCGACAAGGGAGAGCTTCCCGCCGTGACGGTCACGGAGCCGGACGGCGAGCTGCGGGTGGGCGGCAAGGTGGACCGGGTGGACGGCTGGGTGAAGGACGGAAAGCTGTACCTCCGGGTGGTGGACTACAAATCCGGGCGGAAGGAATTTGACCTGGCCAATCTGCGGATGGGCCTGGACATCCAGATGCTGCTGTATCTTTTTGCCCTGGAGAAGGAGGGGAAGCGGCGCTTCGGCATGGAGATCGAGCCGGCGGGGGTGCTGTATCTCCCCGCACGGGACGAGATTTTGACCGCCGAGCGGAACATTCCGCCGGAAAAGCTCCAAAGCGAGCGGGAAAGGCAGCTCCGCCGGTCCGGACTGCTCCTGGCGGAGCCGGACGTGCTCCGGGCCATGGAACATCAGGCGCTGGAGAATCCCCGGTTTCTGCCCCTGCGGGTGAGCCGGGATGGAAATCTCTCCGGCAGCATCGCCTCGGCGGACAGGCTGGGGAAGCTGGGGCGGTATGTGGACGCCCTGCTCCACCAGATCGCCCGGGAGGTCCGGGACGGCAATATCGACGCGGACCCCTGCTGCCGCAGCGAGGACGACAGCCAGTGCCGCTTCTGCGACTGGGCGGCGGCCTGCCATTTCCAGGACGGGCGGGACGGGGACCACCTGCACTATATCCTGCCGGTGAAGGAAGAGGCGTTCTGGCAGGCGCTGGATGAGGAAGGAGGCGAGGACCCATGGCGAAATTGACTTTAACGCCCCAGCAGCAGGCGGTGGTGGAAAACCGGGGCGGCAGTCTGCTGGTGTCCGCGGCGGCGGGCTCCGGCAAAACGAAGGTCCTGGTGGAGCGGTTGTTCCGGTATGTGACGGAGGAGCGCTGCAACGTGGACGATTTCCTGCTCATCACATACACCAAGGCCGCGGCGGCGGAGCTTCGGAGCAAGATCGCCTCCGAGCTCTCCAAGCGGCTGGCCCAGACGCCGGGGGATCCCCAGCTCAAGCGCCAGCTCCTGCGGGTGTATCAGGCCGATATCAAGACCGTGGACGCCTTCTGCACGGGCCTTCTGCGGGAAAACACCCACCTTTTGGCCCGGGAGGGGGACCGGCACGCCCTGACGCCGGACTTCCGGGTGCTGGACGAGGGCGAGGCCGGACTGGTCCGCCGCCGCGTTCTGGACCGGGAGCTGGAGGCCTTTTACGAGGCCCTGGACGCCGGCGGGGAGCTGCTGGCGGACACCCTGGGCGCGGGGCGGGACGACGGAGCTTTGGCGGAACTGGTGCTGGAGCTGTACGACAAGCTGCAAAGCCACGCGGACCCCGGAGCGTGGCTGGAGGAAAACCGCCGCCTCTGGGCGGCGATGGACGGCGCGTTTGACGGGACGGATTATGCCCGGGAGCTGCTGGCGGGCGTCCGGCGGCAGGCGGCCCACTGGGCGGGGGCGCTGCGCTCCGCCGCCGAAGGCGCGGAGGGAGACGAGGCCCTGTCCCGGGGCTACGGCGAAAAATTCCTGACGGCGGCATTTTCCTTCGACGCGCTTGCCGCCGCCGAAAGCTGGGAGTCCGCCCGGCAGGCGGAGCGCGGCATCGTGTTCCCGCGGCTCGCCACGCCCAGGGGGAGGAAGGACGATCCGGATGTGGCGGCGCTGAAGCAGGTGTGGGAAAGCTGCAAGGACGGGGCGAAAAAGCTGGAGGCCCTGCTTGCCGTCAGCGGGGAGGAGGCCATGGAGGACCTGCGGGCCGTGGCGCCCGCCATGGAGGCGCTGCTTGCCCTGACGGCGCGTTTTTCCGAGTCCTACCGGGCGGAAAAGCTGCGGATGAACGCGGCGGACTTCTCCGACCAGGAGCATCTGGCCCTGCATCTGCTGGTGGCGGAGGGCGGCGGCCGGACGGACCTGGGCGAGCAGGTGGCGGCCCGGTACCGGGAGATCTTGGTGGACGAGTACCAGGACACCAACGAGGTCCAGAACGCCATCTTCCTGGCGGTGTCCAGAGACGGGCAGAACATTTTCACCGTGGGGGACGTGAAGCAGAGCATCTACCGCTTCCGCCTGGCGGACCCCACCATTTTCCTGGGAAAATACAACCGCTTCAAGTCCTATGAGGAGGCGGAGGCGGGGGAGGAGCGGAAGATCCTGCTCTCCAAAAACTTCCGCTCCCGGCGGGAGATCTTGGACGCGGCCAATTTCATCTTCGAGAACATCCTCTCCGTGGAGATGGGGGAGATGGCCTACGGCGCCGACGAGTCCCTTCACTTCGGCGCGGACTACTATCCGGAGCGGCATGACTGCGGCACGGAGTTCCACCTTATCTCCGCCCGGATGAAGTCGGCGGAAGAGGACCGGCCGGTGAAAAAGATCACCGCCGAGGCCCGGTTCGTGGCCCGCCGCATCCGGGAGCTGCTGGACGAGGGCTATCCCGTCACCGGGGAGGACGGCGCGCTGCGCCCCTGCCGGGCGGAGGATGTGGTGATCTTGATGCGCTCTCCCGGCAGCCGGACGGCGGCCTTTGCCGAGGCGCTGGCGGAGCGGGACATCCCCTGCTCCTTCCAGGAGAGCGGGGACTTCTTCCACACCATGGAGATCAGCGTGATGACGGCGCTGCTGGAGATCGTGGACAATCCCCGCCAGGACGTGCCGCTGATCTCCGTTCTGCGCTCGCCCATTTTCGGCTTTTCGTCGGAGCGGCTGGCGGCCATCCGGGGCGGGAGCGCCCAGGGGGACTTTTTCGACGCGGTGTCCGCCGACGGCGGGGAGGACTGCCGGAGCTTTTTGGAGACGCTGGCCGCGCTGCGGCTGGCGGGCAGGGATATGAGCGTCCATCAGCTCATCTGGCATATCTACAACACGCTGAACGTTCTGGGGGTCTTCGGCGCCATGGACAGCGGCGCGGCCCGGCGGGAAAACCTCATCGTCCTCAGCCGGCATGCGGAGACCTTTGAACGCAGCGGCTACCGGGGGCTGTTCGCCTTCGTGACCCAGCTGAAGCGGCTGCTGGAGCTGGACCGGGCACCGGCCGCCCGGGGCGCGGCCGCCGCCGGGGGGGTGCGGCTCATGAGCATCCACAGATCCAAGGGCCTGGAATTTCCCATCGTCATCCTGGCGGACCTGGACCACGCCTTTTCCCGGCAGGATTTCGACACGCCGGTACTGGTCCACCCGGCCATGGGTCTGGGGCCCAGGCGGGTGGACTTGGAGCGGCGGATCCGGTATTCCACCCTGGCGCGCCTGGCGGTCCAGGAAAAGCTGCGGCGGGAAAACCTCTCGGAGGAGCAGCGGATCTTGTACGTGGCCATGACCCGGCCCAAGGAAAAGCTGATTTTGGTGGACGCCATGTACCACGCCCCCGGCAGGCTGCGGAAGCTGGCCGCCATGGCCGCCTGCCCGGTGCTGCCCGAGACGGTGGCCGGGTGCCGGAGCCTGGGGGATTGGCTGGTGCTGCCGCTGCTGTGCCGCCCGGAGGCGGCGCCGCTCCGGGCCCTGGCGGAACTGGAGGTCCGGGAGCTGTATACAGGTAACACCAGTCCCTGGCAAGTGTTTCTGCATGACAGTGAGGAGTTTCGGGAGCGGCCCGGAAAACCCAGTCTGGAGGCGGCGGAAGCTGCGGAGACGGCGGACTTCGATCCGGGCCTTTTGGAGTTTGCCTACCCCTACATGCGGGAGACGGCTCTGCCCGCTAAGGTGACGGCCACCCAGCTCAAGGGCCGGGCGGTGGATGAGGAGATCGCGGAGCACGCGGCCCGGACTCCCTATCTCCGGCCCCTGAGCCAGCCCAAATTCCGCCGGGAAAGCCGGGGACTGACCCCGGCGGAGCGGGGGACCGCCACCCATCTGGTGCTGCAATATCTGGATTTTGAGGACCGGGACGTGGACGGACAGGTGGAACAGCTGCGGCTGCGGAACCTTTTGACGGAGGAACAGGCCCGGGCCGTGGACCGCCGGGCTCTGGCGCGGTTTTTGGAAACGCCTCTGGCGGAGGATATCCGCCGGGGCCGGAACGTCCTGCGGGAGTATCGCTTCACCCTGCTGATGGACGCCCGCCGGCTGGACCCGGAGGCGGCGGAGGGAGAGCGCGTGCTGCTTCAGGGCGTGGTGGACTGCTGCTTTGAGACGGACGCGGGCCTTACCGTGGTGGACTTCAAGACCGACCATGTGGACACCGGAGAGGCTCTCCGGGAGCGGGCCGGGCATTACCGGCCCCAGCTGGAGGCGTACAGTCAGGCCCTGGAACGGGTGCTGGAGAAAAATGTGGTCCGGCGGACGCTGTATTTCCTGCGTCCCGCCGCCGCTGTGGAGGTATGAGCGATGACAAGATCGACGATGGAGATACGGCTTCGCAAAACGCCGGAGGAGGTATGGGCCCTGGTGACGGACCTTGGACGCTGGGACTGGCGCAGCGATCTGGACCGCATCGAGGTCACGGGCGCGGATACGTTCGTGGAGGTCACGAAAGACGGGTTTGAAACGGCGTTCACCGTGACGGCGGCGGAGCCCCCGGCCCGCTGGGCCTTCGACATGGACAACGAAAACATGCGCGGCCGCTGGTCCGGCAGCTTCACAAAAACGGCGGAGGGCGTCCGCCTGGTCTTTACGGAGGACGTGGAGGCCAAAAAGTGGTGGATGCGGCCCTTTGTGAAGGGTTATTTGAAAAAACAGCAGGCCCAATACGCGGCGGACCTGCGGCGGGCGCTGGGGGAGCAGCGCGGGGGTCTTTTTGAAAGCGGGGCCTCATGAAAAAAGAAGAAAATATAAAACTTATTGAAAAAAAGCTTGCAAAGCCTGGGAGAGCGTGTTATACTAAACAACGCCTTATGAGAGGAAAACTGGCTAAGAAAGAGGTGAACGAGAGCAATGAAAGAAGGAATCCATCCCAATTATCAGCAGACTACGATTACATGCGCCTGCGGTAATGTGATTGAGACAGGTTCTACCAAGAAGGATATCAAGGTGGAAGTCTGCTCTAAGTGTCACCCCTTCTTCACAGGCAAGCAGAAGCTGGTGGATACCGGCGGACGCGTCGCCAAGTTCAACAAGAAGTTTGGCCTGGACAAATAAGTCTGACACGATCACAAAGGTCTGCTGCAATCGCGGCGGACCTTTGTTTTTTTATGCGCGGACCGATTTACTTTTGCCTCCAAACCGCATATACTGAACAATATCTGCCGCGCAGAGAGGAGGACCGCCCATGGAGACTGTGCGCCTGCCCTTTCCCATCCCCTATCACACCCAGCGCGTGACGGCGGAAAACTTTGCCGCCGAGGGCTATTCCACCCTGGAGGAGGGCCTTTCCTGGACCACGCGGACCTGCGGCATCGCCTCGGTGCGCATGGTGATCGACGGCGTCCGCGCCGCCCGGGGCCTGGGGCCCTGCCCCTGCCAGGCGGAGATGCTGCGCCAGGGGCTGGAGTTGGGCGGATACAAGGAGGGCGTGGGCTGGATCCACCGGAGCCTGGCGGAGCTGGCGGCCCTTTGGGGCGTGGAGGGCGAGGCCCTGCGGGAACAGCCGCCGGAGGCTTTGACGGCGGAGCTGGCCGCGGGAAGGCCCTGCATCGTCTCCGTCACGCCCTGCTTTGCCGGAGGAGAGCTGCGGGAGGACGGCACGCCCTGGCGCAGAGGCGGGCACCTGGTCGTTCTCCTGGGGTTTGACGCGGAGGGCGGCGCGCCCCGGCGGTTTTGGACCCATCACCCCTCCTGTTTTCCGGAGTCCGAATGGCCGGACTGCGCCGTGTCCGCGGAGCGGTTCACCGCGTCCTTCTCCGGGAATTTCATCCGTTTTCCAGTTTGAAAATCGTAAAGGAGCTGTTTGCCATGAGACTGCATACCGTTGATGCAAAGACCCTGGCGCCCGAGGTGTTCCAGGTGTTCGGCGCCCAAAACGCCCTGCTCACCGCCGGGGACAGGACCGCCTGCAACACCATGACCATCGGCTGGTGCCAGCTGGGCCGGCTTTGGAACCTGAACGCCTGCACGGTCTATGTGCGGCCGGAGCGCCATACCTTCGGATTCATGGAGACCCACGACTATTTCACGGTGTCCGTCCTGCCCGGGAACTGCAAAAAGACCATGGCCTACTGCGGGACCAGGAGCGGCCGGGACACCGATAAGATCAAAGACTGCGGCCTGACCCTTTGCTACGGCGCGGGGGACGCGCCCTTTTTCGACGAGGCGGAGCTGGTCCTGGTGTGCAGAAAGCTGTTCGTGCAGGACATGGCGCCGGAGTGCGTGAAGGACCCGCGCATCTTCAGCTCTTACGGCGAAAAGGGCGGCTGGCACCGCATTTATACCGGCGAAGTCGTGGAGGCATATATTAAATAAGGAGATCAATATTTGATGCGGGAAACAGAGGAAGTACGCGATAAAGTGGTGCTGGTGGGGCTGAACTCCCCGGTGCTGAAAAAGGAAGAAAACGCCGACGAGGAGACGATGGAGGAGCTTTCCGCCCTGGTGGAGACCGCGGGCGGCGAGACTGTGGGCATCATCCTGCAAAACCGCCCCTCGCCGGACCCCCGCTGCTTCATCGGGGAGGGCAAGGTGGCCGAGGTGCAGCTCTACTGTGAAAACGTGGGCGCTACCATGGTGATCTTTGACAACGACCTGTCGCCCTCCCAGATGCGGGTCCTCACAGAACTGCTGGGCGTTCAGGTGCTGGACCGCTGCGGGCTGATTTTGGACATTTTCGCCCAGCGGGCCAAAACAAAAGAGGGCCGGCTCCAGGTGGAGCTGGCCCAGTACCAGTATCTGCTGCCCCGCCTCACGGGTATGTGGACCCACCTGGAGCGCCAGGCGGGTACCAGCGGCCAGGGGCCCATCGGCTCCAAGGGTCCCGGCGAGACCCAGCTTGAGACGGACCGGCGGCATATCCACCGCAAGATCGACAAGCTGCGGGCGGACCTGGAGGACGTGCGCCGGGTGCGCAGCACCCAGCGGGAGCGCCGCAGGAAAAACGAGGTGCCCGTGGTGGCCATCGTGGGCTATACCAACGCGGGCAAGTCCACGCTGCTCAATCAGATGACCGGGGCGGGCATTGCCGCCAACGACCGCCTGTTCGACACGCTGGACACCACCACCCGCCTTTTGACCGTCTCGGACACGCTGGACGTGGTCATCTCCGACACGGTGGGCTTCATCCGCAAGCTGCCCCACCAGCTGGTGGAGGCGTTCAAGGCCACGCTGGAGGAGCTGGAGTACGCGGACCTTCTGCTCCATGTCATCGATGTGTCCAATCCCGAGTGGCAGCTCCAGGCCCAGGTGGTGGAGACGCTGATCCAGGAGCTGGGCGCGGGGGAGCTGCCCCGCATCGACGTGTTCAACAAGTCCGACAAGGTCCCGGCGGGGGAGATCATGCCCCATGGAGAGGACATCTGCTCCATCTCCGCAAAGACCGGCGAGGGCGTGGACAGGCTGCTGGAGATGATCGACGGGCGGCTGGACAAGGGCACCCGCCGGGTGACGATCCACCTTCCCTATGACAAGGGAGGCCTGCTGGACATGCTGTACCGGGAGGCCAAGGTGGAACAGGTGGAATACGGCGAGACCATCGACGTGGCCGCCGTGTGCGGCCCCAAGGTCCTGGGCCAGGTGGAGCCGTTCATCGGGGAGTGAGGGAGGAGAGGCCGTTGCCGGTGCGAAGGCCCAGGAGAAAGGCGTGGATGGCGGTGAACTCCTCGTTTTTTTCATAGACCGCGTGAAGGTCCGGCGGCAGTTCCCCATCCAGCAGGCCGATCCACATCTCGTAGTCGCCTTGGGGAACTGCGTCCAGGTAAGGCTTGATGTAATGGGGATAGAGCCATTTCATGAAGTCGGACATGGATGGACCACCTTTCTAAAATACGACTAATAGGTTGTGCTCTTATGGTATCACAACCTATTAGTCGTATCAAGGGGGAGAACATATGGAATTTCAAAAGAGACTCCGTGAATTGAGAAAAGAAAAAAAGGAAACCCAAGTTCAGGTAGCCAACGCAATTGGAATAACAGACCGCCAATATCAGAGATTCGAATGTGAAAAACAAAAGCCCGGATTTGATAATCTATGGGCGCTGGCGGACCACTTCGACGTGTCGCTGGACTATCTTGTTGGCCGCAGCGACCGGCGGGACCGGCAGCCATGATGACGGCCGGCAATGTACGGTCCAAAAGAGGCGCCCGGAGGGGGATTTCGATTTCCCCCTCCGGGACCTCCTCCTGAAAACGGCCCTCCTCCGGACAGGCATCCATACCAGAAAGGAGCGCTCCTTCATGCCGACATTGGAAACGCCTCGCCTGCGCCTGCGTCCCTTCACTGAACGGGACGCGGCCGACGTTTATGAATACGCCCGGGACCCCCGGGTGGGGCCCATCGCGGGCTGGCCGCCCCACAGAAGCGAGGGGGAGAGCCGGGAGATCATCCGAACGGTCTTTTCCCAGCCAGGCGTTTTTGCCATCGAGCTGAAGGAGGGGCGCAAGGTCGTCGGCTCCGTGGGCTTTGTCCATAACCACCCGGCCGGAGCGCGCGCCGCCTGCCCCGACGACGAGGTGGGCTACGCCCTCTCGCCCGCCTATTGGGGCCGGGGCCTTGCGCCCGAGGCGGTGGAGGCGGTCCTGCGGTACGGCTTTGAGGCGCTGGGCCTCCGGCGGATCTGGTGCGGCCATTACGCGGGCAACTGGAAGTCCCGCCGGTGCATGGAAAAGTGCGGCTTCCGCTATCAGTTTTCCCGGTTTACCAACGTGGAGCTGATGAGGGAGAGACGGGAGACTTATTTCTATCTTTTGACGGAGGAGGCTTGGCGTGAGCGGATATCGGGTGCCCTTTGAGGCGGCGGAGAGCGAGTTTGTGGAAAAACGGTCCCGTTTCATCAGCCGCCTCTGGCGGGTGGAGAGCGAGGCGGAGGCCCGTGCCCGCATCGAGGAGACGAAAAAGGCCCGCTACGACGCCCGGCACAACTGCTGGTGCTACATTCTGAGGGACGGGAACGTGGTCCGCTACGCCGACGACGGTGAGCCGCAGGGCACGGCGGGCCAGCCGATGCTGAACGTTTTTCTGCGGGAGGAGGTCGTCAACGTCTGCTGCGTGGTGACCCGGTATTTCGGCGGCGTTCTGCTGGGGGCCGGAGGTCTGTCACGGGCCTACGCCAGAGGGGCGAAGGATGCGCTGGACGCCGCCGGAGTCTGCACCATGAGCCTTTGGACGCTGTGGGACGTGCCCTGCACCTATCCGCTGTTCGAGCGGGTGAAGCTGGACGCGGCGGCCTGCGGCGGCGTGGTCCGGGATGTGGAGTACGGCGCGGAGATCACCCTGCGGGCGGCGTTTCCCGCCGGAGGCGCTGAGGAATTTGCTCCGCGGCTGACGGAGCTTTCCGCCGGACGGCTGGAGATGCGTCCCGCCGGGGAGGAATTCCTGCCCGGGCCCCGGGAGGCGGCAAACTGAAAGACCGCGCCTGATCGGCGCGGTCTTTTTCAGCTTTCCCGGACCTTGTAGCCCAGCTCCTGGACTTTTCGGAGGATCTGCTCCTGGCGGACGCCGGTGGAGTCGTAATCCACCGCCAGACAGCCGCTTTCGCTGACGCTGACGGAGCTGACGCCGGGCAGACCGTCCAGCTCCCGCTTGAGCTGCTTTGCATCGTGGAGCCCGCCTGTGTCCTCCAGGGAAAAATAGGTGCTTAGTTGTGCCATGCTTCACGCCTCCTTTTCCGGTAGGATGCCCGCCGGGGCGGCGTTTTATTTGCGGGGTCAGCGGTCCTCGATGGCAAGGGCCTGGACCGCGTTGACCGTGCTGCCGCTGCTGAGGATGAAGGTGGTATAGTTGGTGTTCCTGCGGACATTCAGATACAGGGACGCCACCGTGTCCACCGGCGGATAGACGCCCAGGAAGGCGGAGTCCAGCGTCTCGATGTCCTGCCAGGGGGCAATGGGCATCTGATTCGTCTCCGCAAAGAAGAATTGGTACGTGCCGGGACGGATGCGCTTATACGCGGTGGTCTCCTTGAAGCGCACATCGGCATAGACCACCCGGCCGTCGGCCAGCAGAACGTCCAGCGGGCCGCTGTTGTAGGCCAGGTTGCTGACCCGGAAATTGGCGTTGCCGTTGGTGGGGGGGCAGCTGTCGGAGATCTGCAGCAGGTCCAGGCCGCTGGCGGTATTGACGATGGCGATGGTGGTGGGCGTGTTGATCTGGAAGGGCATCGTTTTCTGGATGTAAACATACCCGTTCGTCCCGGTGACCGTGACGGTCTGATAGCCCACGGGCACGCGTCCGTACGCGGAGATGGAAGCATAGCTCAGGAAATTGATGATGCGGAAATTGTTGATGAGGATGCGGAAGGGACGGTAGCCGAAGGCCGCATTGAGAAAACGGACCTTGGCCGCGTGAGGCAGAAGGATCACCGGACCGATGCCGCCGGCCACGGGGCCGCCTTCGCCGGGGTTGGGCAGGGGGATGACGGGGACGCTGCCGCCGCCGCCCCCAGGGCCGCCCACCCCCGCGTTGGGCAGGGGCAGGACGGGG
>JAEXWS010000218.1 GCA_023406225.1 Bacillota bacterium | reverse complement strand
ACCGCGGTGACCGAGAGGCGGTTCATCTCCAGCAGCTCCACCGCGATCTCCCGGTTCAGCTCGTTGTCCTCCGCCAGGAGGATGCGCTTTCCGGCGAGCCCGCCGCCCGCCGTCTCCGCGCCGGGGGATTCCTGGGGCGGCAGGCGGGAGAAGAGCTGCATCACGTGGAGCAGCTTGGATTTGAACAGGGGCTTTGTGATAAAGGCATCCGCGCCCGCCTGGCGGAACTCCTCCTCGATGTCGGAGTAGTCGTAGGCTGAGATGATGATGATGGGGACCTTGTCCCCCAGGCGGGCCCGGATGGCCCGCAGGGTCTCCAGTCCGTCCATGCCGGGCATCTTCCAGTCCAGGATGACGGCGAAAAAGTCCTGCCGGGCCGTGTGGGCCTCCGCCACGCGGCGGACCGCCTCCTCGCCGGAGAGGACCCAGAAGCCGCGCATGCCCAGCTCGTCCAAAAGGGCCGCCGCGCTTTCGCAGACCGCCTGGTCGTCGTCCACCACCAGCACCGGCCGCCCGGTCAGCTCCGCGTCGGGTGAGACCTCCTCCGTCTCCACCGTCAGGGGCACCGTGACGATGAACCGGCTCCCCGCCCCCAGCTTGCTGCGGACCTGAATGGTCCCGTTCATCATGCGGATGATGTTGTCCGTGATGGCCATGCCCAGGCCGGTGCCCTGGATCTTGCTGATGCGGGAATCCTCCGCCCGGGAGAAGGGCTCGAAAATATGGGGGATAAATTCCTCGGACATGCCGATGCCGTTGTCCGAAACAACGAACTCATACTGCCCGGTGAGTCCCGCGGGGGAGGGCAGCTCCCGGACCCGCAGGCTGACGGCGCCGCCGTCGGGCGTGTACTTTACGCCGTTGGAGACCAGGTTCATCAAGACCTGCTGGAGCCGTCCGCCGTCCGTCACCACGGTCTCGTGCCGCACGTGGTCGGCGCTGATCCGCAGCTCCTGGGACTTCTCCAGCGCCAGGGGGCGGCACATGTCCATCACGTTTTGCAGCAGCTCCGGCAGGGAGACGGTCTCGCTGACCAGATCGATCTTCCCGCTTTCGATCTTGGACATGTCCAGGACTTCGTTGATGAGGCTGAGCAGGTGGCGGCTGGAGGTGTTGATCTTGTTCAGGCACTCCCGCACCTTTTCCGGCGCGTTCAGGTTTGCCTGGGCGATGACCGCCATGCCCATGATGGCGTTCATGGGGGTGCGGATGTCGTGGGACATGGAGGAGAGGAAGTTGGTCTTGGCGTCGTTGGCCACCCGGGCCACCTCGTAGGCCTCCTCCAGCGCCGTGCGCTGCTTGGCCTGCTCCATCCGCTCCGCCGTCACGTCGATGCCCACCGTGTAGAACGAGGGGATGCCGTCCCAGCTGTCGGCCCCGCTGGCATAGGCCAGGGTGAGGGTCAGGATTCTGCTCTCCCCGCCGCGGGTCACGATCTTCGCCTCGGTGACGGCGCTTCCGCCCGAGACGGCCAGCTCCCGCATCAGGGGGACGATGCGCCCCATATCGTCCGGATGGATGTAGGAGGACCGGCTGTGCAGCTCCGTTTCAAACTGCTCGGCGGTGTAGCCGATGATGTGCAGAAAGTCGGCGCCGTACCAGAGCACGGTGCTGAAGTCCCTGGCGTCCAGCCGGGCGAAGCCGCCGGGCACCGAGCGCAGCAGCGCGTCCCGCTCCTGGTTCTTCTTCGCCAGCTTATACTCCGTGCTGAACATGTCGTGGGACAACTCCAGCCTGGCCCGGCGGCCCTTCCAGCGGATGATCCGGTTTTTGATCATGAAGGTCCGCTCCAGGGTGGGATTGTAGAACTCCCACTCGTAGAAGGCGTCCTCCGTCAGCTTGCCGTTCGTGCAGAAGGGACAGGGGGAGGTCCGCCCCTGGATGACCTCGTAGCATTTGCGGCCCACCAGGTCGGCGGCGCGGCCGCCCAGGGTGTCGCAGCTGGACTGGTTCAGATACAGCAGCTCGTAAGTCTCCATGTCGCAGATGTAGATGTTGCCGATGTATTCGTCCAGCATGAAATGGAAGTAGTCCAGGGCTTGGCCCTGCCGCCGGTCCGGCTCCTCCTGCCGCGCCGGCGGGGCGGCCGTGCCGGTCAGGACCGCCTGAAAGACCGGGCCGCCGTCCTCCGCGGCCGTTCCCGAGAGGCGCGCGTGAAAAGAGCCGCCGGATTTCCGCGGCAGGGAGACGACGGTTTCCACGCCGCCCGCGGCGGCGCTTTCCGCCGCCTGCAGCAGCGTCCGGAACGCCTCGCTTTCCGCCGCGCAATAGCGCCGCAGGCTGGGGAACCGGCGGCAAAATTCCTCCCGCGTATAGCCGGTCAGGCTGAAAAAGCGGGAATTTCCCCATAAAAAGGTCAGGTCTTCGTCCATCCGGCAGCAGATCATGCCCACGGGCAGCGCCTCCGCCGCCTGTGCCGCCATTGCTTTGTTTTCCATAGCTCCCATGCTCCTAAATCCATTCACAGTTACGCCGTCCGGGCGTGGACGAAAGATAACGCTCCTATTATATCACATGGAACGCCCGGAGACAATCAAAACCCGGTTTCAAGGGGAGCGAAACAGAAAAAATCCCCCCGCTCACTGTCTGAGCGGGGGGATTTTTGAAAAAAACAGCTTATTTTCCTTCCTTGATGGCGGCCTGCGCGGCGGCAAGGCGGGCGATGGGCACCCGGAAGGGAGAGCAGGACACATAGTCCAGTCCGGTGCGGTGGCAGAACTCCACGCTGGAGGGGTCGCCGCCGTGCTCGCCGCAGATGCCCAGATGCAGCGCGGGGTTGGCGGCGCGGCCCAGCTTGCAGGCCATGTCCACCAGCTTGCCAACGCCGTTCTGGTCCAGCTTGGCGAAGGGATCGCTCTCGTAGATCTTCTTGTCGTAGTAAGCGTCCAGGAACTTGCCGGCGTCGTCCCGGGAGAAGCCGAAGGTCATCTGGGTGAGGTCGTTGGTGCCGAAGGAGAAGAAGTCGGCCTCCTTGGCGATCTCGTCGGCGGTGAGGGCGGCCCGGGGGATCTCAATCATGGTGCCCACCAGATACTTCAGATCGGAGCCGGCGGCGGCGATCAGCGCGTCGGCGGTCTCCACGACCACCTTCTTCACATAGGCCAGCTCCTTCACCTCGCCCACCAGGGGGATCATGATCTCAGGCACCAGGTCCCACTCGGGATGCCGGGCCTGGACGGCCAGGGCGGCCTTGATGACGGCCCGGGTCTGCATGGCGGCGATCTCCGGATAGGTGACGGCCAGGCGGCAGCCCCGGTGGCCCATCATGGGGTTGAACTCGTGGAGGGAGGCGATGATGCTCTTGATGTCCGCCACGCTCTTGCCCAGATCCTTGGCCAGCAGCTCGATGTCGGCCTCTTCGGTGGGGACGAACTCGTGCAGGGGGGGATCCAGGAAGCGGATGGTCACGGGGAAGTTCTCCATGGCCTCGTAAATGCCCTCAAAGTCGCCCTGCTGCATGGGCTCCAGCTTGGCAAGGGCCTTTTCCCGCTGCTCGACGGTGTCGGCGCAGATCATCTCCCGGATGGCGGGGATGCGGTCCTCGTTGAAGAACATGTGCTCCGTGCGGCAAAGGCCGATGCCCTCCGCGCCGAAGGAGCGGGCCTGGGCGGCGTCGTGGGGGGTGTCCGCGTTGGTGCGGACCTTCAGCCGGCGGTACTTGTCGGCCCAGCCCATGACCCGGCCGAACTCGCCGCCGATGACCGCGTCCATGGTGGGCACGGCGCCGTCGTAGATCTTGCCGGTGGAGCCGTCCAGAGACAGCCAGTCGCCCTCGTGGAAGACCTTGCCGGAGAGCTCGAACTGCTTGTTCTCCTCATCCATCTTGATGGCGCCGCAGCCGGACACGCAGCACTTGCCCATGCCCCGGGCCACCACGGCCGCGTGGGAGGTCATGCCGCCCCGGACGGTCAGGATGCCCTGAGCGGCCTTCATGCCCTCGATATCCTCGGGAGAGGTCTCCAGCCGGACCAGGATCACCTTCTCGCCCCGGTCGGCCCAGGCCTTGGCCTCGGCTGCGGTGAAGACGATGCGGCCGCAGGCGGCGCCGGGAGAGGCGGCCAGGGCGGAGCCGATGACGGGGGTGTTCTTGAGAACCTTGGTGTCAAACTGGGGGTGGAGCAGGGTGTCCAGGGAGCGGGGGTCGATCATGGCCACGGCCTGCTCCTCGGTGATATGGCCCTCGTCCACCAGATCGCAGGCGATCTTCAGGGCGGAGGCGGGGGTGCGCTTGCCGTTGCGGGTCTGGAGCATGTAGAGCTTGCCGTTTTCCACGGTAAACTCCATGTCCTGCATGTCGTGATAGTGGTCCTCCAGAAGCTGGCAGACCTTCTCGAATTCCGCGAAGGCCTCGGGGAACTTCTCGGCCATCTGGCTGATAGGCATGGGGGTCCGCACGCCGGCCACCACGTCCTCGCCCTGGGCGTTGGTCAAAAATTCACCGAAGAGCTTCTTCTCGCCGGTGGCGGGGTTGCGGGTGAAGGCGACGCCGGTGCCGCAGTCGTCGCCCACGTTGCCAAAGGCCATGGACTGCACGTTGACGGCGGTGCCCCAGGAGTAGGGGATGTCGTTGTCCCGGCGGTAGACGTTGGCCCGGGGATTGTCCCAGGAGCGGAACACGGCCTGGATGGCGCCCATGAGCTGCTCCTTGGGATCGTCGGGGAAGTCCTGGCCGATCTTGGACTTGTACTCGGCCTTGAACTGGCCCGCCAGCTCCTGGAGGTCGGCGGCGGTCAGTTCCACGTCCTGGGTGACGCCCCGGGCTTCCTTCATCTGGTCGATGAGCTGCTCAAAGTATTTCTTGCCCACCTCCATGACCACGTCGGAGTACATCTGGATGAAGCGGCGGTAGCAGTCCCAGGCCCAGCGGGGGTTGCCCGACTTCTTGGCCATGACCTCCACCACCTGCTCGTTGAGGCCCAGGTTCAAAATGGTGTCCATCATGCCGGGCATGGAGGCCCGGGCGCCGGAGCGGACGGAGACCAGCAGGGGGTTTTCCAGATCGCCGAACTTCTTGCCGGTGATCGTCTCCATCTTGGTGATGTATTCCATGATCTCGGCCTGGATCTCGTCGTTGATCCGTCCGCCGTCCTCATAGTACTGGGTGCACGCCTCGGTGGTGATGGTGAAGCCCTGGGGCACGGGCAGGCCGATGTTGGTCATCTCGGCCAGGTTGGCGCCCTTTCCGCCCAGCAGCTCGCGCATGCCTGCGTTGCCTTCGCTGAACAGGTACACAAATTTTTTGCTCATAGTCATTCCTCCATTTTTTGTCGCTGCCCGAACGGACAGATTCTTGATACGTATGAAGAGTAAACGATTAGCTAATTTAACAGTTATCATTATAGTGGGTTGTTTTTCGGAAAACAATACATGAATGCGCTAATAAAAATCCCTGTATTTGGGATTTTCCAACAAAAAAATTGTGCAAAACCAACAAGGAGGCGTTGCGCAACAAGGAAATCTTTTACGTTCTTTTCTTTTTGGAGCAAATATGATAAAGTACAACTGTCTCAACGAAAAAATCCGCAGGGAAAAGGAGCGCCGCCATGCCCGCCGACCGCCAGAGAGAAACCGACCCCGTATTCGCCCGCATCCGGGAGGCCGCCGCCCGGGGCGCGCTGTCCCACGCGCTGCTGTTTACCGGCAGCGGAGACAGGGAGGCCGCCGCCCGCTTTGCCGCCGCCGCCCTGGAGTGCACCGGGGCGGGGGAAAAGCCCTGCGGCGTGTGCGAGGGCTGCCGCAAGGTCCGCTCGGACATCCACCCCGACGTGGTCACGGTCCGGGACGAGGCCCATAAAAACATCGCCGTGGACGTGGTGCGCGGCGTCCGGGCGGACGCCTATATCCGCCCCAACGAGGGGCTGCGGAAGGTCTACCTCTTCCCGGACTGCGCCCTGCTGACGGAGCAGGACCAGAACGTGCTGCTGAAGATCGTGGAGGAGGGGCCGCCCTACGCGGCGTTCCTCTTCTGCGCGGAAAACGCCGCCGCGGTGCTCCAGACCCTCCGCTCCCGGTGCGTGGAGCTGAAGCTCCGCCCGTCGTCCGGGGCGGAGGAGAGCGGCCGGGCGGCGGAGGCGCTTTGCCGGGCGGCGGGGTCCGGGCGGCGGGGCGCGGTGACGGAGCTTGCCGTGCGGATGGAGAAAAAACGCGCCACCCGGGAGGACCTTTCCGCCATGCTGGAGCAGGGCCGGGCGGCCTTCGCGGCGGCGCTTTTGCTCCTGTACGGACAGGAAGCGCCGGAGGAAGACCGGGAAATTGCGGCATTTCTTGCGAAAAACTTGACAAAAACGCAAATCATGCGCACAATAGAACTGTTGCAAAAGTACCGCGGAGAGTGCGTGTACAACGTGGGGCCCAGCCATGTGCTGGGTGCTCTGGCGGTGGAATTGGAGGGGATCCTTTGACTGAAGTGATCAGCGTCCGCTTTCGTGGCGGCTGTAAAAATTATTTTTTCGACCCCAAGGGGGTCCAGGTGAAGATGGGCGAGCAGGTGATCGTGGAGACGGCCCAGGGCCCGGAATTCGCCACCTGCACGGAGGGCAACCACGAGGTGGAGGAGTCCGCCATCGTGAAGCCCCTGAGCCCCATGCTCCGCATGGCCACGGACAGCGACCGCCGCACCGTGGAGTACAACAAGAAAAAAGAGCGGGAGGCCTTCGACGTCTGCGAGAAGAAGATCGCGGAGCACGGCCTGGAGATGAAGCTGGTCAACGTCTCCGCCAGCTTTGACGGCAGCAAGATCGTCTTTTACTTCACCGCCGACGGCCGGGTGGACTTCCGGGAGCTGGTGCGGGACCTGGCGGGGGTGTTCCGGGCCCGCATCGAGCTGCGCCAGATCGGCGTCCGGGACGAGGCCAAGATGATCGGGGGCCTTGGCATCTGCGGGCGGCCCTTTTGCTGCTCCCAGTTTCTGGACGGGTTCATGCCCGTGTCCATCAAGATGGCCAAGACCCAGAACCTGAGCCTGAACCCCACCAAGATCTCCGGCACCTGCGGGCGGCTGATGTGCTGCCTGAAATACGAGCAGAACGCCTATGAGGACGCCGCCAAGCGGATGCCCAAGGCGGAGTCCTTCGTCCAGACCCCGGACGGGCCGGGCAACGTGAAGGCTGTGGATCTGCTGCGGGAGACGGTGAAGGTCAGTTTGGACGCCGCGCCGCCCTCGGAGCCAATGAAGTGCTATCACAACTGCGAGATCTGCGTGCTGCGCAACGGCAAGGGCAGCCGGGAGGGCATCGAGGTCCCCCAGGAGCGGCCCGCCCGCTTTGTGGAGGAAAAGGAGGAGGAGACCTTCGACGCGCCCATCCTCACCACCCCCTTCTATATGAGCGCGGAGCTGGAAGACGCGCCGGTGCGGGAGAAGATCGGCCCCATGGAGAGCGGAGACGGCAAGGCCCGCCGCCGCCACCGGGGGGGCCGCCGCCGGGGGCCCAAGCCCGGGGGCGAGGACCGTCCGCCCAAGGCGGAGCAGGCCGCCAGACCGGCCCCCAAGCCCGGCGAGGAGAAGCGGCAGGACCGCAAGCCCCGCCCGCCCAAGGCCCAGGGGCCCAAGCCGCCCCAGGCGCCCAGGGCCGAGTCCGCCCAGGGCGGCGAGGGGGAGCAGAAGCGCCGCCGCCCCCACCACCGGGGAGGCCGCCGCCGGGGCAAGGGCGGCGAGGGCAGTCCGCCCAAGGGCGAATAAAGACGTTCCGCCGTCCGCAGCCCGGGCGGCGGAATTTTTGAGAGGAGAACGCCGGTGGATGAAAACGCCTTCTGGAAAGGATACTTGCTTGTCGGTTCCGCGGCAGTCATTGGCGCGGCGGCTGTCATTTTGGTGGATGTCTGGTGGGTAGATATGCTGGCTTTTCTGGGGGTAGGGATCGCAGTCAAAGGAGTTCTGGGCTTTTATACGGAAAAGATCCTGGACTATTGGAAAAAGGAGGATCCGGGCGCCTGCGAGGCTCACCGGCGGATGCTGCCGCCATGGTTCGATAGGGCGCCCCGCCTCCTCTGTATCGATCCTCACTATCCCTATCGGCCCAAGGACCGGGAACTGGTCGAGGAATGGAAATTTTTTAAACGGACCGGTGTAGGCGCTTGCTTGTTTATCTGGCTCTTGCTGCTGGTCTGCATTCTGCTATTCGAATGAAACGATAAGGAGCATACCTATGGGAAAATTCACAGGCGTTTTGCTGGCCAGCGATTTTGACAATACCATCGTGGACACCGCGTCCTCCTTCCGGGGCGGGGCGGAGATGCCCGCGCCCTCGGCGCGCAACTGCGCGGCTCTGCGCTATTTCATGGAGAACGGCGGCCGCTTCGCCGTGGCCACGGGCCGGGCGCTGGCCTCCTTTGACCGCCTGGCGGGGGGCGTGCCCATGAACGCCCCCGCCGTGCTGTGCAACGGCGCGGCCCTGTACGACTTTTCCGCCAGGGCGTATCTGGAGACGAACTTTCTCCCGGACGGCACCGGGGCGCTGGTGCAGCCGGTGCTGGACCTGCACCCCGGCGTGGCGGCGGAGGCGTACCACATCGGCAACACGATCCACGCCGTCCAGCCCAACGCCGTCACATGGCACCACGAGCACATCAGCCATGTCTCCGTGACGGAGGCCCCCGCCCTGACGGCGGTGCCCGAGCCCCTGGGCAAGCTGATGTTCGAGGGAGAGCACGAAGAGCTGGAGCTTGTGTGGGCGTGGCTGAAGAGCCGGAGCTGGATCGGCGGCTATGAGCTGATCTTCTCCGATCCCCAGCTTTTGGAGCTGACGGCCCTGGGGGCCAACAAGGGCGGCATGGTGGCCCGGCTGGCGAAGCGGCTGGGGATCGACCCGGAGCATGTCTACTGCGCCGGAGACGAGGCCAACGACCTCTCCATGCTGACCATGGCGGCGGAGGGCTTCGCCCCGGAAAACTGCGCGGAGGCGGTCCGCGCCTGCGGGGCCACCATCGTCTCCTGCGCCGCCCGGGACGCCATCGCGGACATCGTGGACATCCTGGACGGGCGGTACTGACGTCCCCCATCCTGTATGGGGCGGCCCCCGGGCTTTCCCGCCGGAGAAGGGTCCGCCCTCGTGGGCGGAAGAAAAATGAAAACGCCAAACCTCCTGCGCCCCAGCGGATTCCCGCCGGGGCGCAAAAATTTTTCAAAAAAGCCCTTGACAAATGCCTGGGATGTGTTATTGTATTAATTGCTTAGTACAAAAATACAAGACGGGAGGTGCTCATGTGAAGTGGGAGTTTTTAAGCGACGCCCCCATCTATGCCCAGTTGATCCTGCAGATCAAAGTGGGGATCGTTTCCGGCGTGTTTCCGTCCGGAGAGCGATTGCCGTCGGTGCGGGACCTGGCCACGGAGGCCGGGGTGAACCCCAACACGATGCAGCGGGCTTTGACGGAGCTGGAGCGGGACGGCCTGGTATACAGCCAGCGGACCGCGGGTAGATTTGTGACGGAGGACCGGGAAATGATCGACGGTGCGAAGCGCGCCCTTGCGCAGCGGCATATCCAGGCGTTTTTGGACGCCATGTGCCGCCTGGGCTATGACCGGGAAGAGATTTTGACCCTGCTGCGGCAGGAGACGAGTGAGGAGGGAATGGAACATGCCGGTTCTGGAGTGTAAAGACCTGACGAAGCACTATGGAAGCACGCCCGCGCTGGACCATGTGGATTTGACGGTGGAGCCGGGGCGCATCGTGGGCCTGCTGGGCCCCAACGGCAGCGGCAAGACCACGCTCATCAAGCTGGCCAACGGCCTGCTGACCCCCAGCGAGGGAGAGCTTCTGGTGTGCGGCGGCGCGCCGGGGAAGGCGAGCCGGGCCCAGGTCAGCTATCTGCCCGAGCGTACGGCCATCCCCACCTGGATGTCCACCACGCAGCTCATGGACTTTTACGGAGACTTCTACGGGGATTTCCGCCGGGACGCGGCGGAGGAGATGCTGGGGCATCTGAACATCCGCCCCAAGCAGCGCATCAAGCAGATGAGCAAGGGCACCCGGGAAAAGGTGCAGCTCATCATGGTCATGAGCCGCGCCGCCAAGCTGTATCTGCTGGATGAGCCCATCGGCGGCGTGGACCCCGCCACCCGGGACTACATCCTCTCCACCATCATCGGCAACTACAACCCCGAGGCGTCGGTGGTCATCTCCACCCACCTGATCGCGGATGTGGAAAAGGTGCTGGACGATGTGGTGTTCATCAACCAGGGCCAGATCGTGCTCCAGTCCTCCGTGGACCAGATCCGGGAGGAGAAGGGCATGAGCGTGGACGCGCTGTTCCGGGAGGTGTTCAAATGCTGAGGAAACTGATGAAGCATGAGTTCCGCGCCACGGCCCGGGTCATGGGGCCGCTGTATCTGGTGCTGCTGGTCACGGCCCTGGGCGCGAATATCTCCACCCGGGTCTTGATGGAGAGCCGGAACCACCTGCTGAACATGCTGGGAGGGCTGCTGGTGGTGGCCTTCACCTGCGCCATCATCGGCGTTTGCATCATGAGCATGGTGCTGATGATCCAGCGGTTTCACAAAAACCTTCTGGGGGACGAGGGCTATGTGATGTTCACCCTGCCCGCCTCCGTCCACCAGCACGTGTGGAGCAAGCTCATCGTCTCCGCCGTGTGGTTCATCGCCACCGGATTCGCCGTGTGCCTGGCCTTTGTGGTGATGGTGTTCGAGGTGGGCTTTATGAGCGATTTCTTCCGGCTCATCCGGGAGATCATGCAGCAGCTGACCGCCTACTACGCCCTGAACGGCACGGCCATCGCCCTGGAGCTGCTGGTAGTGATGTTCCTCGGCCTGGTGATCTTCTCCCTGCAGTTTTACGCGGCCATGGCGGTGGGCTACAGCTTTGCCAACCACAAGGGGCTTTTGAGCGTGGCCTTCTTCTTCGCCAGCCAGTTCGCCCTGCAGATCCTGGGGACGGTGGTCATCTATGCCGCGGACGCCACGGGGTTCGATTTCTGGCTGGCCAGCCTGCTGAACTGGAATCTGGACGGCATGGCGGCGTTCCATCTGAGCATGCTGCTGGCGATGGTATTCGAGGTGCTCTACGGCGCGGTTTTCTACTTTGTGACGACCTGGTTCTTGAAAAAGCGGCTGAACCTGGAGTAAACTGGAGATACTGTGATTTCCGCGGAACGGGGGCTTTGGCCCCCGTTCCGCCAAACCGCTTTCTGGAGGCTGCCTATGGGCGAGACCCTGTTTGGAAAACTGCTGATGACCTTTTGCGTGTCCATGATCCCGGTGCTGGAGCTGCGGGGGGCCATCCCCATGGGGGTGGCCGCCGGACTGCCTCCCGCCGCCGCCTGCGCCGCGGCGGTCCTGGGAAATCTGCTGCCGGTGCCCTTCATCATGCTGCTGGTGCGGCGGGTGTTCGACTGGCTGCGGGGCACCGGATTTTTCGGCCCGAAGATCGCGTGGCTGGAGCGGCGCGCCCATTTGAAGGGCCGCCTGGTGCGGAAATACCGCCTGGTGGGCCTGGTGATCCTGGTGGGCGTTCCCCTGCCCGGGACCGGGGCCTGGACCGGGGCGCTGGTGGCCTCTCTGCTGGACATCCGCCTGCGCAGCGCCCTGCCCGCCATCTTCCTGGGGCTGCTTCTGGCGGGCGCGGTCACGACGGCCGTGACCATGGGCGTGATCCATCTGTTTTGAGAAAGGAAGGAACGATGAGGCCTGCTTTGAAATGCTCCCTGGCCGCCGCGCTGGCGGCGCTGATGCTGGCGGGATGCGGCGCTTTGCCGGAGGACGGCCCTTCCGCGCCGGAAAAGGACCATTACTATCAGATCTTGGACGCCGATGGGGCGGAGCTTTACACCGTTGCCGCGAAAGACGCGGTGGAGGAGATCGACGGAGCGATCGACGCCGTGGGCCTGGAGCGGGGCTGGACCGGCGGCGGAGAGGGCGCCGCCCTCTACACCTACGTCTTCTGGCAGGAGGAGACGCGCCTCGCGGGAGAGGACCCCGGCGCGGAGCGGCCGTATGCGGAGCTGCTGCGCATCACCGTCCGGGCGGACAGCGACGTGGTGACCACGGAGGTCTCCGCCCCGGCGCTGGAGGCGCTGGCGGACGCGCTGCCCCAGCTGGAGGGCGTTTTGACCTTCAGCGCGGAGGCCCCGCCGGAGACGGCGGCGGCCCTGCGGGACCCGGCCCGGTTCGCGGAGGCGTGACGGCCGCGTTTTGAGGCCGCTGGCTCCCTGCCTGCCCCAAAGCCCCTTGCGGCGCCCTGCCACCGGGGCGGCGAAAGGACATGGGGTCCGTTTTCTCCGGCGGCGTGTACGTCAAAAACGCAGTTCGGCCTGCAAATATACGCTCCGCCCGTCAGGCGGGGTTTCGGGCTTTTGGGACGGCGGAGGGCCCGGGACGGCATTTGCCGTTCCGGGCCCTCCCTTTTTATTCCTCGTCCAGCTCCCGCAGTCCCGCGATGCCGCTCACCGGCAGGGAGAACACCAGGGACCGGGCCTCGCTCTGCATCCCCGCCCGGGTCATCACCGCCTTCATGATGGCGGCCTTGTCCGCCGCCCGGGAGAGGATGAACACGATCTCCCGCTCCGCGGCGATGGACACGCCGAAAAACTTCTTCGCCAGCTCCGAGCCGGTGCCCTTGGCGTGGATGGCCGTGCCGCCGGTGGCCCCGGCGCTCTTGGCCGCCTCCATCACCAGGTCCGTGTAGCCCTGGTT
>JAEXWS010000216.1 GCA_023406225.1 Bacillota bacterium | reverse complement strand
AAAAAAATCGCGCGGGGCCCGCCGCGGGCCCCCCCGTCTCTATTCGTCCTCAGTCCTCGATATACGTCCGCACCCGGTACGCGGCGCCGATCTCATCCTCGCAGATCCGCCGGCAGGCCTCGATCTCCTCTTCCGGGATGGTGTCCTCCACGGTCATCATCACCTGGGGCACGTACTTGCGGACCTCCCGGGTGAAATCCTTCATGGCCTGGTAGGCGTTTTCCTGCCGGGGGTGGCACAGGGCGTTGTACTTTTCCGCCGTGTCCGTGTTCAGGGAGACGGACACCATGTCGAACCGTCCCGCGAACTCCGGGGCGATGTCCCGCCCCTGGATGAGCGAGCCGGTGCCGTTGGTGTCCATGCGGGTGAACATCTTCGTCCCGTGGGCCTTCATTTGGTCGATGACCCAGCAGATGTCGTCAAAGCGGTAGGTGGGCTCTCCAAAGCCCACGAACACCAACTGCCTGTACCGGGAGAGGTCCCGGCTCTCGATGGAGGCAAGGATCTCCTCCCGGGTGGGCTCCCGCTCCAGCCAGAGGTTGTGGGTGTAAATGCTGCCGCCGGAGCCCTGGTTGTGGCGCAGGCAGAATTCGCAGTTAAAATTGCAACGGTTGGTGGGGTTCACATACAGGTTGTCCCCGTACTCATAGGTGATGGTAAAGCCTTTTTCCATGTTGCATCACTCCAGTCCAAAGAGTTTTTTTCCGTTGTTCCAGGCGGCCTCCGCCAGCTCCTCCGGCGTCACGCCCTTCCACTCCGCCAGCTTTTCCGCAATGAAGGGGAGGTTCCGGCTGTCGTTCCGCGTTCCCCGGCGGGGGACCGGCGAAAGATAGGGCGCGTCCGTCTCGATAAGGATGCGGTCCAGGGGGGTGACGGCCGCCACCTCCGGGGCCCGCCGGGCGTTTTTATAGGTAACGGGCCCGTCAAAGCCCAGATACCAGCCCCGCTTCAAAAGCTCCGCCGCCATCTCGGGGCTTCCCGAGTAGCAGTGGAACACGCCCCGGACGCGGGGGAACTGCATGGCGATGGCGAAGGAGTCTCCGTGGGCTTCCCGGTCGTGGACGATCACGGGCAGGTCCAGCGCCTCCGCCAGCTCCATCTGCCGCCGGAAGACGGTCTGCTGAAAGTCCCTGGGCGGGTTTTCCGGCCAGTAGTAGTCCAGGCCGATCTCCCCCACCGCCACCACTTTTGGGTGGCGGCACAGGTCCCGGACGGCGGACAGCTCCGCCTCGCCGCATCCGGCGCAGTCCTCCGGGTGGAGGCCCACGGCGGCGTAGACGTGGGCGTGCCGCTCCGCCAGGGCCACGGCCTGCCGGGAAGACGCCACGTCCACCCCCGGCACCACCACGGCCTCCACGCCCGCGGCGGGCAGGGCGGCCAGCAGCGCCGCCCGGTCGGGATCGAAGGCGCGGTCGTTGTAGTGGGCGTGGGTATCGAACAGGCGCATGATCTCACCTCGTCTCTCTATTTTACACGGGTCTTTCCCCGTTGAACAGGTCCAGAAGATAACAAAAAGGACACCCCAGCGGATGTCCTTTCTATCTCGTCAGCACGATCAGCCGATCTTGTTCAGCTTCAGGGTCATGGCGCTCTTGCGGTGAGCGGCCGTGTTCTTGTGCAGAACGCCCTTGGCAACAGCCTGATCGACTTTCTTCACTGCAACCTTGTAAGCGCCATCGGCCTCGGTGCGATTGCCTTCTGCGGCAGCAGCCTCGAACTTCTTGATGGCGGTCTTCAGATCGGACTTCGCAGCCTTGTTGCGGGCGTTTCTCACCTCTCCGATCAGAACGCGCTTCTTGGCAGACTTGATATTCGGCAAACCAAACACCTCCTTAGGCAAATTCACGCGGCGGAAAACAGTTTCCACCGTGCAGAATGATATTTTAACAGGGAACCCGTTAAAAAGCAAGCCTTTTTTTGAATTTTTGTGCTTTTTTCGTATATTGTATTTTCATCCGCAAAACCTAGGAGCAAAACCACAAGATTTTGTGTTCTTAGGAGGCGTCGTCTTGTTTATAAAACGCACAGACCTGGCCCTGGAGGCACGGGAGCTCTGGCAGGAGTCCGCGGAGCGGACCACCCGGCTCTCCGGCGTGAAGGCCACCAAGACCCGGCAGGAGGGATATCCCGTGACCCGGGTGGACATTTTGGACCAGCGGGGGGAGGAGGCCCTGGGCAAGCCCCGGGGAAGCTATCTCACCATCGACCTCACCACCTACTGGCAGCGGAAGGCGGACTTTTTCGAGCGGGCGGTCCGGGCGGTGGGGACGCAGCTCAAGGCGCTGCTCCCGGCGGAGGGGGCGGCGCTGATCGTGGGCTTGGGCAACGCCGCCATGACGCCGGACGCGGTGGGGCCCCTGACGGCGGACAGCGTGCTGGTCACCCGGCACCTGATCGCCGCCATGCCCAAGCATTTCTCGGGCTTTCGCCCGGTGGCGGTGTTCCGCACCGGGGTCCTGGGCACCACGGGCGTCGAGCCGGCGGAGGCGGTGCGGGGGCTGGTGCAGGAGGTCCAGCCGTCCCTGGTCATCGCGGTGGACGCCCTGGCCTCCCGCCGGGTGGGACGGGTGTGCGCCACGGTGCAGCTCTCGGATACGGGCATCATCCCCGGCTCCGGGGTCGGCAACCACCGGGCGGCGCTGAACCGGGAGACCCTGGGCGTGCCGGTGTTCTCCGTGGGGGTCCCGACGGTGGTGGACGCGGCCACCTTGACGGCGGACCTTCTGGAGGAGGCGGGCGTGGAGTCCGTGGACGAGGAGAAGCTCCGGGGCGTGAAGCAGAACCTGATGGTGACGCCCCGGGACATCGACCAGCAGGTGCGGGACCTCTCCAAGGTGGTGGGCTACGGCATCAACTGGGCGCTGCAGGACCTGGAGATCGAGGAGATGAACGCGCTGCTCTCCTGACGGGGGCGCGGAGAAAGCGGACCGGCGTCCCCGCCGGTCCGCTGAGGCTGTCGAAAAAGAGCCGAAGGCGCTTTTTCGAGTAGGCTGCGGCCCGTCGCGCGCACTCACTACCCGCCGCTAGCGGACAGTTCGCACACTTACGGACCGAGATGTATGTTCTCCGACGCGCATGTCGCCGGAGAACATGGATCTGATTTTCTTCGCGCCTCCGGGCGCGGACTCTGCGAGGCTTTTTCGACAGGCTGAGCGGACCGGCGTTCCCGCCGGCCCGCTTTCTCGCCGTTCCTCCCCGCGGCGCCCGTTCTCAAAGGCTGTCCGGGCCGCGTCCTCCCTGCGGGGGCCGGATGAAAAAACCGCGGGGCCTCCCGCTGGGGCGCGCCCCTCTCCTCCGCTTACGCGAAGGTCACCACCGTTCCCGTCTTTCCGTCCAGCGCCTCGATGGCCTTGTCCAGGCTGGTGATGACGGCCTTCTTGTCCGGGTTCGCCCGGACGAATTTCATGGCCGCCTGGACCTTGGGCAGCATGCTTCCCGGGGCGAACTGCCCCTCGTCCACATACCGGGCCGCGTCCGTCAGCGTCATGTGGCTCAGGTCCTTCTGGTCCGGCCGGCCCCAGTTGACGGCCACCTTCTCCACCTCTGTCAGGATCATGAGCACGTCCGCGCAGACCTGCTCCGCCAGAAGCTCCGCGGCGAAGTCCTTGTCGATGACCGCCGCAACGCCCTCCAGGCTGCCGTCGGGATTTTCCACCACGGGGACGCCGCCGCCTCCGCAGGCCACCACGATGGTATCGTCCCAGAGCTTGCGCACCGCGTCGATCTCCACGATCCGCCGGGGCGTGGGAGAGGCCACCACCCGCCGCCAGCCCCGGCCCGCGTCCTCCCGCATGACGTAGCCCTTCTCCGCCTCCAGCTTCCGGGCCTCCTCCTCGCTGTAAAACGCGCCGATGGGCTTGGTGGGGTTCAAAAAGGCCGGGTCGTCCCGGTCCACCACCATCTGGGTGGCCAGCGTCACCACGGGGACGCTGCGGTTGTGCCGGTTCAGGGCATAGCGCAGGGCCTGCTGGATGTGATAGCCGATATACCCCTGGCTCATGGCGCCGCAGACGTCGAAGGGCATGGGGGGCACCACGTCCCTGGCGGTCTCTCCGGCCAGGACGATGCGGCCCACCTGGGGGCCGTTGCCGTGGACCACGGCCATTTCGTATCCCGCGCAGCTGATTTGGGCGATGCGCTCGCTGGTGGCCTTCACCACCTCCAGCTGGGCTTCGGCGGTGGGTTCGCTGTCCTTGGACTGCAGGGCGTTGCCGCCCAGGGCGATGACGATTCTCGGATTGCCGTTCATGGCGCGTTCCTCCTTGATGTGCGTATAAGATCGGACTGCAAAGGATAGTGTGCCCCGGTTTCGCCGCCCTATCCCCGCAAAGGGCCTGTTGCAAAATGCGGATTTAAGCCCAAAATCAAAAACAGCTCGATTAAAAAAGTGATGGAGAACTTCATTTTTAGAAGTTCTCCATCACTTTTTGTATAGCTTGTTTTTTTGAAATTCCTATTTTGCAACAGGCTCTCTTTATTCCAAGGTCTGCCCGGTGAGGAGCAGCGTCCCGGCGTCCCGGTCCAGCCAGGACC
>JAEXWS010000135.1 GCA_023406225.1 Bacillota bacterium | reverse complement strand
GGCCGGGATCCCCATTGCAAGGCCCGCGGCCATCAGCGTGCCGATGCGGATGGAAATGCCCAGCGCCCCTTCCGCCCGGGTCTTTTCCGCGTCAAAATCGATCCCCACATGGATGTGCGGATCCGGGATGTCCAAAAGCTGCTCCAAGGCGGGCATCGCCGTCCATACGCCCATGTGCAGCTCCCCGTAAAGCTCCGCCGCGGCGGCCGGGTCCTCGCTCCCGGCCACGGTCACGGAGAGGTCCAGCGGATGGATCCGGATGCCCCGCCGGGTGCGCCGCAGCGCTTTTTTGCAGGCGGGCGCCAGCGTCCGGTATGCGTCCTTCACCTCCGCCCAAGTGGGCTTTGGAATGCGTTTTGCGGCCGCCGTCAGGTCCTTGGGCTTCTTTTTCGCCCGGGGCTTCCTGGGCGGCTTTTTCGCTTTCTCCGCCTTTGGTCCGGCGGGGGCCACCCGGAAGCGGAAGGGACCCGCCGTCACGTCCGCCGCGGCGGTCTCCCCGCCGAATACGACGCGGACGCCCAGCCGCGTCCGGCAAAACAGCACGAACAGCACGAGCAGGATGCCCGCGATCAGCCAAAGTAAGCGCACCGCCCCTCACCTCCTCCGATGTCCCCGTCAGCTCTCCCCGCTCTCCGGGAAGGCGGCGCTCTCCGGCGCGTCCGCGCCGCTGATCTCCGTCTCCCGGGCGGGATCGACGATCTCTCCGTTTTCGTTCAGACGCATCTGTCCCTCCCCGCCCAGGTCCGGCATCTCCGGCAGATCGTCCAGGCTGGTCAGGTGGAAGGCACGCAGGAACTGCCTGGTGGTGCGGTACAGGTGGGGCCGCCCCGGCACCTGGAGCCGTCCGCACTCCTCGATGAGCTTCCGCTCCTGAAGCAGACTCATCGTATAGGCGCTGTCCACGCCCCGGATCTGGTCCACGTAAGCCCGGGTCGTGGGCTGGTAATAGGCCACGATGGTCAAAACCTCCAGCGCGGGCTGGCTCAGCTTGGCGGGCTTGCGAATTTCAAACGCCTTTCGGATGATATCCGCATGATCCGGCGCGGAACAGAGCTGCCAGCCGTCCTCGATGCGCAGCAGGCGGATGCCCCGGCGCTCATACGCGTAGTAATCCATCAGCTTCTGGAGCACCCGCTCCACCGTGGGGCGGTCCATCTCCAGGGCCATGCAAATGCGGTCCGTCTGGACCGGCTCGCCGGAGGCGAATAAAATGCCCTCGATGGCGGATTCGATCTCTTTCATTTCCATGGATACGGGTCCTCTCTCACAGTGTCAGGTTGTCCGGAAGCTCCTGCTCCTGGCGGACGGTGCAGTCCGTCTCGGAGCCGGCCAGGTGGATGATGCACGCCCGGCACAGCTCCAGCACCGCCAAAAAGGTGGCCACCACCTCGCTGCGGCTCCGGCTGCCCCGGAACAGCAGGCGAAAGCGTGTGATGCCCCCCAGTTTCAGCCGCTGGATGATCTCCCGGGCCTTGCTCTCCACAGGATAGGGCTCGTGCTGGACGATGGCCTGGAACGCGGAGGGCGGCGGCGGAAGGGTCCGCTCCGCTCGGTTCCGGACCTCGGCCATGGCCAGGATCAGATCGCCGGGCTCCTGGTCGTATTCAAATATCCTGCCCCGTTCCATCGGCTCGGGATTCCTGGTCATGATGTTCCGGCCGAACTCCCCCATGGGCGACAGTTTTTCAGCCAGCGTCTTGACCCGCACATAGTTCTCGTTCCGGCGGCGCTCCTCCAGGGACTGGATCAGGGCGTCCATCTCGCTCTGGGCCTCCGCGTCCTCAATGGAGAGGAGCATCCGGGTCTTGATATACACCAGATGGGAGGCCATGGTGACAAATTCGCTGGCCACGTCCAGGTCCATTTTCTGCCGGGCCTCCAGCCAGGCCAGATACTGCCCGCAGATCATGGAGATGGAGATGTCCTGGATCTCCATCTTGTTTTTGCCGAGCAGAAACAAGATCAGGTCCAGAGGCCCCTCAAAGTCCTGCATCTCCTCCGCCTTGGAGCGGACGACCTTTTCCAGTTTAAAAACGGGGTTTTCCAAAGGAGCCACCTCAATAGAAGAAGTTGAACAGCCAGCCGTATACGCCCGCGATGGCGTTTCCGATCACGTTGCCGCCGATGCCCGCGAAGGACAGCGCCAGCAGCACCAGGATGCCGTACCGTTCATAGCGCATCAGCCTCAAATAGGCCGCGTCGGGCAAAAACACCGCCAGGACCTTGGACCCGTCCAGCGGCGGGATGGGCAGCAGGTTGAACAGGCCAAGCCCCACAGACAGCGGGGCCAGCGTGTACAGGCAGAAGGTGAAGGCCGTGTTCCAGGCGTCACTGTAAGGCGCGTAAAGATAGATCGCTTTACTGACAAGGATCGCCAGCGCCGCCAGCAGAAAATTGGACACGGGCCCTGCCAGCGCGGTCAACGCCATTCCCTGCTTGGGTTTTTTGAAATAGCGCATGTCCACCGGAACGGGCTTGGCCCAGCCAAAGCCCGCCGCGAACATCATGAGAAGGCCCAGCCAGTCGATGTGGCGCAGGGGGTTCAGGCTCAGGCGGTGCATGGATTTGGCGGTGGGGTCCCCCAGGGAATAGGCGGTGAGGCCGTGGCAGGTCTCATGGACCGTCAGGCACAAAAAGATGGCGGCTACCCGCAGGGCCGCCGCCCCCAGGGAGGTCAGGTCCAATTGCTGAAACAGATTTTCCAGATAGTGCAGCATACCCTTCCTCCGCCATGATCACCCAAAATATAGGCGTATTATACCAGCTTACGCCACTAAATACAAGAAAAACCGCCCTGGCGCCGTGCGAAACGGGCAAGACCCGCCCGGAACAGGCGCCCCGGGCGGTTTGACAGTCCTCATACGACCGAAAGCCAGAAAGCCAAGGACCGCGCCGGAGCGGGCGCTGGCCGCCGCCCTGAAATAAAAACAGAGCGGCAGATACAAACGTATCTGCCGCCCCATCACAAGAACAGCTTACTTCACCATAGAGGCGATCTCGGCGGCAAAGTTCTCCTGCTTCTTCTCGATGCCCTCGCCCTTTTCAAAGCGGACGGCGTTCTTGAAGGTGACGGTGCCGCCCAGCGCCTTGGCGGCGGAGGCGATATACTTTTCGACGGTCATCTCGCCGTCCTTCACGAAGTCCTGCTGCAGCAGGCAGTTCTCCGCGTAGAACTTGTTCAGCTTGCCCATGACGATCTTCTCGCGGACCTGCTCGGGCTTGGAGGCCATCTTGGGATCGTTCTCCATCTGGACCATCATGATCTTCTTCTCTTCGTCCAGAACGTCCTGGGAGACCTGGGTCTTATCCCAGAAACGGGGATTCAGCGCGGCGATCTGCATGGCCACGTCCTTGCCGATCTCCTCCACCTTCTCGGCGGGAAGGTCGCTCTCCAGGTTCACCAGCACGCCGATCTTGCCGCCGGCGTGAACATAGGGAACGGAGACGCCGTCCGCAAAGCGGGCGAAGCGGCGGACCTTGATGTTCTCGCCGATCACCAGGACCATCTCCTGCTGCTGCTGGGTGACGGTCAAATCGCCGCCCAGATACTTGCACGCCATCAGGGCGTCCAGATCGGCGGGAGCCTCCTTGGCCGCGGTGGCGGCCACGCCCTTGACAAAATCCACGAACTTCTCGTTCTTGCCGACGAAGTCGGTCTCGGCGTTGACCTCGACCACGACGCCCACGCCGTCCACCACGGCGGCGTATGCCATGCCCTCGGCGGCGGTGCGGCCGGCCTTCTTGGCGGAAGCGGCCATGCCCTTCTCCCGCAGCCACTCGACGGCCTTGTCCATATCGCCGTCGGACTCCGTCAGAGCCTTTTTGCAGTCCATCATGCCCACGCCGGTCATTTCGCGCAGGGTCTTTACGTCAGCAGCGGTAAATGCCATTTTCAATTCCTCCAATATCGTGATAGCGGCGGGCGTCCGCCCCTCCGCGCATCGTTCATTTATTCGGCGTCCTCGGCCTTTTCAGCGGCAGCCTCGGCGGTCTGCTCGCCCTGCTTGCCTTCCAGCATGGCGTTGGCCATGATGGAGGAGATCAGCTTGATGGCGCGGATGGCGTCGTCGTTGCCGGGGATGACATAGTCGATCTCGTCGGGATCGCAGTTGGTATCGGCGATGGCCACCACGGGGATGCCCAGCTTGTGGGCCTCGGCGATGGCGTTGCGCTCCTTGCGGGTATCCACGATGAACAGGGCGCCGGGCAGCT
>JAEXWS010000210.1 GCA_023406225.1 Bacillota bacterium | reverse complement strand
TACGGCAAAACCGGCTCCACTGTTTTCTTCCAGCCGGTAAGTCTTTGCGGTGGCTCCGCCCCCGCGCCCCTGACCTCTCCCAAAGAACAAGATTAAGGGCATGGCGTGACAGTCCGATGTGGACATTTTGACCTGTTGCACAGCCCTCAAACCCGCATGGCTAGGGGCTTCCTGTCACGCTCAAATCCCCATTTCAAGGGCGGCAAGGGTTTTATACCACCTACCTCCCGGAACCGGCTTCAAACCGTCTACAAGCGCATTTCGCGCTCTTTTTCCCACCCCTAAAAAGTTCCTCTTGACAAAAGACCTAAGGGGTCATTTGGGGACTGCCCTTCAGCGGTTTCTTTTGGACCGTGCACGGCCCGTTTTCTTTTGGCAAGAACAGACGGGGCCCCCGCGCGGCCTGCCGCGTGGGGAGAGGAGAAAGGAACGGAGCGGCGGGAGCCCTGCCCGCAGGGCGGGGCGAGCGGAGCGCAGTTTCTTTCGACGACATGGGGGGTGCGAATGCCTGCTTCCATCGAAGCAAACGATATGAAAGCACAAACCCAGCCCCGGAGCGGAGCGCAGTTTCTATATAAACGGGGCCCCCGCGCGGACTTCGCCTGCCGGGCATATAAAAAGGACCAGCCTCCGCAAAGGAGGCCGGTCCTTTTTTTACCACATATCATACCCAGGAGAAAACCGAATGGAAAACTCTTGAGCCACAAGAAAAAATTCTTGCTTTTCTTCCATTTATACGATACCATGAAAACAGATATTCGGGAATGTCTGATTCGTACTATGAGCCATGCGGGACGGGCATGGGCGGGAAAAAGAGAGAAGGGTGCGTATGAACATCAAAAAATACGAGGCGTTTGTCCGGGCCGTAGAGCTGGGGAGCCTTTCCAAGGCGGCGGAGGAGCTGGGCTACACCCAGTCCGGCATCAGCCACATGATGCAGTCTCTGGAGGACGAGGTGGGCTTTTCCCTGATGGTGCGCACCTCCTCCGGCATCCTGCCCAACACCGAGGGGGAGATGCTGCTGCCCATCATCCGCCAGCTTTTGAACACCAACGAGGCCCTGGAGCAGTACATCGCCAAGATCAAGGGCGTGGACATCGGCCGCATCCGCATCGCGTCCTATCCCAGCGTCGCCACCTACTGGCTGCCCGCCGTCATCAGCGACTTCCAGAAGGACTATCCCAACGTGGAGATCCAGATCATGGAGGGCGGGGCGGACACCATCGAGGACATCATGAGCCGTCGGGAGGCGGACCTTTGCATGTACGCCGGGGGCGAGATCCGGGGGGAATTTGAGTGGGTGCCGCTGTGCCGGGACCAGCTTTTGGCCCTGGTGCCGCCGGACCACCCCCTGACGGAGCGGGACTCCGTGCCCCTGGATGCCTTCATGCGCGAGCCCTTCGTCATGCCCATGCCCGGGTACGACGGCGAGGTGCACGACATATTGGACAAACTGGACCACCCGCCCCACATCCGCTTTTCCGCGTGCAGCGACTACGCCATTATCTCCATGGTGGCCAAGGGACTGGGGGTGTCCATCCTGTCGGAGCTGCTGCTGCGCAACTACGGCAACGACGCGGTGGCCCTGCCCATGGACCCGCCCCAGTACCGGATGCTGGGCATGGGCGTGCCCCAGGTGAAGACCGCCTCCCCCGTGACGAGGAACTTCATGCGCTATGTGCAGGAGTATGTGAAGGGGCTGCGGCCCGGCGGGGATTGAGGGTCTTTGGCCATTCCCCGCAAAATCCGGGGGAAACGGTTGACAGGGCGGCGGTGTTTCCTTTACAATAGATTTGATTTGTTTCGTTTTTCACAATGAAGGGGGCGGACGCGTGTTCATCCTGTTTTTTCTTTTGTGGCTGCTGATGGCCGGCAAGGCGGACCTCCACGTCTGCCTGTGGGGCGCCGCCGCGTCGGCGCTCATGAGCTGGTTTTGCTGCCGCGTCCTGGGATACCGCTGGACCTGGGACCGAAAGGCGCCGAAAAAGCTGCTTTTGGGGGCGGCGTATCTGGGATACTTATTAAAAGAGATGCTGAAGGCGGGCTTTGTGGTGATGAAGCTCATCTATACCAAGGGGCGGAACATGGAGCCGCGCCTGATCTGGTTCGACACCCGGCTGGAGAGCGACCGGGCCCGGGCGGCCCTGGCCAACTCCATCACCCTCACCGCGGGGACCATCACCGTGTCGGCGGAGGACGGGCGCTTCTGCGTCCACGCCCTGGACGCGGCGCTGGCGGAGGGCATCGAGGACTGCGGGTTCCAGCGGCGGCTGGAACGGCTGGAGGGATGAGCATGGAAGCGACGCGTGATTTCCTGCTGACCGCCGCCGCCGGGGCGCTGGCCCTGCTGATTTTGGCGACGCTGGTGCGGGCCATTTTGGGCCCTCGGTTCACGGACCGCATCATCGCCGTGAACGTCATCAATACGCTGGTGGTGGCGATCCTGGCGGTTTTGGCCGTGCGGCTGAAAGAGGATTTTTTGGTGGACGTGGCCCTGGTGTACGCCCTGTTGAGCTTTTTGACGGTGGTGGTGGTCTCCCGGCTGGTCCTGGCCCGGCGGCACAGGCATGGGGAGCCGGGGCGAAAGGCGGGTGGCGTCCATGGCCGGTGAGATCGTGACGGCGCTGGGCCTGGCGCTGGTGCTCTTCGGCCTGTTCGTCTTTTTTTCGGCGGTCTTGGGCCTGTACCGGCTGGATTATGTGCTCAACCGGATGCACGCCGCCGCCGTGGGGGACGCTTTGGGCGTTTTCTGCATCTTGGTGGGGCTGATCCTGCTCCACGGGTGGTCGCTTTCCGCGGCCAAGACGGTTTTGATCTTTTTGTTTTTGTGGATGACAAGCCCCGTCGCCAGCCACCTCATCGCGGAGATGGAGACGGCGACGAGCCCGGACATTGAGAAGGAATGCGAGGTGGAGGAGCGATGATGGCGCTGCAATACATGCTGCTGGCGGGGGTGGTGGTGTGCGCCGTGGCCGCGCCGCTGTGCAAGCGGCTTTTGACCACGGTCATCGTGTATATGGCCTTTTCCCTGCTGATGGCCGTGCTGTGGAGCCTGCTGCAAAGCCCGGATCTGGCCATCACCGAGGCGGCCGTGGGCGCGGGCATCACCAGCATCCTCTTTTTCCTGACGCTGAAGAAGATCCACGCGCTGAAGGGGACGAAGGATGAATAGGCCGGAGAAACAGAGCCGGCGGGACCGCCTCGCCGCCTGGGTGGACGGGGAGCGGGAGCCGAAGGACCAGTCCCTGTTCGTCATGGAGCGGCGGCCGCCCCGGGACTTCCGCCCCTCCGACGAGGAGTTCGAGCGGCTGGAGCGGCACCGGCTGCGCCGCTTTTTCAACTGGTACCCCGTGGCGGCGGCGGGCATCGGCGTGCTGCTGGTGGCGATCCTGCTGGCGGCGGTGCTGGGAATGCCCCTGTTCGGCGAGGCCGGCAACCCCACCAACAACGAGGTCTCTGAGCACTATCTGGAATACGGCAGGGAGGAGACCGGCTCCGCCAACGCCGTGACGGCCATGATCATCAGCTACCGGGGGTTCGACACCCTGGGGGAGAGCTGCGTGCTGTTTCTGGCGGTGACCAGCGTGATGATGCTGCTGCTCCGGGACGAGAAGAACACCGGCGAGCAGGACCGCCGCCGCCAGCGGCGGGAGGATGAGGCCCTGCAATCCCACGGGGACCCCATTTTGAAGCAGGCGGCGTGGCTTTTGATCCCCTTCGTGTTTCTCTTCGCCGTCTATGTGCTCCTCAACGGGGAGACCTCCCCGGGCGGGGGCTTTTCCGGCGGGACGATCCTGGGGGCTGGGCTGATCCTGTTTTCCTCCGCCTTCGGGCACCGGAACGTCCGGGTCATCATGGACAAAAAGACCTACGCCTTCGTGCGGACGGCGGGCCTGCTGCTGTACGCGCTTTTGTACGGGACGTATATCTTCATCGGGGCCAACGGCCTGCCCAATTACCTGGAGGGCATGGTGCTGCTGATCGATCTGGCGGTGGGCCTGGTGGTGGCGTGCACGGTCTATGGATTTTACGCGCTGTTTTCCAGAGGGGAGTTTTAAAGAGGGGACTTGCGTCCCCCCTTTAGATCCCCCCTCACCAGTCTGCGGACTGGTGTGTTTGCCCAAGGGGCAAACGGGCCGGGGGATTTTCGGCAGGTACACGCCCTGCCGAAAATGATTGGAATTACTTCTTTCGCCTTTCGGCGAAAGAACCGGGGGGACCAAAGGTCCCCCCTGGCCCCCCTCCTTTGCGCCGCGGCGCGGGACGGGGAGGGAACGGCTGGAATTGCTTCTTTCGCCTTTCGGCGAAAGAACCGGGGAGACCAAAGGTCCCCCCTGGCCCCCTCCTTTGCGCCGCGGCGCGGAACGGGGAGGGAGCGGCTGGAATTGCTTCTTTCGCCTTTCGGCGAAAGAACAGGGGGGACCAAAGGTCCCCCTTGGCCCCCTCCCTTGCGCCGCGGCGCGGGACGGGGAGGGAAGGGCTGGAATTGCTTCTTTCGCCTTTCGGCGAAAGAACCGGGGGGACCAAAGGTCCCCCCTGGCCCCTCTCCTTTGCGCTGCGGCGCGGAACGGGGGAGGGAACTGCTGGAGAGGGGAGGCTTGTGGAATGCTGGAGACTGTTTTGCAGAACCGCTTCGCGGTGACGGCGGTCATCTTGTTCGGCGTGGGGTTCATGAACCTCATGCTGCAGCAGAACCTGCTGAAAAAAGTGGTGGGCTTCAACATCATGGATTCCGCCGTCTTTTTGCTGCTGGCCTCCCTGGGCT
>JAEXWS010000055.1 GCA_023406225.1 Bacillota bacterium | reverse complement strand
ACCTATACCATCTGCCCCGGCTACATCAAAACGCCCCTGGTGGAAAAGCAGATCCCCCAGCAGGCCGCGTCCCTGGGCATCACCGAGGAGGCGGTGGTGCGGGACGTCATGCTGGGGGACACCGTGGACGGGGCCTTTACCACCGTGGAGGACGTGGCGGACATGCTGGCCTTCCTGGCCCGCGACCGGGGGGCCCTCACCGGCCAGTCCCTGCGGCTGACCCACGGCTGGGCCATGATGTAAGACCGGGGGAGAAGGTCCCGGGACTTTTTTTACGCGCGGTCAAAGGTCCCAACCGGCGATCTCCCTGTAGACCAGCCCTCCGTCCACCCGCGCCGACTCCATCAGCGAAACCCGCCGCGCCTCCATCTCCGTCCGGGGAACGCGCGCCTGGGGCCGGGGGCCCCGCCAGCGGCGCACCAGGGTCACGTGGGGTCTCCAGAGCCGCTCCTCGATGGCGAATCCCCGCTCCCGCAGGGCCTCCTGGACTGCCAGCGCCAGATGCCGGAGGGGCTCGCTCTCCTCCACCCCGGCCCACACAAGGTCCCCGAACCGCCCAAGCCCCTCCACCGCCAGGGGGAAGGGCCCGCCGCCGCAGGCCGCGTCCAGGGCGGCCCTGGCCTTCGCCGGATCCTCCGTCTCCCCGATGAAGGCCAGGGTCAAATGCAGGTTCCCCGCCCGGGTGAAGATCCCGGACCCCTGGCGGCGGAGCGCGCCGGAGGCGTCCATCAGCGCCGCTTTCACGGCGGGGGAGAGGCGGATGGCCACAAATAAACGCATGGGGAAGTCCTCCCTGTTGTAGATAAGTGTTGCTTGCAGGCGTGGCGCCCCTTCGCCGCAAGAGCCAAAAATCTCTATGCTTCTTCGGTGTGGGGATGTTCCGGTTTGTGCCGCCTTGATCCGATCAGACGAAGCTGCATCAGCCGGATCGACCGGAAGTTAATTTAAGTATTTATCTTCAAGCTCTTTCAGGTGATCAAAACACGGATTGTCATCAAAACGGTAGAAAAACGGGTCCTTGCGAATAGTATTAGCACTGTTTATCACAAAACTCTCGATTTTCTTTCCCGCTTCGTCATAGAAATTCATACGAAAACCAAATCCGGAATAGCCTATGGAGATCTTATCTTTTTCCATTTTGGCGTCCTGTATGTTTTCTACAATGTAACGGATCTCATCTATGTCGCCGATATCAAAGCCTTTGCCTGTATTGCCGTCAAAAACAGATATAGATTTCACATGGGACGGTTCGATCCCGCTTAAAAAGCTTGCCGGCGAGAAATACCATGCCGCTGAAATGGCCATCAGAGCAAATACTGCCGCGATAATCAGCAAGGAGATTTTTTTCTTTTCCAATATGATCACCTCTTGCGGGTTTGAGTTTGTCGTTCTGCGCCTTATCCGCCTCATGCGGCCTGATTTTTTTACATTCTATCATATGAAATGGTTCTCCTCAAGGTCGCTTGGTGAGATCCACGAAGTTTTTACCGTACACATGCATCTGCGGCAGGGGTGGGAAGTCCTCCTGCTGTCTTTTTTTCACAGACTGTGTTATAATAACTTTTGTATATACCCGGGCGGGGCGTTTGCCAAACCGCCCTGATTTTCGATGCCAAAGGAGAATTTTGATGCGTCTGCAAAGTGCGATCTTCGACATGGACGGCACGCTGCTGGATTCCATGCACATGTGGAAGGACCTGGGCGGGGAACTGCTGCGGGGCCTGGGCTATACGCCCGCGCCCGATTTGCAGGAGCGGCTGAAGGCGCTGACGCTGCGGGAGGGGGCCGCCTACTGCAAGGAGGCCTACGGCATGCCCCAGTCCGTGGACGAGCTCACGGCACGCATCGCCGCGCGGATCGAGGACTTTTACCGCAACGAGGTCCGGGCCAAGCCCGGGGTCGCGAACTTTCTATCCCTTTTGAAGATGGAGGGGGTCTGGATGTATGTGGCCACCGCCACGGACCGTCCCCTGGCGGAGGCCGCGCTGCGCCGGGCGGGCATCCGGGACTATTTCCGGGGCGTTCTCACCTGCGGGGAGATCGGCCGCGGGAAGGACAGCCCGGAGATCTACGAGGGGGCCATGCGGCGGCTGCGCTCCAACAAGCGGGATACCGTGGTGTTCGAGGACGCCCTCTTCGCCGCCCGCACCGCCAAAAACGCGGGCTTCCGGGTGGCGGCGGTCTACGACGCCTGCGCGGAGGAGGATCAGCCCGCCCTGCGGGCCCTGGCGGATTACTACATCGCCTCCTTTGAGGAGCTGTTTGAAACGGAGATTCTGTCCTGAAGTCCGGCGGACCGGGGGTCCGCCGGTTTTTTTCTCTCCGGCTGTAACGAAGGGTCCGCCGCGGGGATATATGGAGCGAAAGGGGGAGGGATATGGACGATATGGAGCAGGTCTACCGGGACTACGCCCGGACGGTCTATAAGTTTCTCCTCTCCCTGTGCCATGACCCGGACCTGGCGGAGGAGCTGACCCAGGAGACCTTTTACCAGGCCGTGCGGAGCATCGAACGGTACGACGGGAGCTGCAAGCTCTCGGTCTGGCTGTGCCAGATCGCAAAGCACGCCTGGTTCCACCATCTGCGCAGAAAACAGCGGGAGGCCCCAATACCCCAGGGGGGTATTGGGGAGGCGGACGCTGAAATACCCCTGGGGGGTATTTTCCCGGCCTCCCCCTCCGCCGAGGAGGAGGCGCTCTCCCGCCAGGGGCATCTGGACCTTCTGCGGCAGGTCCACGCCCTGGAGGAGCCGGGGCGGGAGGTGGTGTATCTCCGGGTGTTCGGGGGCCTCAGCTTCCGGGAGATCGGGGACGTGCTGGGAAAGACGGAGGTCTGGGCCCGGGTGACCTTTTACCGGGGAAAAGAGCGGCTGAAAAGCGGAGGTGCGAGCGATGAAAAATGATTTGACCTGCGCCGTGGCGCGGGACCTGCTGCCCGCCTACATGGAGCGTTTGACGGCTCCGGAGACCAACGAGGCGGTGGAGCGCCATCTGGCGGAATGCCCCGCGTGCGCCGGGCTGCTGCGGGACCTGGCCGCCCCGGAGGCGGCGGCGGAGGAAGCGGCGCGGGAAGTGGACTATCTGAAGACCGTGAAGCGGAAAACGTGGCGGCGGGTGGCGCTGGCGGTGGCGTGTACGGTGCTGGTGCTGCTGGCGGGGACCGCCGCGAAGCTGTTTTTCATCGGGGAGCCCGCCGGCATCGAAGGCATGGCCTGGAACATCCGGTACGGCGGGGACGGAGAGTCCCTCACCGTCTCCGTCAGCGCCGTGGGCTCCGCCGTGGCCTACAAAAACTGGAACATCCGCCAGGAGGGGGACGCGGTGTATATCACCGCCCGGGAGGTGCTGGTATCCCCCTTTTACAGCTCCGGCTCCTACGACGCCTATGTGCCGCCGGTGGAGGGCGGGGAAGTCAAGTCCGTGTATCTGGCCGGGGAACTGATCTGGCAGGAGAACCTGCCCGTCTCCGCCAGGGCCAGGGAGCTTTATGGGCTGCGGACCCCCTATGTGGGGGACCCCGCCGCCCTGGGGAAGATCGCCTCCGCCCTGAATCTCCAGGCCATGCTGGGGACCTATACGAACAGCTTGCAGACCTCCGGCCGTCCCTACGGCTGGACGCTGGAGTTTGACCGGTGGGTGGACGATCTGACGGACGGGATCATGCAGTATCTGGCGCCTCAGATGCTGGCGCTGGTGGGAAATCTGGAGGAGGTCTCCTGGACGTACCCGGACGAAAACGGCGCGCTCCAGTCCCGCACCGTAACGCTGGAGGAGGCCGACGCCCGGCTGGCGGAGCTGACGGAGGCGTACAACGCGGCCAACGGCACCCACTGGACCGCCATGGAGAGCGTGAAGGACTACGCGGCCTCGCCCGCGGCGCTTCAGCAGCTGGACGTTATCTGCTGGCAGCTCAGCCGGGAATGAAGGTTTTTTGACGCGGGGAACGGCGCTTCGCCCGCCCTCAGGGCGGGGGACTTGCTTTTTTATAACAAATTGCTTTGATGAAAGCAGGCATCTGCACCCCCCATTTTCTTTGGGTCTTGCCCAAAGAAAACGGGCCGTGCACGGTCCAAAAGAAAGGCGCTGAAGGGCGGTCCCAAAATGACCGCTTTGGGTCATTTTGGGGGTCACGTGCACGCTGAGAAACTTTGGGCGCTGACCCTGCGGCTTTCATCCGGCTCGCGCCATGGCTGGACGGACGCTTTGATTTTAAGCCGCGTTTGCAGGCTTTTGCGCCGGGAAGGTGGTTCCGGACACCCTCTGCGTCGCTTTCGCTGCCGCACCGCTCTCTTCCGGAAGCGCCAGGGGGCGGCAGCAAAAGAGGAGGGCAGGGTGTCCGGGCGCGCCCCGGGCCTGTGGTTCTGTGGCAGAATGGCTCTTGGAACCCTGCAAAACAGTCGGTAAACACGGGCAAAAACCCCCGCCCCCGGGAAGTCCGAAAAAGTCCCACGGCTTTTTCGGCCCGGGGCAGGTCTTTTTCTTCGTCCTTCTTTTTCTGCGCCAGAAAAAGAAGGACCCCCGTGCGGGCAGCACCCCCTGCCGCGGGCGCGGCGCGTCTCCCGCCGTCCTCAGACGGCGTATTCCCCGTCATGTCCCGAAAAAGCATATCAAAAAGAGGGAGCCGGATACCCCGGGGGCGGGGGGCGGCTCCCTCTTTTTGAGTGTCTCTGTCCGGGATAAGTACGGATGTGCATAACTGACCGTTTGATCCATTTTCAAGGAGCAGGATTGAGATACGCCTTGCTCCGATCAGAATATATGTGCTGTTTCTTGAAATTAGCGGGATGATCGGCTGTCTGCGTCAACTGCGGCGGTATCTTCTGCGGACGGATAACCGCACAATTCATACAAATCAGAGGGGATGGAACTGACCGACAGTTGTTCTTCTTCAGTTAGACGATTATACCATTCAAGCCACTCGATCGTTTCCTGAGATAAATCTGCCACATTGAATGCTTTATCCTGGAAGCGTATAGTGCTTTCGGACGGAAATTGGATCTCCTGCCTGGCCTCCTCTGTCGCGTAGACCCACCATTTTTCATTCATAAAGATCTCAATGGTTCCTTCTGTTCCATACTGATACCCATAGCCCTTCCCAAAGTTTGACTGATCATTTTCCGTCGGCACTTCGCTGCTGTCCACAGCAGAGGTGATCTCACCATCCATAAGCGTGTCCTCTCTTTCGGAATCGCCCTCTATGCCTGTCGTCAAATACAGCTCCCCATCAACCATCACCATTGGTATTCGATCCCATTTTTTGCTGTTCTCCGGCTGGTCCTTGGCTCCGCAGCCCGCTATAGACAAGGCAAGCACCAACGCCAAACCCAATGATAGAAGCTTTTTCATCTTGAGCGCCTCCTGTCTAAAATGATTTCCATCTATATGGACGAAAAAAATCCATAAATGTTTCAAAGCATTTTCATTTTACAGCATCTCCTCGCCTGTTGATCTCACTCTGTATAAAATCGACAGGATAAAACCATGCTGCCACAGGATTACTTCTGTGGCAGCATGGTTTTTTGCGCCGGCGGCAGGTCCATATATGGATGGTTATCTGTCCGGCTGTATATTTTTTGTTTATCCGTCCCTATACGGGACGGAGGCTTTTTATTTGATGAAGAACCGCCAGGAGGTGGTCTCCCGGTAGACCTGGCCCGCCCGGAGGACGGGGGAGGGGAAATTTTCATGGTGCACCGCGTCGGGGAAGTGCTGGGTCTCCAGGCACACGGCGCAGCCGGGGCCGTAGGACGCGCCGTCCTTCCCCGGGCGGGGGGCCAGGGACCCGGCGGTGTAGAGCTGGACCCCGGGCAGGGAGGTGGTCAGCTCCAGCGCGACGCCCGTCCCGGGACACCACAGCTCCGCCGCCGCGCCGCCGTTCAGGACGAAATTGTGGTCATAGCCCTGGGCGCCTTCCAGGAAGGGGTCCGCCAGACGCTCCCCCAGGACCGCCCCCCGCCGCAGGTCCAGGGGGGTGCCGTCCACCGGGGAAAGGGCCCCGGTGGGGACGTTTCCCGCCCCGCAGGGGGTATACCGGTCCGCGTGAAGGGTGAGCACATGGCCCGCCACGGTCCCGGCGGCGTGGCCCGCCAGGTTGAAATAGGCGTGGTTGGTGAGGTTTACCACCGTGTCCCGGTCCGAGACGGCCCGGTAGACGGCGGTGAGGACCCCGCCCCGGAGGGTGTAGGCCACCTCCGCCCGGAGCGTTCCGGGATAGCCCTCCTCCCCGTGGGGGGAGGTCCGGGTGAAAACGACGGTATCCTCCCCGGCGGACGCCAGGTCCCACAGCTTTTTGTGGAAGCCCTCCCACCCCCCGTGGAGCTGGTTCGGCCCCTCGTTGGCGGAGAGGAGGAAGGTTTGGCCGTCCAGGGAAAAGGAGGCCCCGCCGATGCGGTTGGCGCACCGGCCGATGGTGCCGCCCAGGCACCCGTCATGGCGGAAATACGCCTCCGCCGTGTCGTAGCCCAGCACCACGTCCCTGGGCGCGCCGTCCCGGTCCGGTACCCGGAGGGCCCGGAGCGCGGCCCCCAGGGTCAAAAACTCCGCCTCCGCGCCGGTCTCGTCCCGCAAAAGGACGCAGGTCACGGCTCCCGCGCCGCAGGAGCCGAAGGCCGTCTTCGTCACCATGGCTCAGTCCCCATAGCCGTGGGGATGGCCGCTGTGCCACGTCCACGCGTCCGCGATGATCTCGTCCAGGCCCCGCTTGGGCGTCCAGCCCAGGACCGCCTCCGCCTTTTTGTTGGAGGCGATGAGGACCGAGGGGTCTCCCGCCCGGCGGGGCTCCACCACCGCGGGGATCGCCTTTCCGGTGATCCGCCGGGCGGCGTCCAGGATCTCCTTCACGGAGTAGCCGTCGCCGCTGCCCAGATTGAACACGCCGCTCTCCCCGCCCCGCTCCAGGTACTCCAGAGCCAGGAGATGGGCCTCCGCCAGATCCCGGACGTGGATATAGTCCCGGACGCAGGTGCCGTCCGCCGTGGGATAGTCGCCGCCGTAGATGCCGAGGTGGTCCCGCTGGCCCAGGGCGGTCTGCATCACCAGGGGGATGAGGTGGCTTTCGGGGTCGTGGTCCTCCCCGATGTCCGCGTCCGGGTCGGACCCGGCGGCGTTGAAGTACCGCAGGGCGGCGTAGCGGATGCCGTAGGCCCGGTCGCACCACTTGAGCATCCCCTCGATGGCCAGCTTCGTGGCCCCGTAGGGGTTGGTGGGGTCCGTGCGGTCCGTCTCCTCGATGGGCTGCTTCTCCGGCTCGCCGTAAGTGGCGGCGGTGGAGGAAAAGACGATCTTGTTCACGCCGTGGTCCTTCATGGCGGTCAGCATGGACTGGGACCCGGCCACGTTGTTGCCGTAATACTTCAGGGGGTCCGTGACGCTTTCGCCCACCAGGGAATAGGCGGCGAAGTTAATGACGCCGTCGATCTGCGTCTCGGTGAAGAGCTGGTTGAGAAACGCGCCGTCCCGGAGGTCGCCCACCCGGAGCTTCGCCCCCTTCACCGCCTGGTAATGGCCGGTGCGGAGATTGTCCGCCACCACCACCTCATAGCCCCGTTCCACCAGCAGGGCCGTCATGTGGCTTCCGATATAGCCGGCGCCGCCGGCGACGAGAATGGTTTTCATGGTGTGCTCCTCCTTATTCTTTCACGCTGTCCGTAAAATGCAAAAAGGCCTGCCGTCCGGCCTGGGTGCATTTGAAAACGCCTGCGTGCTCCAGCACCCGGGCGAATACCTGCCCCACCTCCTGCTCCAGGATGGGCAGGGCGTTGTCCCGGGTGAAGGCGTACCGCGCCGCCAGGTCCCCGGCCCAGGCGGCATGCTTTTCCAGAGCCTTGTCGGCCCGGGGGTCCCGTCCCGCCGCGAGCGCTTCGGCCAAAAGGGCCAGCTCGTCTTTCAGCCGGGCGGGCAGCACCGCGAGGCCCATGACCTCGATGAGGCCGATGTTCTCTTTTTTGATGTGGTGCAGCTCTTCGTGGGGGTGGAAGAGGCCCAGGGGGTATTCCGCCGTGGTGCGGTTGTTCCGCAGGACCAGGTCCAGCTCGAACGCCCCGTCCCGCATCCGGGCGATGGGGGTGATGGTGTTGTGGGGCTGGTCCGTGCGGGCCAGGATGTCCGCCGCCGGGTCGCTGTAATCCCGCCAGGCGGCCAGGATGCGGTCCGCCAGGTCCACCAGGCGGCCGTCGTCGGCGCACCGCAGCCGCAGGACCGACATGGGCCACTTCACGACGCCCGCCTCCACATCCGAAAAGCCCGGGAAGGACACGGGCAGCTCCACCGGGGCCTTTTCCATGGCGAAGGTGTGGCGCCCGCCCTGGAAGTGGTCGTGGCTCAGGATGGAACCCCCCACGATGGGCAGGTCCGCGTTGCTGCCCACGAAGTAGTGGGGGAAGATTTTGAGAAAGTCCAGCTCCCGGCGGAAGGAGGCGCGGTCGATCCTCATGGGTGTGTGGCGGCTGTTGAGGACGATGCAGTGCTCCTTGTAGTAGACATAGGGGGAATACTGGAACTGCCAGGCCTCGCCGCCCAGCGTCAGGGGGATGAGCCGCAGGTTCTGCCGGGCCGGGTGGTCCAGACGGCCCGCGTAGCCCTCGTTCTCCCGGCAGAGCTGGCAGGCGGGGTAGCCTCCCTGGGGCCCGGCCTTGGCGGCGGCGATGGCCCGGGGGTCCTTCTCCGGCTTGGAGAGGTTGATGGTGATATCCAGATCGCCCCAGGGCGTGGAGACCGCCCACTTTTGGTCCCGGGCGATGCGGTCCCGGCGGATATAGCCGCAGTCCTGGCAGAGCTTGTAAAACCAGCTTGTGGCGGCCTGGGGGGAGACGGCGTACCGCTCCCAAAAGACGCGCTGGATCTCGGAGGGGCGGGGCGTCAGGCGGCCCATCAGCTCCGTGTCGAAAAGGTCCCGGGCGGCGACGCTGTTTTCCACAAGGCCCCGCCCGGCGGCCCAGTCCAGGATGTCCCCCAGGATCTCCTCCAGGGGGCGGTCCGCCGGGAGGGGGCCGGGGGCGAAGGAGGCGAGGCCCAGGGCCTCCAGCAGGCGGTTCACCGCCCAGGGGCGATCGGCTTCCCCGATGAGGCCGGTGCGGACGGCGTAGGCCGCCAGCTCGGCGGCGCAGGTATCGATCATGGGCGCTTCCTCCTTACACGATGCGGGTCCCGCCCACCGGGCGGATGGAGAGCACATGGCAGCTCCCCCGGCCCAGGACCGCCTCCGTCCGGGCCTTGAACGCCTCCAGCAGGTCCAGGGGGACGAAGGCCTGGGCCGTGCCGCCGAAGCCGCCGCCGTGGACCCGGACGGCCCCCCGGCCCTCCAGGACCCGTTCGCACAGGGCCAGGGTCAGTAGCAGCTCCTGGTTGACGGTCTGGCCCGCGGGGACCACGTTTTGAAGGTACAGGGCGGAGGACCGGCCGGACTGGCGCACCAGGCGCAGAAACGTCTCGAAGTCCCCGTCCTTCAAGGCCTGGGCCTGGGCGGAGGCCCGGGCGTTTTCCGCGTAGAAGTGGAAGGCCCGGAGAACGGCCCGGTCCCCGGCGGCCTTGCGGACCTGGGGCAGGGCGGATAGAAAGCTTTCCTCCGGCACCTCCCGGAGGACCTCCTTGCCGAAATACCGGCACACGGCCTTCAGCTCGCCGGTGATGGCGGCGTACTCCCCGGTCAGATCCGCGTGGCCCGCGCCGGAGTCCAGGATGCACAGGGCGTGGCCCGCCGCCCGGAGGTCCAGGGCGATCTGCTCCACGGCGGGATGGTCCGTGTCCGCGAAGTCGATGGCCACCACGCCCCCCACGGAGGAGGCGGTCTGGTCCATGAGGCCGCAGGGCTTGCCGAAAAAGACGTTTTCCGCGTACTGCCCGATCTGGGCCAGCTCCACCGCGCTGCGGGCCCCGTTCCAGAAGAGGCTGTTCAGCATGGCGGCGATGAGGACCTCAAAGGCGGCGGAGGAGCTCAGGCCGCTGCCCCCGGGCACGTCGGACACCACCCAGGCGTCCATGCCCAGGCCCTCCAGGGGGCAGCCCAGGGCGCAGAGGCGGGCGGCCACGCCCCGGATGATGGCGGCGGAGGTGTTGGCCTCCTCGGGCTTGGGGGAGAGCTCCCGGAGGTCCACCACCACGAGGGGGTAGCCCTCGGACTGGACCCGGAGCATGCCGCTTTGATTGGGGGCGGCGGCGGCCAGCACGTCCAGGTCCACGGCGGCGGCCAGGACCCGGCCGTGCTGGTGGTCCGTATGGTTGCCGCCCAGCTCCGTACGGCCGGGGGCGCTGAACAGGGCCTCGGCGGGGCAGCCGAAGGTCTTGGCGAAGGACGCGGCGGCGGCGGCGCAGCGGGCCCGGGCGGCGGCGAGCCGCTCCCCGCCGTACAGGGCCGTCAGCTTCCCGTCCAGTTCGCCGGAGGCGAGACGGGCTTCCAGAGGGGCGTGTTCCATAGGGATGACCTCCTGATCTGTCTTTCCTTGAATCTATCAGGTTTTTGGGGCGGCTTCCATGCAATTGCGTGGCTGGTTTCCTGGATTTTTGTTGCAAAACGGTTTGCGTGGGTGTATGCTGGCGGTGAAAAGGGGGCGAGGGGCGTGACGGCGGATTTCAAGCATTCCTTCAAGACGGCGGAGCGGGCGGAGCTGCCGCTGGTGGTCTACAACGTGGGATTTCAGAAGTGCCCGCCCGGCTATGGCTGGGGTCCCGGCGTCCGGGACCACTACCTGCTGCACTACGTGGTGTCCGGGGCGGGGAGCTATGAGACGGAGGGCAGGACTTTTGTGCTTCGGGCGGGGGACGCCTTCCTGGCCCGGCCGGACGCGCCCATCTATTACCGGGCGGACGGGGCGGACCCCTGGGAGTATTACTGGGTGGGCTTCGCCGGGCCGGGAGCCGGACTGCTGCTGGCCCAGACGGCCTTCACCCGGCAGACCCCCGTGCTGCGCCCGGAGCCCGGCGAGCGGCTGCGCCAGGGGCTGCTGGACATCTACAAGGCCCGGGGGAGCGATTATCCCAGCGCCGTGCGGATGGCGGGGTATCTCCAGGCGGCGCTGGGCCTTTTGATGGAGCGCTCCCCCGGCCGGGACGGCGGGAACCTGGCGGCCTACGCCCGGCAGGGGGCGGCCTTCCTCCAGCAGAACTACTCCCGGCCCGTGGGCGTGGAGGAGGCCGCCCGGCAGGCGGGGGTCAGCCGGAGCTGTTTGTACCGGGCGTTCCAGGCGGAGTTCGGCTGCCCGCCCAGCGTTTATCTCACCCGCTACCGCGTCCAGCGGGCGGCCCAGCTTCTGCGGCACAGCGCCCTGCCCGTGGGCATGGTGGCCACCTCCGTCGGGTTTGAGGACGCGTTCTACTTCTCCCGGGTCTTTCGGCGGGAGATGGGGAAGAGCCCCAGCGAATACCGGGCGGGGGAGGAAACGAAAGGGCCGCCGCCTGTTCTTTAGATTTCCGCAAAATTCAGAACGGCTCGACAAATTCAGACAGAATCCATCCTTTATGTTGTGTATCATAAAGGGGAAGAAGGCCATATATTGTCTGTTTTATGGAAAGGAAGGAGCCAGTATGGAATCTGTCAAAAAAGAGTATCTGCTGCTGTTCAACGCGATCACGGATACGGAAGAGGCCCTGCGGCGGCTGCGGGCCGACCTGATGGCCGTGCAGCAGCAGGCGGAGGACCTGTTCCTGGGCGGGGAGGGCGAAGCGGAGGAGCGGGATTGAGGGCGCTGTTGCATTTGCGGGCGACAGGCGGGCGTCGCCGTGCTATTGTGGAGAAAAACCATTCCATAAGGAGGCCGTCATGCTGCATATCGGCTGTCACCTGTCCTCTTCCAGGGGCTTTCTGGCCATGGGCCGGGAGGCGCTTCAAATCGGGGCGGACACCTTTCAGTTTTTCACCCGCAACCCCCGGGGCAGCCGGGCCAAGGACCTGGACCCCGCCGACGCGGCGGCCCTGATGGCCCTGCTGGAGGAGCGCCGCTTCGCGCCCGTCATCGCCCACGCGCCTTACACCATGAACCTCTGCGGCGCGGAGGAGAAAAACCGCGCCTTCGCCCGGGACACCCTGGCCGACGATCTGCGGCGGATGGAATTTCTGCCGGGACAGTATTACAATTTCCACCCCGGCAGCCACGTGGGCCAGGGGGCGGAGGCCGGGGCGGCCTATATCGCGGAGGCGCTGAACGCCGTTTTGCGCCCGGAGATGCGGACCACGGTGCTGCTGGAGACCATGGCGGGCAAGGGCAGCGAGGTGGGAGGCCGGTTTGAGGAGCTGCGCCGCATCCTGGACCAGGTGGCGCTTTCGGACAAGCTGGGGGTGTGCCTGGACACCTGCCACGTCTCCGACGGGGGATATGACCTCATTTCGGATCTGGACGGGGTGCTGACGGAGTTCGACCGTCTGGTGGGGCTGGAGCGGCTGAAGGCGGTCCACCTCAACGACAGCCAAAATCCCCCCGGCAGCCGCAGGGACCGCCACGCGCGCATCGGGGAGGGGGCCATCGGCCTGGAGGCGCTGGCCGGCGTGGTGCGCCACCCGGCGCTGCGGGACCTGCCCTTCTGCCTGGAGACCCCCAACGACCTGGACGGCTACGCCCGGGAGATCCGGCTGCTGCGGGAGCTGGCGGAATCATGACGCTTAAAACCGCCCCGGAACGCTCCGGGGCGGTCCTTTTTTAAATCCCAATTCCCTTTTGTGTTCCCGGAGTATCGTTAGGATATGGAGAAAATTTTTATGATTCTGGTCTTTAACACAAGCGCCGCGTTTTTTGTGCTAAAGTCAAGAAAAATGAGCGTCTTGAACGCACGGAACAGGTGATGCTGTGAAAATCTATAGTTATCATGGCCGCAAGAATCTATCTGGCGAACGGATCAGAGAGGCCAGACAAAAACTGAAAATGTCCCAAGCCGACCTTGCGGCTCAAGTGCAAGTTGAGGGTATCATGATCGAACGCGACAGCATCAGCAGGATCGAGATCGGCACAAGGTTTATTCCAGACTACGAATTGCCCGTGTTTTCCAAGGTATTAAAGGTTTCAGTTGAATGGATCTTAGGGATGCAATAAAGAGTGTCTATGTTTTGAACGACATAGGCACTCTTTATTGCTGGGGATTTATTTGTTGAGCTGATGGAGCGCGCCCCGATCCTTGTCGGCTTCCTCCGCGCGCCGTTGCGGGCGGTGTGGGGAGCACAAAGCCGAATGGGGGCTTTTTTAAAAGTGGAAGCGCCTGCGGGCCTCCTCCCGCAGGGAGGGCACCCGCCGCACCACCAGCAGGGGGATGCACAGGCCCACGCAGCAGGCCAGCACCACCAGCGACCAGCCCATGCGGACCTGGCCGCGGAAAAAGAGGTCGCAGCAAAGTTCCGTCCCCACGCAGTAGACCCCCAGGGCGGTCAGGGCCATGATGGCGGTGGTCAGCATGGAGTGGCCCCGGCGCAGCAGCCAGCTCAAGCAGCCCACCGTGACGGCGCTGAGGGCCAGCAGGGGCAGGGCCAGCCCCACGAACCACGCCCCGCCGTCCAGGGCCAGGGAGATGATCCACACGTAAAGCCCCACGGCCCCCACGTCCAGCGTCAGCCGGGCCCAGAGGGGCGTTTTTCTGGCCAGCAGGGGGAACACCGTCCACACCCACAGCATGGCGGAGGCCCCCACCACGAACAGATGCCAGGGCACCCGGGGCTGGAGCACCAGGTTCAGCAAGGCGCAGCACAGGGGCACGGACGCCAGCATGCTGCTCAAAAGCAGGGCCAGGGCCCGCTTGGACACCGGAGCCACCTGGGCCGGATGGGTGGGGAAGAAGGAAGGGGCGTCCTCCGGGGCGGGGCAGGCCGGGTCGTGGACGGCGGCGCCGCACAGGGGGCAGCGGGGAACGGAGGCGTCCAGCTCCACGCCGCAGTGGACACAGTAAGGCATCGTTCGGCTCCTTTCACGCCGGGGAACGGCGGTTGCTCTCGATCCGCACGGGAAGGCCCTCCCGGATGAGGAAGCGGAAGAAGGCCCGCTCCGTCTCCGCGTCCCGCTGGGTCCCGGCGAAGGTGATCTCCATGGTGTTGCCGTAGCTGATGGAGGAGACGTGGGGCCGGGGCACGGTGGCCTGGCCCAGCACCACCTCCATGTGACGGATATGGGGCTCCATGGCGGGAGGGACATGGAAGGCCCCGGGGTTGGTGAAGGTGGCGGAGTAGGGCCGCACGCCCCGGGTCCGGTAATTGTACGCCATGACGGGGTTTTTCAAAAGCCGGGGAAGGAGCTGGAGGGCCGGGTTTGTCTGGTAGCGCACGTTCCGGGTGAACAGAGCCCGCAGCTCCGGGGCGTTGATGTGCAGGCGCAGGTAGTGGTGCATCCGGGAGACGAGCTGGGGGAAGGTGTAATCCCCCAGGGCCGGGTCCACCACCGGCTGGACCGTGATGATGAAATTTCGCAGCGTCTCCGACGGGAAGAGGGACCGCAGGTCGATGGGCACCGCCAGGGCCACGGGCTTTTCCCGGTGGGGCCGCTCCCGCCGCTGCTTTTCCAGCAGCACCTGGACCAGGACGGCGGAGAGATATTCCGTGATGGACGCGCCGTAGGACCTGGCCCGGGCCTTCAGCCGGTCCACGGGGAGGAAGCCCATGGTGACATGGAAGGTGTAAAAAGGCTCCGCCTCGCCCCGGTTGGGATAGGCCCGCTTCACCAGGGCGGGGGCCCGGGCCACCTTCCCGGCGTACCGGGCGTAAGCGTCCTCCAGCTCCTCCCGCCGGGGCGGCGCGTCCACGTCCAGCACCCCGTCCCCCGCCGGGACGGAGTGCCCCCGCTCCCGCAGGTATACCGCCAGCAGCGTGCGGAAGAAGGTCAGGGACCCGGACCCGTCCGCCAGGGCGTGGAACACCTCCAGGGAGATGCGGCGGCGGTAGTAGTAAAACCGGATGAGCCAGCGGCCGTCCTCCCGGAACCGCACCGGCTGGCAGGGGTCCGCCACGTCGGGCTTCAGGAAGGGGCCGGGGGCCGGGTTGGGCTCCAGATAGTACCAGAACACCCCCCGGCGGATGCGCACGGCGAAGCTGGGGAACCGGGGCATGGTCTTGTCGATGGCCCGCTGGAGGGCGGCGGGGTCCACCTCCTCCGCCATCCAGGCGGAGAAGCGGTAAATGGCGGAATACTCCTCCTTCTGGAGGGCGGAGTACAGCGTGCCCGCATTGTCCAGAGGATACCAGGGCGTGTCCCGGTGGGCCATGGCGCCGCCTCCTTTTCAAACAACTGCCCCCATTGTATCACAGCTCCGCGCACCGGCGCAAGACGGCGGTTTGCAAACGGCCCCGGGTGTGGTATACTATTGCCAAATATGGGACAAAGAAGGAGACGCCATGGAAGAAGCCCGTTTCACCCCCCGCAGGCCCCCGGCCCGGCTGGCCCCGGCGATGCGGATGCTCAAGGCGCTGCACAGCGCCGCCGCGCCGGAGGAGATGACGGCGGAGGAGCTGGAGCGGCAGCGCAAGAGCCAGGAGCTGCTGGGCAATCTGGCGGCCCCCATGTCCGGCATGGACTGGGAGCCCTTCGACCTGGCCGGGATGCCCGCCGCCTGGATGCGATTGAAGCGCCCCCACCGCCGCCGCCATGCGGTTTTGTACTGCCACGGCGGGGGATACACCAGCGGCAACCTGGGCTATTCCAAGGTGCTGGCCTCCAAGCTCACCAACGTCACGGGATACGACGTGCTGACGTTTGAATACCGCCTGGCGCCGGAGCACCCCTATCCGGCGGCGGTGGAGGACGCCCTGCGGGCCTGGGACCATCTGATGCACCTGGGCTACGGGGCCAGGGACGTGGTGGTGGCGGGGGACAGCGCCGGGGGGAACCTGGCCCTGGTGCTGTGCCACCGGCTGGCGGCCCAGGGGCGGATGCTGCCCGCGGCGCTGCTGCTCATGTCCCCCTGGACGGACATGACGGCGGCGGGGCCCTCCTATACCGAGCGGGCGGAGCTGGACCCCATGCTGACGCCGGGGTATATCGCCGCCGTGCGGGAGGCCTACGCCCCGGGGCTGAACCTGCGCTCGCCGGAGCTGTCTCCGCTGTACGGGGATTTCACGGACTTTCCCCCCACGCTGATCCAGGTGGGGACCCACGAGATCTTATACTCCGACGCGGAGCGGCTGCGGGACGCCATGTGCGCCGCCAGCGCGCCCTGCCGGCTGGAGGTGTGGGAGGACCAGTGGCATGTGTTCCAGATGTTCCCCACAAAGAAGGCCGCCTCGGCCATGGAGCAGATGGGGCGGTTTTTGCTGGAACTCCTGTAGAGGGGGGTGCTGCCCGCACGGGGGTCCTTCTTTTTCCCGGCCGAAAAAGAAGGACGAAGAAAAAGGCCTGCCCCGGGCCGAAAAAGGCCGTGGGACTTTTTCGGACTTCCCGGGGGCGGGGGCTTAGATTTGCTTCTGGGGATATCGCTCTCAGGTGAAGAGCCTTATTGCCGCAGAATCACAGGAACGGGGCGCGTCCGGACAGCCCCTGCTCCTCTTTTTGCTGCCGCACCGCTCTCTTCCGAAAGTGCCGGACGGCGGCTGAATGCCCAAACGTCCGTATGCCCCGGGTTTTTCGGGAAATGACGGGGAATACGCCGTCTGAGGACGGCGGGAGACGCGCCGCGCCCGCGGCGGGGGGTGCTGCCCGCGCGGGGGTCCTTCTTTTTCCCGGCCGAAAAAGAAGGACGAAGAAAAAGGCCTGCCCCGGGCCGAAAAAGGCCGTGGGACTTTTTCGGGCTTTCCGGGGGCGGGGGCTTAGATTTGCTTCTGGGGATACCGCTCTCAGG
>JAEXWS010000239.1 GCA_023406225.1 Bacillota bacterium | reverse complement strand
CCAGCCCTCGAAGCCGATCTCCTTCACAGCCTGGGCGGACTCCCTGAAAAACGTGCAGCCCTCGCCCATCAAAACAATGGGCGTCTCCACGCTCAAAAACCCGTCCTCGTTGGCCTGGGACTCCTTGACGTGGAAATGCTCTATCCGGTCCTTCCCCAGAGCGCGGATCATGTCGGGGGGATAGCCTGTGCCGTACATCACCGGATTATGGGCGTCGAAGCACAGCTTCAGCCTGCCGTCCAGCGCGTCCAGAAAGCGGATGTGGTCCTCCAGGGACATGTCGGTTTCCATGCCGATTTGAATGCCATATTCCCCGCCCTGCTCCACGGCGTACCTGGCGACGTCCAACACATGCCGCCGCTTGGCGGGATCGTTCATGCGCATCCCGTCGATGATCACACTGGGGATCCCCATTTCAGAGGCCGCGATGATCCCCTGCCGGATACTCTCCAGGCACAGCTCCCCCTCGGGGGAATCCAGGCGGCTGCGGTAATAGCACTGGTGGCCCAGGGTGTAGAGATGGATTTGGGGAAATTCAATGTTGTATTTGGCGCCCGCGTTCAAATAGTGTTCCTGAACATGCTTGTCGCGCAGGGGATATGCGTGCATGGAGCCGCCCGCGTCTCCCAACTGCATCCCGTCAAAGCCCGCCGCATGGGCCATCTTCACCGCGAGGGAGCCCCAGCACGGGAAGCTCCATTCGCAGGCGGCAAATTTAAATCTGGCCATGGTTGACCCTCCCTGCCTCCGCGTGAAATACGGTCTTTAAGGTTTGCACGTCCTGCCTGGCCAGGGACACGTAATCCTCGCCGCCCACGTTGAGGTCCACGCTGTAATAGGCGGTCTCGGAGAGGACCCAGCCGGAGTAGCCGGAGGATTTCACGGCCTCCGCGCAGGAGAGGAAGCCGCCGTCTCCCTGTCCCAGAAGCGCCGCACGGCCCGTTTCCCGGGTGACGAAGCCCTCGCTGTCCGCGGAGAGGTCCCGGAAGCGGAAGCGGCCGATGCGGTCCGTCCCCAGAGCCGCGATCATCTCCGCCGCGCTGCCGGAGGCGGTCACCAGGGGGTCGATGGTGTTGAAATCCAGTTTGACTGCTCCCTGCAGGGCGTCCATGATCTCCATCCGATATCCGAGTCCCGTATCCGCGGCGGCCAGGATCTGCACGCCGTATTCCCGGCCCACCTCCGCCGCGTATTGGAGCTTTTGCAGGGCATATGCGTGCTGGCCCACGCCGAACATCCCCCGCAGAGGGATGGTTACAGATGGAATGTTCATTTGCGCGGCGGCGTGGACGGCGTTTTGGATCGTCTCCAGGCACTGGCGCCCCTGGGGGGTGCCGCTCGCGAACTTGACGAAGCCCTGGCGGTCCAGCAAATACAGGTCGATGCCGGTCAGCGTCATGCCGAATTTTGCGGCGGCCTCCAAATAGTCGTTTTGCACCCATTCGTCGGTCAGGGGGAAGGAGTCCTTCCGCCGCAGGTCCAGGCCGAACCGCTCATACTCCACAAAGCCGTTGTTCAGCGGGTGGGGCTGCAGATAACCGCCGCCGTCCGTGATCTGCATGCCTTGAAAGCCCGCATCATGGGCCATCTCGATGGCCAGCGCGCCCCACACCGGAAAGCAGAATTCGCAGGCCCCAAATTGAATGTGATTCATGATGTTCTCCTTGCGCCGTTTTATTTGCCCTCCGAGGAGCCGTTGGGCTCCACAATGATTTTGATGGTCCCGCTGTCCGTCAGATTCCGGTCCAGCGCCTCGAAATAGCGATCCAGCGGATATGCGTCCGTGATGACGAACGCCGGGTCCACCCGGCCGGCGGCCATGGAGCGCAGCACTTGTTCAAAATTGTGGTGCTGGAAGGTGGAGCCGATGTAGTGCAGTTCCTTCCGGGCGAACAGGGATATGTTGAGCGTGACCTCCTTCTTCTCCGTGTATGCAAAGGAGTAGTTCACCAGCTTGCCCTTGGGTTTGAGGAGGTACGCGCTGCGCTCCAGCAGCCCGGCGTCGCCCGCCGCGTCGATGATGACGTCAAAGCCCCGGGGAAAACGCGCTTTCAAAACCGTCTCGTGAACGGTATCGTCGCTCCGGTCCACCAGGACGGTGCCAACGCCCTTGGACGCGATTTTTTCCAGCTTGGCGGGGATGGAGTCCGCAACGGTGACGGTGGCCGCGGCCGTGCTTTTGGCGAGCATTGCCAGCAGCATCCCGCTGGCGCCGCAGCCCAGAATCAACACGTCCGCCGCCTGGGGGATGGCGCAGCGGTCGATGCAGTGGTATGCGCAGCCCACCAGCTCGGAGAGGGCGGCGGCGCGCAGGGACACGCCGTCGGGCACGGCATACACATGGCTCTCCGGCGCAACGGCCAGCTCCGCAAAGCCTCCGTCCAGGCTCTGCCCCATGGCCTTGTAGTCCTCGCAGAAGGCGAATTCGCCCCGCTGGCAGTAGTAACAGGTGCCGCAGGGGGCGCCGTTGTCCACGCTGACCCGGTCCCCGGGTTTGAAATGGGTCACGCCCGGGCCAACCGCCTCCACGATGCCGGAAAATTCGTGGCCGGGGATCACGGGATACGTTCCCAGGATGGAGTCGCCCCGGTCGTGGCCCGAATCGGCGGGCTTGCAGATGCCGCAGGCCATGACCCGCACCAATACCTGCCCCGCGCCGCAGACGGGATCGGGCACTTCGCGGACCGAGGCGTTGGCCCGGCCGCCCTTTTGATAGACCAATGCTTTCATATCTTTTCTCCTCTCAATCGCCGTAAGCGGGGGAGATCACAGCGTCCGGCCTCTGCCGTCCCGGCCGCCGCAGGGGCCGGTCATGCGCTCCCGGGGGGCGATGGACATGCCGATCTTCTCCTCCAGAGCGTACAATTGCAGGCGCTGTCCCTCCGTGATCTCTTCATAGAGCGGTTTCAGACCCAGTTTGCCGCAGTGCGCGGCGAATTCACCGCAGGACTCCACGCAGATCCCCACGTGGTGAAAGCCCTGGCCCTTTTCCAGCAGGCGGTCGGAATAGGGGTCGCCGCCGAATTTGTTCAGCGGCTCCACCAACTTCATGTCCACGCCGCCCAGGTCGAACCGCGCGTATCGGATGGGGCAGGCAATTGCCCGTCCCCGGTAAATGTGCTGCGCGGAGCGGTCTGTTTCACCGCGCTTGATGGACGATTCGTCAAATTCCACCAGACGCTTCCAATTGCCAAGCGTCTCCTCCAGGTCGCTCACCACACAGACCACCTGAAAAATCTGCTTGGCCCATTCCTTTTTTGTCTCCATCATTGCGCCTTCTCCTTTTCACATCCCGCAACGCATCACGTCAAGAGCGTACACAGCCCCGGGAAGAGCAGCACCAGGATCAATATGGCGTAGTTGATCAGCAGGAAGGGCACCGTTTCCCGCATGATCTCGCCAAAGGACACGCGGCAGAGCTTGGCGGACATGAAGATCGCAACGCAGAAGGGGGGCGTCACCGCGCCGAACTCCAGGACCAGCAGGACCACCGCCGCAAAGAAGATCGGGTCGATGCCGTAGGTGGAGAGCATGGGGGTCAGCAGGGGGATAAACAGAAGGATCGCCACGTTGCCGTCCACGATCATGCCGCACACGGTGAAGAGGATGATGCACGCCAGCATGAACTGCCACGGTTCGGAGAGGTTCGTCAGGAAAAAATTCTGGACCAGCGCGGAGATGCCTGCGAAGGACATGGCCCTGCCCGCCGCCGTGGCGAAGGCCATGATCAGCATAATGCTGCCCACCACGCCGACGGCGGCGGTGGCGATGCCGATGAAGCTGCCGTTGACGGATTTGGGGTCCTTCCATTTTTTCACAAAGTAGTAGAGAGCGCCGTAGATGGCGGCGATGGCGCCCGCCTCCGTGGGCGTGAAGATACCGCCGTAGATGCCGCCGAAAATGATGACGGGCATCATAAGGGCCCAGAAGGCGTTTTTCGTGCTGACGCCGATGTTTTTCACATAGGGGACCACCTCGAACCGTTCCGTGCATTTCTCCTCCACTCTGCGGCGGACCAGATAGTTATACACGCTGTAGGCCGCCACGATCATCAGCGCCGGGACCACGGTGGAGAGCCACACGTCGGAAATGCTCATGCCGGTGGTCATGGCGTAGATGATGCCGAGGGAGCTGGGCGGGATCAACTGGCCCAGCATGCCGGCGTTGGCTACCAGCGCGCCGGAATAGGCCCTGGAATAGCCCTTGCGCTCCATCTCGGGGAACACGATCTGGCCGATGGCCGCCACGGTAGCCACCAGGGAGCCCGTCAGCGTGCCGAAGAGGGCGCAGGTGGCCACGCCCACGGCGCCGGTGCTGGCCCGGAACCGGCCCACAAAGGCATTGATGAAGCGGAAGAGCTTTTCCGAAAGGTTTGAGTACTGCATGATGAAGCCGGCGAATACGAAAAACGGCATCGCCAGCAGATCGAAATTGTCCAGGCTCGTGAACGCGGAAGAGGCCAGATTGTTCAGGGCGAATCCGTGGAGCACGAAGGTCGCGGATGCCGCGATGCCCAGGGAATAGGCCAGCGGGAACTCAAACAGGATCGCAAGGCCCAGAAAGATGAGCATGAAAATCAAAAACGCCTGCATGTTCAGCCCTCCCCGCTCTCACCGGCCGCCCCATCCGCAGGCAGGGCGTGGAGAAGCTTCCCCAGGCAGACAGCCGCCTTCAAAAAGGAGTGGACGATCATGAGTCCGCTGCCCAGGGGAATGACCAGCATGGGATACCAATTGGGGATCTTCAGCGCGGTGGTCATGACGTTCAGGGGCATGACGCTCTTGGTCAGGTAGGTGATGAAATTGCTCAGAAAGAAGATCATGAAGCCGCCGATCATCAGCTGCGTGGCCAGCTCCAGGACCGTCAGCACGGCGTCGGAGTTCCTGCACCGCTTTTTCACCAGACCGCTGACGGCGGTGATGCGCAGATGATCGTCGTGATAAGAGCAGTAGGACGCGCCGATCCAGCCCAGGGCCACCAACACATAGCGGGCCAGCTCATCGGACCAGGGCACCGAAACGTGGATCACATACCGGCACGATATAAAGATCATGCAGGCGACCACCAGCAGGATCATCACAGCCACGCAGAAAAACCGCTCTATATTGCCAATCAGGTCGTTGATTTTGATGATCGCGGCAAAAGCTGAATTTTTTTTCATAAAACGGGGTCCCTTTCTCTGTACTCATCCATTCGCCGTCAAAGGGGGGCGGAGCTTTCGCCCGCCCCCCCGCGCGGTCCGCGTCAGCTCAGAACGTCCGCGAAGTTCACCTCAAAGTATTCGCTTCTCAGCCGCTCCATCAGTTCCGCGTTGTAATTTTCGTTGGAGAATGCCGCCTCCCAAACGGGGATCACGGCCTTCTTCATGGCGTTTTTCCATGTCTCGTCAGGGATGACCACTTCCACGCCGCTAGCGGGCAGGGTCTCCTCCACATACTGGGTGATGGCGTCCTTGGACATCTGGTTGTACTCCGCGGAGGCCTCGGTGATCACGCCGGTAAGGGTCTTTTGCTGCTCGGCGCTCAGGCTCTGGAACCAGGGCTCGTTGCACACGTAGAAGTTGGAGCCGTACGTGTCGTGGATCAGGACCAGCTCCTTCATCACCTCTTCCAGCTTAAACACCTGGTGCCCCTCCTCGCCCTGGAGAACGGAATCCACGGTGCCGTTCTGCATGGAGGTATACATGTCGATGCCGGCCACAGTCTGCATCCCGTACGCCCCGCACAGCTCATGGAACATGGGGTTGTTGGGCACGCGGACCTTCAGGTTCTGCCAGTCGTCGAAGGAGTGCACGTCCTTGGTAAAGCTCAGGCACTTGAATCCGGAATACACGTAGTCGAACACATGGATGCCGCCTGCCGCCGCCGCTGTCTTGACCTGGTCCAGCATCCAGCCGTTCTCATAGTCCGTGACGGCCTGCTCGTCCGAGTCGAACAAAAACGGAAGAGACAGCCAGTCGCCTGCGCCGGGGATCTGGTTGGACATCTGGTCCACCGTGTAGACGATCACTTGAAGATCGCCGCTCATCATCATCTGGGCGGCCTCGTCCTGGGTCCCGGCGGTCCCCGCCTCGATGACGTTGCCCACCAGCTTGCCGCCGGACTTTTCCGTTAGGTTCTGCGCCATGACCGTCAGGGCCTGGCTGGCGTAGTTGCCGCTGTTGGGCGAGTAAAACGTCACGGTGACGGGGGCTGTCCCGTCGGCGGTCGCCGGACCGGAGTCCGCGCCGCCGCTGCCGCAGGCGGCTGTGGAAAACGCCACTGCGGCGGCTAAAAGCAAGGCTGTCAGTTTCTTTTTCATAGGTCCTCCCTCATCTTTCCATTGTTCTATACGATTTTCTTCCCAAGTTTCGGGCCGCGGTGCTGGGAACGCCGTCACGCCTCAAAAAAAGCTCTGGGGTGGTCGATGGTCATCCTCCACAGGACCTCCGGATCCGCGCCCAGGTCGGCCAGCGCCGGGAACACGTGCTTTTTCAGGAACAAAAAGCGGTCCGGACACTGCTCCGCGATGAGATGTCGCACCTGGGGGGGCTGGTTGTCGAACAGAGTGGATGCGCACATGAAATCATGGGAGAAGAGCATCCGGTCTCCCATGCCCGCATCCAGCATGGCCTTGATAAAGCGGATGCGGGTCCCGGTCGCAACGGCGTAGGACCCCGGCAGCAGCACGATGGGCAGCCGGTCCATGCCCAGCCACACCCCTTGGTCATAGATCCACTTGACAAAATCAAGGTCCGTCGTCTCCGGGATGTGGCCCACCACCACTTGGTTCATATCCACGCCGGTCTCCCGCAGGATCTGAAGCTGGATCCGGGGCGTTTCCGTGGGACAGTAGGTGTGCAGCATGATTTTTCCGCCGGTCTCCAGATGGGCCAGGCCCACCGCCCGGTGGATTTTCACCTTCCACTCGGTGGGACCCTCCTTGTCCATGGCTGCTTTCAAGATCCCCGCCTTGACCCCGGTCCCGTCGCAGCCCTTGGTGAGATCGTCGATGAAGCACGCCGCCCACTGTTCGGCGGTGGTGGGGCCCACGTAGGGCGGTTCGCAGCCCCACCAGCCGGTGGTGGCGACGATGTTCACGCCGGAGGCCTCGCTCACCCGCCGGAGCACGCGGACATCGCGGCCCAGGCAGACCGGAGACGCGTCCACCACGGTTGAAATGCCGTTTTCCCGCATGTCCCGCAAATCCCGGAGGATCTGCTCTTCAAATCCGGCGGCGTAGAGACGGGGATAGTGGGTCGCAACGCCCATGCTGGAGGTGCAGATGTGCTCGTGCATCAAAACGGACCCCAGTTTTGAGGTTTCCACGGGACCCAGCACGGTTTGTACTGTTTTCATGCGCAAACGCTCCCATCGGCTTGGTTTGCCTGCTTTCTCATCATGCCGCCGCCCATTCCGCGACCTTGGCCACCATCTCCGTGCCGGGCAGGCCCTGCTTGTCCAGCTTTTCCGCCAAAGTGCCCTTTGCCTGGGTCAGAAGGCTTAAAAACTCCTGCCGCGCCTCGTCCGTTGGTTCGATCACGGTGGTTCCGTATTGGCCGGAGGCCCAGGCGATGGAGGACTCCTCCAGCCCAAAGCCGTCGTCATGGTTGGCGCGCTCCAGCGCGCCGATCAGCTCCGGGTCCTCGATGAGCGCCTGCAGGTCCGCGGGCAGGCGGTTCCAGGTGTCCAGGTTCATCAGGTGGCCCGGGCCGCTCATGTAGCAGAAGTCGATCATGGTGATGTACTTGCAGACCTCCGCAAAGTTGCAGGACTGCAGGGTTTCCGCCGCGATCATCAGCCCGTCGTACATGTTTTTCTGAAGGGAGGAATACACCTCGGAAAACGGCGTGTTCACGGGAGTCGCGCCGCAGGCGGTGATGAAGTCGTTCCAGTCCGCCTCACACCAGATCGTCATTCCCGCCATGTCGGCGGGGGCGTGGACCTCCTTTTTCACGGTCAGCAGGTCGTATGCGCCGCCGCCGGAATAGGTGTGCGCCAAAATTTTCACGCCGCTGAACTCTCCGGCGGCTTCGGGGAATTCCTCCAGAAGCCGGTAGGACAGCGCCACCTGCTGATCGGCGGGGATGCCCGCGGTCAGAAGCTTCCAGTTTTCATTGATAACGAATCCGTCGCTGGCGTAGCGGTGCACGTCGGCGATGTCCGCGATCCCCGCCGCAAGCTGCTGATACTGCGCGTTGGCGTCCACCAGCGTATTGTCGTAGTAAAAGGTGAATTGCAGCCGCCCGCCGGAGGCTTCCGTGACCGCCTCGGCCCATTCCCTCCAGTTTTCCGCCATGAAGTTGCTCTCGGAGGGCTCCAGACTCACTTTCAGAGTGTAAGTCTTCTGCCCGTCTCCGCCGTCCGCGGCGGGCGCGCCGCCGGAGGGGGCGTCGCCGCATGCGGCGAGCGTCAGGCACATGCAAAATGCCAGCAGTGCCGCCAAGGATCGTTTTTTCATCTTCCCGACCTCTCTTCCAATGTTTGCGGTGACAGAAACCGCTTCTTGGCCCCAATTATATGGGCGCCCCTCCTGTGCGTCAAATAGCTAGTAGGCATACGGACTCATAAGCAAATTTCATTACATTCCCCCAAATTTGTGAAAAAGCGACAGAATTTTTGCGCATATTTATCAAAACGGCGCAGAGCGGAATGATTCCCTCCGGTTTGGGGTTCTCCACGCTTTTTATAACCTGGAGGAATAGCTCTAGAAAAATTATATATATTTCTCACGGGCCGGTTTTCGCGCTATAATTTGATTAGCTGAACGGCCCCGGCGGGCGGGCCGCTTTTGGAAAACAGGAGGCAGAGATGAAAAAGATCCGACCGGAACTGGTATTTCAGGTGGGCATGGTGGTCCACAGCGTGGACGAGACCCTGGAGAGATTAAAGGAATGCTTTGCGTTTGACGAGAGTTCGGTGGCCGTAAAAACCACGAAGGACATGGCGGAGGCCGGGACCTTTACGGACTGCAAATATCTGGAGCAGCCCAAGGATTTTTACATCAAAACGGCGCGGCTGAATTTCGGCGGCATCGACTTTGAGTACATCGAGCCCCTCGACCCCTCCGGCGGCGATCCGTTTTCCGACTTCCTGCGGGAGCACGGGCAGGGCATCCACCATGTCAATATCAAGATGGACGACCGCTCCGGACTGGAACTGAACCTGAAGGAGCTGGGCGTTCCGGAGCTGACCAGCGGGAAAATGGGGGATAAGAGCTTTGCGCTCTATGACCTGCGGGAACTGTTCGGGTTTATCGCGGAGGTCGGAGACATGGTGGTGGGCCCCATGGCGGACGCGTATTATGGGACGCATCCGAGGCCCTGACCCGGAGCGCGCGTCTTTCGGCGTCAAATTCATTGCATATGCATAAGAACCTCCGGCCTTTTGGCCGGAAGAACGTAAGGAGAGCGATCAGTATGGGTAGATTAGACGGAAAAGCGGCGATCGTGGCGGGCGGAAGCAAGGGGATCGGCTACGCCGTCTCCACCACCTTTGCCCGGGAGGGCGCGGCGGTGGCCGTGGTGGGCACCGATTTGGCGGCGGCGGAAAAAACCGCCGGGGAGATCAAGGCCCAGGGCCTCCGGGCCATCGCCGTGGCGGCGGACCTGACAGAAGAAGCGGGCCGGACTGCGGTGTTTGAGGCGGCGCTGGCAGCCTTCGGCAAGGTGGACATCCTGGTGAACAACGCGGGCTGGGGCTGCAAAAAGTCCCTGCTGGAAACGGATATGGAGTCTTTCGATCGTTCCATCAACTTGAATTTGAAGGCCACCTATTTCATGACGCAGATGGCCGCCAGGCAGATGCTCGCCCAGGGCCGCGGCGGCCGCATCATCAATATTTCCTCCACAGCGGCCCTGTCCGGAGAGAGAAACTCCACCATTTACTCTGCCACCAAGGCGGGCATCATCGCGCTGTCCCGGGCGGCGGCGCTGGAACTGGGCGGCGGCGGCATCACCGTGAACTGCGTCCTGCCGGGCTTCACCCGGACCAACAACAACGGCCACGTGCCTCCCTCCATCGACGAGGCGTTTATGGCCATCACCCCCACCGGGACCATCACCGTGGCCCAGGACATCGCCAACGCCTGCTTGTTCCTGGCCGGAGACGAGGCCGGGCAGATCACCGCCCAGGTCCTCCCGGTGGACGGAGGTTACAGCGGGACCCACGCCGTGCTGGTGTCTCAGGACGCCTCCATGCAGAGAAAATAACGGCTGACGCCGACAGGAGGATCGACAATGAAGGGGAAAATCGCCTATTTTGGAAAGGACGGAAAGATCGGCTTTACCCAGCAGGATCTGCCCCAGCCCGAGGCGGGCGCGCTGCTGGTGCGGGTTTTGAGCAGCAATATCTGCGGCTCCGACGTGAAGAACTGGAAAAGCGGCGTGTCTCTGGGCGTGGGCGGGGAAAAGACCTGCCAGGGCCATGAGTTCGTGGGCCGCGTGGAGCGGCTGGGCGAGGGCGTGAGCGTGGATTCCGCCGGGCAGCCCATCCGGGTGGGAGACCGCATCGTGGCCGCCTACTATATCACCTGCGGAGAGTGTCCCGCCTGCAAAAAAGGCCGCTTCGACCAGTGCGAGAACGCGTATATCCACCTGGGCCAGTCCCCGGAGGCCGCGCCCCACTTCTCCGGCACCTTCGCCACGCATTATTACATCTACCCCAAACAGCAGTTCTTCAAGGTCCCGGACACCCTGTCCGACTCCCTGGCCGCCGGAGCCAACTGCCGGTTCTCCCAAATTTACTGCGGGCTGGAGCGGGCGGAGCTGCAGGCGGGGGAGACGCTGCTGATCCAGGGAGCGGGCCCCATGGGTCTGTACGCCGTTGCCATCGCCCGGGAAAAGGGCGTGCGGACCATCGTGGTGGACGGCATTTCGGAGCGGCTGGAGCTGGCGCGGCGCTTCGGCGCGGACGAGATCGTATCTATGGAGGACTATCCCACCGTGGAAGAGCGGGTGAAGGCCGTCCAGGCCCTGACCAGCGGCCGGGGCCCCGACGCCGCCGTGGAAGTCACGGGCTTCGCCGGCGCGTTTGAGGAGGGTATCCGGTACTTGGCGCCTCTGGGCCGCTATGTGATCATTGGGATCAATGTGGTCAGCGCCAACGCCGTCATCTCCCCGGGCTACATCACCCGCAAGGCCCTGACCGTCTACGGCGCGGCCCGGTATCTTCCCATCTACCTGCATAAATCCCTGGAATTTTTGGACAAGTATCAGCACAAGTACCCGTTCGACGAATTTTCCACCCAGACCTTCGGCCTGGAGCAGCTGGAGGACGCGCTGGAGATGACCGCCGCCCGGAAGGTCACCCAGGCCGTCATCGTACCGGAGCTTTGAGGCGGTCCGGCGATATCAAAGGAGAAGGAGTTCCGATCATGTCAAGATTTCAATTCGGCGTCTGTGAATTCAGCTTTCCCTGCTGGGGACCGCTGGCCTTGCAGATGGCCCATGAGGCCGGATTCACCGGCATGCAGCTCGCGGACGCGGGCGGTTCCACAAACGCCTACCCCCTGAACAACAAACGGGTGCAGGAGAGCTATCTGGAGGCCTCGGCCAAATATGGCGTGGCGCTCCAGTCCATCCACCTTTACACCCTGGTCCGCCAGAGCTACATCCGCTTCAGCCAGAGCTCTCCCGAGGGCAGGGAGTGCATGGAGAGCATCAAAAACGGCGTAATCGCGGCGTCCGAGATGGGGATTCCCACGGTGATGATCGAGGGCATGCGGATGTACGGCGCCGCCCAGTACCGCCATGTGTTCGACATGTACAAATACGCCGTCCAGGTGGGAGAGGACTACGGCGTGCAGATCGCCATGGAGACGGATATCCGCCTGGAGGACCACTTTCAATTCCTGGACCGGTTTGACGGGAAGCTGAAGCTCTGCTTCGATACGCATAACCCGGTGATGTACGGCACGGGCTATCCCCCCGATATGATCCGCGCCCTGGGAAAGGACCGCATCGACCACTTCCATATGAAGGAGTCCCTGGCGGACGCCGAGGGCTTCATCACCAAGGAGACCGCCCCCATCGTGCTGCTGGGCGAGGGCAGCACCTATTTCAAAGAGTCCGTCCAGGCGATCAAGGAGACCGGCTATGAGGGCTGGATCATCTCCGAGACTTTCTACAACCGGCGCAATCTGAACGAAAACGGCATGGACTACGTCTCCTCCGCCAAGCGGGACGTGGAGACGCTGAAGGCCGCCTTTGGAGAATAAACGGCAGGAGACGGCCCCCGGGGGCCGTCTCCCTTTGCGCATGCTGACCGATCCAGAACATTTCCACAGAGGCATGGCAAATACCGCCGAATGTTGGTATAATGGCGGTGGGACTTTTGTGAGGAGGAACGCCGCATGGATATTCGGGAACTGAAATATTTTGTCCAGGTCGCAAAGGACGGGAACTACTCCACCGCCGCCAGAAAGCTCTACATCTCCCAGCCGGCTTTGAGCAAGGTGATCCACAAGATGGAAGAGGAAATGGGCTTTGAATTTTTCTATACCTTTCAAAAGCGTCAGAATCTGACGGACTTCGGCAGCACGTTCTATGAAAAAGCGGTTCGCGTCATCAGCGAGTACGACGGTCTGGCCGAGACCGCGACGCTGGACAAGGACATCTACAAGGGGCAGGTGTTCCTGGGCTTTCCCCCGGTGGCGGGGACCTGCTATTTCTGCGACCTGATCGCCAAATTTGCCAAGGAATATCCCGGCGTCAAGCTCTGCATCGAGGAGCGGGGGGCCAACCGGATCCTGGCGGGGGTGGAGTCCGGGGCGCTGGACGTGGGCTGCGTCATCGGACCCGTACAGGAGCAGACCTTCGACCATGTGCTGTTCATCAAGGATACCTCCTGCCTCGCCGTCAGCGTCAACCACCCGCTGGCCCAGTCCGGGCGGAGGAGCGTGACGCTGGAGGAGCTGAAGGACGAGGCTTTTGTGCTGCTGGGCTCGGATTTTTCCACGCATCACGACATCAAGTCCGCCTGCCATCAGGCGGGGTTTGAGCCCAACATCGTCCTGCTCTCCTCCCAATGGGACTTCGTGGTGCAGATGGTGCGGCGGAATTTCGGCGTGGCGTTTTTGCCCGTGTCCATCTTTCGCAGATTTTCCTTCCCGGACATCCGTCTTTTGGAGGTGGAGCACACCATCAGCTCCACGGACCTGGAGCTTATCACCCGGCACGACAGCTACGTTTCCCGCAGCGTCAACTGCTTCATCAGCTTCGTGATGGAGGAGCTTGCGAAAAACCCGTTTGATCTCAACGCGCAGATCCCCCAGCAAAACCGAAACGGCTGATCCTGGGGAGAGGGCTTCATAAAAACCAAAGACCGGCGGGCGCTTATGCGCCCGCCGGTCTTTGATAGGAGGGTACGGATGTGTTTACTTCAAGAGGGCGGGAAGCCAGGTGGACATTCCCGGGAAGAAGCACATGAGCAGCAACACGGAAATACAACAAAACAGGAACGGCCAGATGTAATGGATGACCTCCGTGAACTTGACGTTTTTGAGCTTGGTGGTCACGAATACATTGATGCAGAAAGGGGGAGAGATCGCACCTACGCACAGGTTCACCAGAATAATGCCCGCCATCTGGATCTGATCGATGGCATAGGCGTCCGCAATGGGGGTCAGCAGGGGAACGAACAGCAAGATCGCGGCGCTGCTGTCGATGAACATGCCGCAGATGATGAACAGCACGTTGACGATGAGCATGAACACGATGGGGGACTGGATGTGGGTGGTCATCCAGGTGACCAGCTGCTGGGAGATGCCCGAGAAGGCAATGGCCTTGCAGGCGATGTTGGCGGTGGTCATGATAAAGAGGATGATGCCGGTGAGATTGATGGTGAACTTCAGCATGTCGTTCACAGATCCGCTGACGGCGTGGGGACTGACATGCTTTCGGATCAGGTAATACCCCAGGCCGTAGAGGGCGGAGATGGCGCCCGCCTCCGTGGCGGTGAACACGCCGCCGTAAATGCCGCCGAAGATGATGACGGGCATCATGAGGGCCCAGAAGGCGTTTTTCGTGCTGACGCCGATGTTTTTCACATAGGGCCCCGCCCGGAAAGGCTCGGCGTTTTTCGGCTCCACCTTCCGGCGGTGGAAGTAGTTCACCAGCGCATACAGCACGGCAATCAGAATGCCCGGCAGCAGGGTGGAGAGCCATGCGTCCGCGATGCTGATATTGGAAGCCGTGGCGTAAATGATGCCCGTCATGCTGGGGGGGATCAAAACGCCCAGGAATCCGGCGGCGGCCATCAGGGCCGCCTGATAGGCGGGCTCATAGCCCCGCTTGTCCATCTCCGGAAAGACGATCTTGCTGATGGAGGCGATGGTGGCCTGGGTGGAGCCGGTCAGCGCGCCGAAGGCGGCGCAGGCGAAGATGGCGACGGTGCCGGTGCTGGCCCGGACGCGGCCCACAAAGGCGTCCACGAAGCTGAAAATGCTTTTGGAGATGCCGGAGTACTCCATGACCGCCCCCGCGAACAAAAAGAAGGGGATCGCCAGCAGGGAAAAGTTATTGGTTCCGTAAAACGCGGACTGGGACATGGACGTGAGGGAGAAGCCGTAGATCAGGAATACGCCCACGCCGCCCAGGCCGATGGAAAAGCCCACCGGCATCCGGAACAGCAGCGAGGTCCCGAGAAAGATCAGAAGAAATACGATCAAAACCTGCATAGCCGGTCAGCCCTCCTCTTTCTCTGCGGGCTTGTCCTCTTGACGGCCCCAGTATTTTTTCGGCAGCAGGGCGTAGCAGATGCTGTGGACCAGGATCAGGCCGCCGCCGACGAGGACCAGACTCATGGGGACCCACATCTTGAAGGGAAGCGTTGAGGACGGCGTTCCTGAATGATACATTTTGACCACGAATACCGCGTAGAAATAGAGGAACACCACAAGGAAAACCAAAGTCAGCACCTGAGAGATCCGGTCGATCACGCCCAGGACCCTCTCGGGGTCCTTCGCCCGTTTTTGGACGATGCCGCCGATGATGTCGATGTTTAAATGGTCGTTGTTGGAGGCCGCGTAGGCGGCGCCCATCCAGCCAAGCAGGATGAGGAAATACCTGGCCAGCTCGTCCGCCCAGGGCGTCGGCACGTGAAAGATGAAGCGGGCCGAGATGAACACCACGCAGACGGCGATCAGGACCCACAGCGTGGCAATGGACAAAACCGCCTCGATCCGGCTGAAGATCCGGTTCAGCTTGTAGACCGCCGCGTAAAACTTGTTGTCGAACTCCGGTTGGTTCATTAGATTACCTGCCTTTCTTGCGGGATGCCGGTGGAAGTCCTCCACCGGCATCCAGATAAGACAATGATCGGTTAGTTGGGATAGAACTCCTCAAAGATACGCTCCATGGCCACGGAGTCGAACTTGGCGCGGTATTTCTCCCAAATCTGATAGCTCACGTCCAGCATCTGGGCCTTCATATCCTCGCTGATGTCGATCACCTCGATGTTGGGATTTTCACGGCACTTTTCCACCCACTCGTCGGTGACGCCGCGGTAGGTGTCGCGGATGTACTGGGCGGCTTCCTCAGCGGCGGTGTAGACGATCTCGCGCTGCGCGTCGGAGAGTTTGGCGGAGAAGTCGCCGTTGGCCACCCAGTAGTTGGTGCCGTACATATCCCAGGTCAGCGTCACCCAGTCCACGACCTCGTCCAGCTTGAAGAGCTCGGAGGCGGGGATATTGTTCTGCACGGCGTCCATGGTGCCCTGCTGCAGTCCTGTGTACATGTCGATGCCGCTGACGGGCATGGCGCCCAGGGCGCTGATATAGTCGTGGTTCATATCCACGTCGGGGATGCGGATGACCATGCCCTTGAAATCATCCATGGTGCGCAGGGGCTTGCCGGTGCCCATAAAGGCCTTCAGGCCGAACTCACCCGGGCAGATCAGGTCGATGTTGTGCTCGGCGGCCACTTCCTTGTGGCGGGCGAACATCCAGCCGTTGTTGTAGTGCTCGTCCACTTCCTCCCAGGAGTTCAGCAGGCCCGGAAGGCTCACCCAGTACATGCCGACATCCGCCACCATCCACTCCAGGCCGTCGATGGAGAAAACGCCCATGTCGATGTCGCCCATGGTGAGAAGCTGCGTGGCCTCGCGTTCGGCGCCCAGCGTGCCGGCCGGCGTGATGTTACAGGTGATGGCGCCGCCGGAGAGCTCGGACACCCGGTCGGCGAACATGGTGTAGGAGGTGTCGGTGACGGCGCCCGCCACGGGGTTGTAGAGATTGATGGTCAGGGGTTCGCATACGGCGTCGCCGGAGACGTCGCCGCCGCTGCTTTCGGGAGCGGGGCTAGGCTGGCTTCCGCATGCCGCCAGGGAGAGGGTCATCACGCCCGCCAGGACGGATGCGAGAAACTTCTTTTTCATATTCTTCTCCTTGTGTCAATCATGCAAATTTCGCGTTGTTTCGACTTCTTCCTTTAGAAAATAACATACCTTCCAGGGGGAGTCAAATAACTACTTTGCATGTGTTTTCATAACCAAAATTCATATGTTTTTTTCTGGAAGGACCGCGGCGCAAAAAAATTCCTTCCGCCGATCAAAGCTGTAAAATCCCCCTCCTTTTGAACCGCTCGGTTCAAAAAGAGGGGGATTGTCTGGCGTCGCGCGTTACCGCCGGAAGCCGTCCAGATGCAGGCACACGGCGGAGAGGAGCTTCGTCCGCTCGTACAGGGACTCCACCACGGCGTATTCGTCGTCCGTGTGGTTGTTCTCGCCCCGGACGCCGCAGGAGCACAGGGTGGGCACGCCCGCCATGGTGAGATAGGACGCGTCGGAAACGCCGCCCAGAACGATCTTGCCGGGGGAGCCGTAGCCGTATTCCTCGGAGACGGACCTTACCAGCGCGTACAGGTCCATCACGCCGTCGATGGTCTCAAAGGCGGGCATGGCCACCCGGTAGGAGCAGACGGTGGAAGTGCCCTCCACGGTGGTCTCCGCGCAGATGGCCTGGGCGGCGGCCACGGTCTTTTCCAGCTCGGACTGCTTCAAAAAGCGCATGTCCACGTTCAGCTCGCACCGTCCGGGGACGGCGTTCGCCACCGTCCCGCCGTGAATGACGCCGCAGTTGACGGTGCTGCCCTGGCTCAGGTCCGTCAGGGCCTGGAGCTTCAGAACTTTGCGGCACATCTCCTCCACGGCGCTGCGGCCGGAGGTGAAGTCGTTGCCCGCGTGGGCCGCAACGCCGGTAACGCACACATCAAAGCCCACCCGGGCGCTGCGGCCCACGCACAGGTCGTTGTTGATGCGGCCGGTCTCCATATTGAAGGCGCACAAACAGCCCGCCGCGTCCGCCATGATGGCGACGCCCGCCCCGTCATTAAATTCATGGCAGGACTCCTCGTCGGAGACAAAGCAGATCTTCAGGGGCCGCTGGTCGTAGCCCACGGCGTTGAGGGCCTTGATGACATACAGGGCGGCCACGATGCCGCCTTTCATATCCAGCACGCCGGGGCCTTTGGCAAGGCCGTCCTCCACCCGGAAGGGATCGGGGCCGTACTTGCCCCGGGGCAGGATCGTGTCGTAATGCCCGCAGAAGAGGACGGGCTTGCCGGGACGGTCCGCCCCCAGCACGCCGGAGAGGTAATCCTGGGTCTTGTCCGTCATGGGCAGCAGGCGGCAGTCCATCCCCGTCCGCTCAAATTCCGCTTTCAAGCGGTGCACCACGGCCCGCAGGCCCTCCAGATCGGCGGAGTTGCCCTCCAGATTCACCAGGTCCCGCCACAGGTCCAGCATTTCCCGGCGGTGTTCGTCCACATAGGCTTCGATCTCTTGCTTCAAGTTTACCATCTGCGATTCCTTTCCTCCGCGTCAGCGGAGCGTTTCGTCAGCCAGGCAGCGATCATCCGAACCCGCCCTGCGGGGCGTCTTATGATGCGCTGGCTTCATGATCCTCCTGGACGGGCGTCAGCCCGCCGCCGCCTGCCTTGCCAGCCCCCAAATCCGCTCCCGTGCTTGCCTGGCTAAAAAAGCCGTGCGAAAGAGACGCTGCGTCTTTCGCACGGCGGTCCATCTCAGACCCGGCCCCGGAGGACCCGGCCGGAGAGGACGGCGGTCTCCACGCCGTCCTCCAGCGCCACCTTCCCGTTGACGATGACGCACTGGAAGCCCTCGGAATACTGTTTGGGGTCGGAATAGGTGGCGGCGTCCCGCACCGCGGCGTAGTCAAACACGGTGACGTCCGCGAAGTTCCCCTCCTTCAGCGTGCCGCGCCGGTCCATGCCCAGGCGCTGGGCGGGCAGGGCGCTCATCTTGCGGACGGCGGTTTCCACGGGAAACAGCCCCAGATCACGGGAGTAATGGCCCAGGACCCGCGCCCGGGTGCCGAAGGCCCTGGGATGTGGCCTGCCGTGGCTCAGGATGCCCTGGGCGGAGAGGCTCTGCCCGTCGGAGCCGATCATGCAGTCCGGACGGGAGAGGATGGTGGAGACGGCGTTTTCCTCCATCAGCTCCACCACCACCTGCACCCGGCCGCTCTCCTGGATGAGGGTGTCGAACATCACGTCGAAGGGGTCCTTGCGCTGCTCGTCCGCGATCTGGGCGATGGTTTTGCCCACCAGAGGCGCGGCCGCGCCGGTGTTCACCGTGGCGATGGTGAATTTGTTCCAGTTGCCGGCGGTCCCGGCGAAGTTCTGCCAGCCGGGGATGCCGTTTTCAATATCGCTTCGGATGCGGGCGCGGTTGGCGGGGTCCTGGATGCGCAGCAGCATCTTGTCCGCCCCGCCCTCGAAGGCCCAGGGGGAGACCAAGGCCCCCAGGGAGGTGCAGCCGCTGGCATAGGGGTAGGCGTCGAAGGTCACGTCCAGGCCCTCGTCCCTGGCCCGGTCGATGCGGGCCAGCAGCTCGTCCTGGCGGCCCCGGACCTTGGGGTGGGGGATGACCTTCAGGTGGGAGATGTGCAGGGGGACGCCGCCCGTTTTGGCGATGTGGAGGGCCTCCTCCAGGGCTTCGAACAGGTCCTCGCCCTCCGAGCGCATATGGGTGACGTAGGGCGCGCCGAAGGGGGCGGCGGCGGTGCACAGCTCCGCCAGCTCGTCCTTGGTGGTGAACTCGCCGGGCATGTACACAAGACCGCTGGAAAGACCCACGCAGCCGGTCTCGAATGCCTTGGTGATCTCCGCCTTCATCCGCGCCATCTGCTCCCGGGTGGGATTTTGCTTGTCAAAGCCCATCTCGTTGATGCGGACGGCGCCCTGGGCCAGGAGGGGGGAGATGTTGGCGGCGGTGGGATGGCTGTCGAAGAAGCTGAAATACTCTTCCATGGTGTTCCAGGGGAGTTCCAGCTTGATGGGGATGGTGCCCACCAGCCGGGTGCCGAGGTAGGTCAGAAGCTCCCCCTTGCGCGCCTCGCAGATGGGGGCCACGCCGATGCCGCAGTTTCCGATGACCTCGGTGGTCACGCCGTCGTAAATTTTGCTGCTGGCCTTGGGGTCCACGGTAAGGGAGATGTCGGAGTGGGTGTGCATGTCGATGAAGCCGGGGGAGACGATCTTGCCCGACGCGTCGATGGTCTTGCCCGCCTCGGCGGCGGAGAGGTCTCCGATGGCGGCGATCTGGTCGCCCACGATGCCCAGGTCCGCCCGGCGGCCCTTGGCTCCGGTGCCGTCTACCACGGTGCCGCCCACAATTTTGATGTCAAACATAAAGGCACCTCGCTTTCCGCGGCTCAGACCCGGCCCCGGAGGACCCGGCCGGAGAGAACGGCGGTCTCCACGCCGTTTTCCAGCGCCACCTTGCCGTTGACGATGACCCAGTCCATGCCCTGGGAATACTGCTTGGGGTCCTGGAAGGTGGCCTTGTCGCAGACGGAGGCGTAATCGAACACCGTCACGTCCGCGAAGCACCCGGCTCTCAAAACGCCCCGGCGGTCCATGCCCAGACGCGCGGCGGGCATGGAGGTCATCTTCCGCACGGCGGCCTCCACGGAGAACAATCCCAAATCACGGGAGTAATGGCCCAGGACCCGCGCCCGGGTGCCGAAGGCCCGGGGATGGGGCTTGCCGTGGCCCATGATGCCCTGGGTGGAGAGGCTCTGCCCGTCGGAGCCCACCATGCAGTCCGGGCGGGAGAGGATGACCGCCACATCCTCGGCCTGCATCATCTTGTTCAGGATCTGGACCCGGCCGCTCTCCTGGATGAGGGTGTCGAACATCACGTCGAAGGGGTCTTTATGCTGCTCGTCCGCCACCTGGGCCACTGTCTTGCCCAAAAGCGCCTGGCCCGCCTCGGTGATGACGTTGGCGAAGGTGATGTTGTCCCAGCCCACCTTGCCGCCCCGGCCGCAGGAGTAGGCGAAGTTCTGCCAGCCGGGGATGCCGTTTTCGATGTCGCTTCGGATGCGGGCGCGGTTGGCGGGGTCCTGGATGCGCAGCAGCATCTTGTCCGCCCCGCCCTCAAAGGCCCAGGGGGAGACCAGGGCCCCCAGGGAGGTGCAGCCGCAGTCGTAGGGATACGTGTCGAAGGTCACGTCCAGGCCTTCGGCCCGGGCCCGGTCGATGCGGCCCAGCAGCTCGTCGGTGCGGCCGCAGACCTTTTGGCCGGAGAGCTTCAGGTGGGACAGGTGCAGCGCCACGCCGCCCTTTTTGGCGATGTAGATGGCCTCGTCCACCGC
>JAEXWS010000228.1 GCA_023406225.1 Bacillota bacterium | reverse complement strand
GATACGCGTCGATAACGCGCTGATTGTTCTGGATCTCCGCCGGCGTGCCCTCGGCGATCAGCTTGCCGAAGTCCAGCACGTAGATGCGGTCGGAGATGTCCATGACCAGGTCCATATGGTGCTCGATCAGAAGGATGGTCATGTTGAAATCCTTGCGGATCTGGCCGATGAAGGCCGTCAGGTCGTCCGTCTCCTGGGGGTTCATGCCGGCGGCCGGCTCATCTAGAAGCAGCAGCTTCGGCTCCGTGGCCAGGGCCCGGGCGATCTCCAGGCGGCGCTGCTTGCCGTAGGGCAGGGAGGTGGCAAGCTCTCCCTTCACCCCGGAAAGGCCCACGATCTCCAGCAGCCGCTCCACCTCGGCGCGCTGCTCCGCCTCCTCCTTCCGGTTCAGGCGGAAGGCGGCGGAGAGGACGTTGGCGTGGGTGCGGCAGTGCTTGGCGATGAGGACGTTTTCAAACACCGTCTGGGATTTCCACAGCCGGATATTCTGGAAGGTCCGGGCCATGCCCAGCTTCGTGATCTTGTCGGGCGTGGGGGCCAGGACGGCGGTATACTCCCCCGCGTGCTGGCCCTTATAGGTCTTGCGCATCTGTCCCTGGGGATGGTTCTCCACGATCTTCTCCCCCTGGAACCAGACCGCGCCGTTGGTGGGCTGGTAAACGCCGGTGATGACGTTGAACGCCGTGGTCTTGCCCGCGCCGTTGGGTCCGATGAGGGCCACGATCTCCCCCTCGTTCACCTCCAGGTTCAAATTGTCCACGGCCACCACGCCGCCGAACTGCATGGTGGCGTTTTCCACTTTCAATACGCTGGCACTCATTGGGCGGCGCCTCCCTTCCCGGCTTTGGCGGTCCTCCGCCTGTGGAACAGGTCCGGAAGCTCCTTGTCGCCCATGAGGCCCCGGCGGAAGAACAGCACCACGATCATGATGATGACGGAGAACACAACCATGCGGAAGCCGTTGCGCAGGAGGGGCACCTTGAAGGAGCCGATATACGTCTCCGCGTCCAGGAACCGGAGCCACCACTCGCTGGCGGCCACGTACAAAAACGCGGCGATGCAGCTTCCAGAGATGGACCCGATGCCGCCGATGACCACGATGAGCAGGATCTCATAGGTCATGGCGGTGGTGAAGGTCTTGGCCTGGGCCTGGCTTGCGAACATGGCGAACATGCCGCCGCCCACCCCGGCGAAGAAGGAGCTGATGCAAAACGCCAGCCGCTTGTGCTTCGCCAGGTTGATGCCCATGGCCTCGGCGGCCACCTCGTCGTCCCGGACGGCCTTGAAGGCCCGGCCGTAGGTGGAGTTGATGAGCAGGAGGATCACGCCGATGCAAAGCGCCGCCAGCAGAAAGGGGACGAAGGTGGAAAGCCGCAGCACCACCTGTCCGTCCGCGTTCTGGACGTTGAAGCTGGAGAAGGTGGGGAAGCTCTTCAGGGCGTTGGCGCCGTTGGTGACGGGGCCCAGGGGGTCCCACTGGAAAATGGCCCGAATGATCTCGCCAAAGCCCAGGGTGGCGATGGCCAGATAGTCGCTCTTGAGGCGCAGCACGGGAAGGCCGATGAGCCACGCGATGGCCGCCGCCACGCAGCCGCCCAGAATGAGCGCCGCCAAAACGCCCAGCACCAGGCCCACCGCGCCGCCGCCAAACAGCTCCGGCAGGGAGAAGTTCACGGCAGAGCCGTTATAGATGTAGTACACGGTCTCCCGGGAGGCCACGGGGATGGTGAGGATGGAGTAGGTGTAGGCCCCCAGCAGCATAAAGCCCGCCTGCCCCAGGGAGAACAGGCCCGTAAAGCCGTTGAGCAGGTTCATGGACGCGGCCACCAGGGCGTACACCGCGCCTTTTTTCAGCACGGTGAAGAGCATGCTGGTGGATTTCATGGTGTTTTCCAGCACGATGACCAGCACCAGCAGCGCCGCCACGCACAAAAGCGTGATCAGCGCGCCGCGCTTGTTTTTCTTTTCCAACATACCGCCGCCCCCTTTACACTTTGTCGGTGATCTTCTCACCGAAGAGGCCGGTGGGCTTCACCACCAGGATGATAATGAGGAGGGCGAAGGTGAACGCGTCGGAAAAGACGCTCCAGTTGGAGCCTTTGATGAGGCTCTCGCAGATGCCGATCAAAAACGCGCCCACCACCGCGCCGGGAATGGACCCGATGCCGCCGAACACCGCCGCCACGAAGGCCCGCAGGCCGGGCAGCGCGCCGGAGAGCGGCACGATGGAGGGATAGTTGGTGAAATACAGCATGGACCCCACCGCCGCCAGGAAGGAGCCGATGATGAACGTGAAGGAGATGACGGAGTTGATCTTCACGCCCATGAGCTGGGCCGTTTCAAAGTCCCGGGAGGCGGCCCGCATGGCCATGCCGGCCTTGGTGTGGTTGATGAGCTGGGTGAGGGCCACCACCAGGACCACCACCAGGATGGGGGTGACCACGGTGACGACCTTGGTGCTCACGCCCGCGATGCTCACGTTTTTCGAGAGGCCCGGCACCGCGGGGTACATCTGGGGAAGTCCCCCGGTGACGTAGGTGGCCAGGTTCTGCAAAAGATAGCTCACGCCGATGGCGGAGATCATGACGGACATCCGCGGCGCGCTGCGCAGGGGCTTGTAGGCCGCCCGCTCGATGACAAAGCCCAGGGCCACCGTCAAAACCGCCACCAGGGGCAGCGCCACGGCGAAGGGCAGGCTGGAGCTGAGGTAGACCATCATCAGTCCCGCCACCATGAACACGTCGCCGTGGGCGAAGTTGATCAGCCGCAGGATGCCGTATACCAGCGTATAGCCGATGGCGATCAGGGCGTACTGTCCGCCCAGGGAAATGCCGGAGAGGAAGATGGATATGGCGTATTGCACAGGGATACCTCCCTTGTTCTAATGATTTCAGATCCGGGACCGTCTCGAAAGGGGCCGGAAAAGCGGCTTCTTTCGAGGCGGTCCCCCGTCCGGTCGAAGCAAGAAACCGCCTGGCGGGAGGGGCCGCCCCCCGCCAGGCGCATCGGTTTCACCGGTCAGCCGGCCTTCTGCATGGTCTCCAGAGTCCAGGTGGAGTTGGCGGTGTCGGCCACCTTGATATAGGCGGTGTCGCGGATGGCGTCGCCGGTATCGTCAAAGGCGATGGCGCCGGAAACGCCGGTGTAGGTCACGCCGGGCAGGGCCGCCTTCACGGCGGCGCCGTCGGTGGAGCCGGCGGCCTTCAGGGCCTCCAGGGCCACGTAGTACGCGTCATAGCCCATGGCGGTGACGGCGGCGATGGTGTCGTTGCCACCGTTGTTGGTCATGGCGGTGGAGTTGCTGTTCAGCCACGCCTTAATGCCCTCGTCAAAGGCGGGGGCGCCGCCCTCCTGGTAGAAGGTGGAGACATAGAGCTGCACGCCGCTGCCGGCGGCGGCCTCCAGGACCATGTTGCTGTCCAGGGTGTCGGAGCCCAGGATGGGGATGGAGAGGCCCATGTCGGCGGCCAGCTTCACGATCTGGGTGGAGTAGGCGATGGAGACGGGGCAGAAGATGACTTCCGCGCCGGCGGCCACGGCCTTGTTCAGATAGGTGCTGAAGTCGGAGGTGTTGGTGGGGAAGGAGTCCTTTTCCACCGCGCCCTCAAAGGCCTGCTCAAAGTAGTTGATCAGGCCCTGGTCATACTCGTTGCCCAGCTCGCCCAGCAAATACGCCTTCTTGGCGCCGAACTTCTCCTGGGCGAAGTTGGCCAGGACGGTGCCCTGGAAGGGATCCAGGAAGCAGATGCGGAAATAGTAGTCGTTGCCGGCGGTGACGCCGGGGTTCGTGCAGGTGACGCCGATGGCGGCCAGGCCCGCCTCGTCAAAGGTGGGGCCGCCGGCCATGGACACGCCGGAGCCGTAAGAGCCCAGGACCAGGGACACGTCCTTGCTCACCAGGTCCGCCGCCGCGGTGGGGGCCTTGTCGGCGCTGGAGCCGTTGTCCGCGTACTCCAGCTTCACGGTGTAGGTCTCGCCCCCGATCTCCACGGTGGGCGTCTCCTCGTTGGCGTACTGCATGCCCAGCATCTCCTGCTTGCCGCCGGGGCCGGAGTCGCCGGTGGAGGGCTCAAACACGCCGATCTTGACGACCTTCTCGCCGCCGCCCGCGCCGGGATCGGCCGCGCCGCCGTCGGTCCCGCCGCAGGCCGCCAGGCTCAGAGCCATGGCCAAAACCAGGGCCAGTGCGAATAGCTTCTTCATAACTTCTTTTCCTCCTGTCTTTGCGGGGACGGTCCCCGCTGCATGTGAAGCATTTTACGTGTTTTCCCCAGGCTTTGCAAGGTCAATAATACACAGAAAGATTTCCCTGAATTTTGAAAAACGCCGCGAAATCCTCCGCCATTTCCGGTCATTTGTCCTCATGGTGCGGACGCATCAAAATTGCAAAGACGAAACGGCGGGCAAAATGTCCGTCCTGGGCGGACGGTATTTTTCGTGATTTTGCTGAAAGCCCATTGAAATCATTTCCGCTTTTTTCATATTTTCCGCCAATTCCAAGGGTTCCGGCGGTCTTTTCCCCCCGGCGGAGGCAGCGGCGCCGCCCGCGGATGCCGCGGACGGCGCCGAATTTCATGCGTTGCCCGCGGACGGGCCGTCCAGGACGGTCAAAAACGCGTCCCGCTCCATGGTCTCGTGCTCCAGCAGATATTCCGCCACGGCGTCCAGCTTCTCCCGGCTCCGGGAGAGGATGGATTCGCACCGGTCGTAGGCGGCGGCCACCACGGCCTTAACCTCCTCGTCGATCTGGGCCGCCACGGACTCGGAGTAGCTGCGGCCCTGGGTCATGGTGCGGCCGATAAACACCTCGTCGTGGCCGGACTCGAAGGAGACGGTGCCGAGCTTCTCGCTCATGCCGTAGCTGGCGACCATCTTCCGGGCGATCTGGGTGGCCCGCTGGATGTCGTTGCTGGCCCCGGTGGACACGTCCCCCAGGCACAGCTTTTCCGCCACCCGGCCCCCCAGCAGGGCCGTGATCTGGTCCTCCATATACCGCTTGGAGAGATAGGACCGGTCCTCCTCGGGAAGCGAGATGGTCATGCCCCCCGCCTGCCCCCGGGGCACGATGGAGATCTGGGTCACGGGGTCGTGGTCCGGCAGGGCGTGCATCACCACGGCGTGGCCCGCCTCGTGCCAGGCCGTCAGCCGCCGCTCATGCTCCGGAATGATCCGGCTCTTCTTCTCCGGCCCGGCGATCACCTTGATCTCCGCCTCTTTCAGGTCGGCCATGGTGATGAATTTGCTGTTTTTCCGGGCGGCCAGCAGCGCGCCCTCGTTGATGAGGTTCTCCAGGTCCGCGCCGGTGAAGCCCGGGGTCCCCTGGGCCAGGCGGCGCAGGTCCACGTCCTCCGCCAGGGGCTTGTTCCGCGCGTGGACCTCCAAAATGGCCTCCCGGCCCCGGATGTCCGGCAGGCCCACGTACACCTGCCGGTCAAACCGGCCGGGGCGCAGCAGCGCCGGGTCCAGCACGTCCGCGCGGTTGGTGGCCGCCAGGACCACCACGCCCTCGTTGGCGGCGAAGCCGTCCATCTCCACCAGGAGCTGGTTCAGCGTCTGTTCCCACTCGTCGTGCCCGCCGCCCAGGCCCGTGCCCCGCTGGCGGCCCACGGCGTCGATCTCGTCGATGAACACGATGGCGGGCGAGGTCTTTTTGGCCTGGTCGAAGAGGTCCCGGACCCGGGACGCGCCCACGCCCACGTACAGCTCCACAAAGTCGGAGCCGGAGATGGAGAGGAAGCCCACCCCCGCCTCCCCGGCCACGGCCTTGGCCAGCAGGGTCTTGCCGGTGCCCGGCGGGCCCACCAGCAGCACGCCCTTGGGGATGCGGGCCCCCAGGGCGATGAACTTCTTGGGGTCCTTCAGAAACTCCACGATCTCCCGGAGCTCCTCCTTCTCCTCGTCCGCCCCCGCCACGTCGTCAAAGGTCACCTTTTTGTCCTTATCCGTCAGGGTGCGGGTGCGGGCGGCGCCGAATTTGGCCATTTTGTCCGGTCCCATGCCGCCTCCCTGGGCCCGGGCGATCAGGAAGTACCACAAAAGCCCCAGCACCACGGCCATCAGCAGATAGGGCAGCAGCACCGTCAGCCAGTTGGTGGTGGGCGGACCGGGATAATCGTAGGATTTCAGGACCCCCGCCGCCTTCTGCGCCACGATCAGATCGTTCAGATCGCTGTAAAACAGGTCCACGTCGTACACCTGGTAGCGTACGGTCTTTTCATTTTCCGGTTTGTCCCGCAGGGTCATCACCAGGGTATGTTCGTCCGGGAAGGTGAAGGACTCCACCTGCTCCTGCTCGAAGAGCTGGCGGACCTGGGAGTATTCCAGCTTCTCCCCCCGGCCGTCCGCCTGCCACAGCCAGCTCAGGCACAGGAGGATCACCAGGCCCAGGAAAAGAAAGCTGAAATTGGATGATCGGTTTTGTTTCGTCAAGGGATGGTCCTCCTTCGCCCCGCCTTATCTCGCTCTGGCGGGCGCTTTGCATTTCATTCAAACGGCTGTCTCAGCCGGAGTACACCTCGGGCTTCAAAACGCCGATATAGGGCACGTTGCGGTAACGCTGGCAGTAGTCCAGCCCGTAGCCCACCACGAACTCGTCGGGCACCACGAAGCCGGCAAGGTCCGCGGTGATGGCCTTCGTTCGGCGGGAGGGCTTATCCAAGAGCGTCACGATGGTGATGGAGGCCGCGCCCTTCGTGAGGAAGTAATCCTTTAAAAAGGCCAGGGTGTTGCCGGAATCCAGGATGTCCTCCACGATGATGACGTGGCGGCCGGTGATGTCCTGCTGGAGGTCGTGGGTGATCTGGACCCGGCCGGAGGACACGGTGGAATTTTGATAGGAGCTGACGGCGATAAACTCCACGTCGCTCTTCACCTGGCAGGCGCGCACCAGGTCCGCCATGAACACGAAGGAGCCCTTCAGCACCCCCAAAAACAGCGGGTTCTTTCCCCGGAACCGCTCGTAGAGCTCCTCGCCCAGCTCCGCGATCCGGACACGGATCTCCTCCTCCGTGACCAGGACCTTCAAAATGTCGGCTTCCATCTCGCTTCTCATGGCTCGTTCTCCTCCGTATGTTTGATGATTTGTACAAACCGGCAGGGCTCTCCCCGCCGGGCGAATTCCGCGTCCACCCCCAGCCGCCACACGGCGGCCAGGCGGCCGTCCAGATAGACGGCGGGCAGGCCCTCCCGCTCCGTAAGGGGGATGCGCCGGTCCAGGCACAGCCGCTTCACCGTGCGGGGGCCTCTGGCCCCCGGCAGCGTCAGCCGCGCCCCCGGCGGACAGGGAGCCGCGGTCACCGCCTCCGGTCCCGCCCGCAGGGCAAGGCCCTCCCCCGACGGCGCGTCCAGCAGCGTCAGGGTGTATCCGCCCCAGCGCACGGGCGCGCCCGAAGCCAACACCGCGGGCTTTGGCGGCGGGGCCGGCCGCGTCAGCGCCAGCCAGCTTCCCGCGCGGCGGGCGGAGACCCCGTAGGGCAGCGCCGCCGTCTTTCCCTCCGCCAGGGTCAAAACCGCCTCCACATGGGCGGCGGAGAGGTCCTTCCGGCTTCCGCCCACCTCCGCCAGCAGCGCCAGCAGCGCCCGGCCGCAGACGGCGGGCGGGGCGGAGAGGGCGCTCCAGGGGAGCCTCACGCCCCCGGGGATGGGCCGTGCGGCCCGGCGCAGGCGGTCCGCCGCCTCGTCCAGCGCCGCGTCGTCCAGCGCCAGCAGCCCGGCGGTATGGGCCATGTGCTCCACGGCCCGGGGGTTCAGCTCCTTCAGCAGGGGCATCACCCGCAGCCGCAGGAGATTCCGGGCCGCCGCGTCCGGGTCGGCGTTGGTCTCGTCCTCCACGTGGGGCAGGCCGTGGGCGGCGGCGTAGGCCGCCAGCTCCGCCCGGGGAAGCTCCAAAAAGGGCCGCAGGACGCCGTCCCGCTCCGGCGGGATGCCGCACAGGCCCCGGAGGCCCGTGCCCCGCGCCAGGTTCAGCAGCATGGTCTCGGCGTTGTCGTCGGCATGGTGGGCGGTGAGGATCACGGCGCAGCCCTCCCGGGCCGCCGTCTCCTTTAAAAAGGCGTACCGCAGCGTCCGGGCCGCCTCCTCGATAGACGCGCCCTCCCGCGCCGCCAGGGCGCGGACGTCGCCGCTCCCGGCGAAAAAGGGGACGCCCGCCTGTGCGCACCAGTCCCGGACGAAGGCCTCGTCCCGGTCCGCCGCCTCTCCCCGGAGCCGGTGGTTGAAGTGGGCGGCGGCGGCGCGAAAGCCCCGCATCCGCCCCCAGGTGTTCATGAAATGAAGCAGGCACATGGAGTCCAGCCCGCCGGAGACGGCGCACAGCACCCGGCTTCCGGGGGGCGCGCCGCGCAAAACCGCCCTCCGGGCGGGGGCCAGCTCACTCGTCGTCGTCATAGCGCGTCTCCAGTGTGGAGAACGTGGTGTACTCGGGCACCCAGCGCAGCTCGATCTTGCCGGTCTCGCCGTGGCGGTTTTTGGCCACGATGCACTCCGCGATGTTGTGCTTTTCCGAGTCCTCATTATAATAGTCGTCCCGGTACAAAAACATGACGATATCCGCGTCCTGCTCGATGGCGCCGGATTCCCGGAGGTCGGACAGCATGGGCCGCTTGTCGTCCCGCTTTTCGTTGGCGCGGGAGAGCTGGCTCAGGCAGATGACGGGGACGTTCAGCTCCTTGGCCATGATCTTCAGCATCCGGGACATGTCGCTGACCACCTGCTGGCGGTTTTCCCCGCCCCGCCCGCTCCCGCCCGCGGAGGTCATCAGCTGCAGATAGTCGATGACCACCAGGCCCAGGTTGTCCAGGCGGCGGCACTTGGCGTTCATATCCGCCACGGAGAGCATGGGGTTGTCGTCGATGCGCACGTCCACCCGGTTCAGCACCGTGGCGGCCCCGGCGATCTTCTCCCAGTCCGTCTCCCGGAGGGAGCCGGTCTTGAGCCGGTAGTTCTCCACGCACGCCTCGGAGGAGAGCAGGCGCATGGCAAGCTGCTCCCGGGACATCTCCAGCGAGAACACCGCCACGGTCTTCTGGGTGCTCTTGGCCATGTTCAGGGCGATGTTCAGCGCGAAGGAGGTCTTGCCCATGCCGGGCCGGGCGGCCAGCAGCAAAAGGTCGGACTTGTTCAGTCCCGTAATCTTCTGGTCCACGGCGGAGAGGCCGGTGGAGAGGCCGGGCAGGTGGCTGTCGCTCTCGCTCATCTCGCTGAGGCGGTCCAGCACCTCCGGCAGCACCTGGCGCAGGGGCACCATGTCCTGGGCGCTCTGGCCCCGGCGGATGGAATACATCTTCTGCTCCGCGGCCTCCAATATCTCGCCGGCCTCGCCCAGCCCCTCCTGGACCAGGGCGGTGATCTCCGCCGCCGCCTGAGCCACGCCCCGCAGCAGCGCCTTGTCCCGGACGATGGCCACATACTCCATCACGTTGGCGCTGGTGGGGGTGATCTCCATCAACTGGGCGAGGTACGCCCGGGTGGTGTTTTCGTCGTAAACGCCGTTTTTCTGCATCTCCCCGCACACCGTGATGCCGTCGATGGGCCGGGCATAGGTGAACATGGAGTAGATCGTCTCGAAAATCTCCCGGTTCTGCCGGAGATAGAAGTCCGACGGGCGCAGTTTTTCCATCACGTCCTTGACGCAGTCCGCGTCAATGAGCATGGAGCCTAAAACGGCCTGCTCGCCCTCCAGGCTGTGGGGCATCTGACGGAGCAAAAGGTCCTCCATGGGCATGATGTGTTCACCTCCGGTCATGGGATTCTTTTGATACCTGGCGGGTATCGGGGGACTGCACCCCCCATATCGTCGAAAGAAACTGCGCTCCGCTCGCCCCGCCCCGAGGGCAGGGCTCCCGCCGCTCCGTTCCTTTCTCCTCTCCCCACGCGGCAGGCCGCGCGGGGACCCCGTTTATATGGAGACTGCGCTCCGCCTCAAGGTAGGGGTACTCGCTTTTTTGTAACAAGTTGCTTCGATGGAAGCAGGCATCCGCACCCCCCATTTTCTTTGTCTTGACAAAGAAAACGGGCCGTGCACGGTCCAAAAGAAACCGCTGAAGGGCAGTCCCAAAATGACCTCTCCGGGTCATTTTGG
>JAEXWS010000187.1 GCA_023406225.1 Bacillota bacterium | reverse complement strand
TCTGTCCCCTTTGGCCACTCGGGAAATCCCCCAAATATATGGGTATTCAATTGGAGCTGGTGGACGGATTCGAACCCCCGACCTGCTGATTACAAATCAGCTGCTCTACCAGCTGAGCTACACCAGCGGTTGCAGGACCAACAGCAGGATTTATATTACCAGACAGGCCGGGATTTGTCAACAGATTTTCTTGTTTTTTTCTACTTTTTTAAAGGAGGGACACGCTTGCGCCAAATTCACCGCCGTCCCGGACGGCACACCCTGCTCTGCACCCTGTGCGGGCAGGAGATCTCCCAGGGGGAGGAGTATTGGATCATGAACGGAACCACCGTCTGCGGGGCCTGCCTGCCGGACTTCGCCCGGGCGGAGCTGGCGGCCTTCCGCCGGACCCGGGGAAAGGAGGCGCGGCTTTGACGCTGTTGGAGATGTCCGTTTTTTACGCGGACAGCGCCGCCCGCATCCGCCTGCGCATCGCCGAACTGCGGGCCCTGCGGCGGCAGTCGGCGGACGCGGAGGCGGCGCGGTCTTTGGACGCGCGGATCGCGGAGCTGACGCCGCTTCTGCGGGAGAGCCGGGAGCTGGCGGTGCTCACCGCCCGCTATTACGACAGGAGCTATCACAAACATGAACGATACACGCTTTAACAGCCGCTCCAGCGAGTGGCTCGGGGACATGACGGTTTGGCTGCGGGACAACGCGGAGGACAACGCCGAGCAGCTCTCCCGTTTGAAGCGGAACCTGCGCCGGGCCAGGGACCAGGAGCTGACCCCCCGCCAGCGGGAGATGCTGGCGCTGTACTACGACCAGGGGCTGAACATGCCTCAGATCGCCCGGACCCTGGGCGTGAACTGCTCCACCGTGTCCCGGACCATCCGCCGGGCCAGGGAGCGGCTGTACCGCTGCCTCCGGTACGGCCTTTGAAGCCCGCGCATTTTTTCTCTTGTGGTTTTCTCCGGAAGCCCGTATAATCAGTTTCAGTAGGGCATCCTAACATCAATGACTGCAAGCTGGGAGCGCCGCGCTCCGGGAGGAAACGTCCATGTTTTACAACACCCTGCACAACCGCTGGCTGCGTCTGGCGGCCTGTGTGGCGGGCGAGCTGATCGCCGCCGCCGCGCTGAATCTGTTCATCGTTCCTCTGAATCTTTACAACGGCGGCCTGCTGGGCTTTTGCCAGCTCCTCCGCACGCTGATGCAGACCTATCTGGGGGTTCGCTTCGGCCCTTACGACATCGCGGGCATCCTCTATTTCCTTTTAAACATCCCCATCCTGCTGCTGGCCTACAAGACCCTGGGGCGGGAGCTGGTGCTGAAGACCCTGGTGTGCACGGTGTCCTATTCCCTGTTTTACAGCATCATCCCCATCCCCGCCGTCCCCATCGTGGACGATTACCTGACCGCGTGCCTGCTGGGCGGCATTCTGGCGGGCGTGGGCAGCGGCATCGTCCTCACCTGCGGCGGCAGCGGCGGCGGGCTGGACGTGGTGGGCCTGTGCCTGAGCAAGCGGGGCAGCAATTTGACCGTGGGCAAGTTCTCCCTGTCCTTCAACGCCGTGCTGTACACCGCGTGCCTGCTGCTGTTCACTCCGGAGGTCGCCATTTACTCCGTCATCTACAACTTCTTCACCGCCTTGATCCTGGACCGGATGCACCAGCAAAACGTCAGCGTCCAGGCGCTGATCTTCACCCGGGAGGACCAGGACGCCCTGGCCCGCTTCATCATCGAAAAGCTGGGCCGCAGCGTCACCTATTGGAACGGCGTGGGCGCGTACACCGGGGAGAACATCCATGTGCTGTGCGTGTGCCTGTCCAAATATGAGATCGAGGAGCTGCTCCACACGGTGCACTCCATCGATCCCCACGCCTTTTTGACGGTGCAGGAAGGGGTCCGGATCGCGGGCAACTTCCCCCGGAAGCTTGGATAAGGAGAACGGACCATGAACGAACCGATCGCCGTACTGGCGGGAACGCCGGTGGACACCCAAATGGGCGTGGACTACCTGTCCGCCCGCCGTCTTTCCGGCCTGCCCTTTCCCCTGGCGGAGGATCCCCGGGAGCAGACCCGCTTCCAGCTCTCCCCCGCCGTGGAAAAAATGGACCGGACGCGCTCCGTCCTGCGGGTAGCCATGGGGCAGGGGTGCCGCAGAGCCTTTGTATACTGCAACTCCCTCTCGGCGGCGGTGGACTTCCCCGCCCTGGCGGCGGAGACGGGGATGCGCATCGTGACGCCGCTGGACGTCTACCGCCGTCTGGCGGGCCGCTACCGGCATCTGGGCGTGATCGCCGCCAACGCCCAGGGGCTCTCGGGCATCGAGCGGGTGCTGCTGGACGCGAACCCGGAGCTGAACATGCTGGGGGCCTGCGCGCTGCCGGTGGTGCTGGCGGTGGAGGCCGGAGAGGACCCGGACGAGCTGGTGGAACGGTTCCATTTGGCAAAGCTTGCGGGCTGGTTCGCGGATTGCGGCATGGAGGCGCTGGTATTGGGCTGCACCCACTTCCCCTATTATAAGGATGCGCTTGCAAAACGGACGGCCCTGCCGCTGGAGGACCCGGCGGAGGAGATGGTCCGGATGCTGACGGCATAAACAGGCGGCCCGCGGAGAAGCTTCTCCGCGGGCCGCTTATTTCCTCTCCTCACAGACCGCTGACTTTCCCGCCTATCTCCGGGGGCGTTCCCGGAAGGCGCCCCGCGCGTTCCTGCGCCGCGCCCGGCGGTCCCGGCGGGCGCCCAGCAGGGCGGAGCACCTGTCGAAGAGCCGCTCAAGGGTCATCTGCACCGGCACCACCAGCAGCACCAGCACGATCAGCACCAGCCACGCGGTAAAGCCCAGGGCCGTCAGGGCGAACAC